>CAUDAE010000021.1 GCA_958447445.1 uncultured Collinsella sp.
TCACGTATGGCATGGCATAGGAGAGAGCGGTTCCAATCACCGTGATAGCAATGAAGACGAAAGCCCCTTTTGCTCTGATGAACCTCGAGAGAACGCATCGAATCAAGGAAGGCCCCAATCTACCCGCCACAAAACATCAATCACTGATACCTTACACCTCAACACAACAGGAGCGAAGATTTGCCAATGAGACTGCTTTAAGATTGCCTTGGGCCAATACGATCTCAAGCTCTTCCTACAAGAGAGTCGGAATCGGACATCTCCTCCGACGAACCTGGCAATCGGGCGGTTGAAATATCTTTTTCAACCGCCCGATTGCCACAATAGATTTGAGCATCCGCCCACAAACGTCCGCGTTTTATACCCATCAAATCCTTTGCCTTTTGTCGTCTAGACTAGAAAAATCGCTCGAAATAACGCAACCGGCCTGCTCGCTTGAAGAAACCTAAGCCCGTAACGTAGATGTGCAAACTTCCGAAACGCCTTGCGCGGCATAGTGCGTATAAACTTCGTCAACCGCCTCAGAAATATCTGAGTATCGCGCCGGGTCAAAAGCATACGATGTCGCAGCTATACCCTGCACCCATTCGGAACGCGGATTAATTGAATAGCCACACAGCATCATCATACATGCATCTAGACCTGATTTCCCAAGTATCCGACGTATTGATGAGAGCATCGCGGGTCGCCCCTGCACCATCGTCGTCACCCCTATTAGCAGTATTTACCGTTTTTCTCTAAATGCGTATCGCCACCCTTAAGAATACGAAGTGTTTTATCCAGACCCGATTGTCCTCCATCTCAAACGAAGGGATAAGGAATCTCATCCGGAATCGGCAGTAACGGAGGATTCACAACGACAAGCGAAAAACATGAGTCATCTCTCAGAGGGGAGTAAAGGCTCCCCTCAAGCACCCTAGTTTCGTCATCCAAAGAGTTGATGGCAGTGTTTTTCTTACAAAGGTCGACAACAAAAGGGTTGATTTCTACAGATGTTACATCCATGCCACAGTTGGTAAGTATCAGGCCCTGTATTCTGGGGCCAGAACACAAATCGAGAGCCTTCCGTGCGCTCTGCGGTGTAAGGCGCCAATCTCAGCAAATCTGTCCCACAATACTGCGCTGAAGAACAAGACGGAACCCCTGAGCCAAACTCCCCTATACCTTATTAAGGCTAAGACAGGCAAGTTCACGCACCCGGCATATTCCAGAATAACATCCTATTGTTTTAGATGCTCTACAAGCATGAACAGCCGCGAATCGGAAAGATCTTCTAGTTTCGCCCCGACTGACCGCCAAGGGCCAAAATGGCCCCTCCATCCCCGGGCGACTGGCTCTGGCGCGCCGAGGAGTGTCCCCAAGTGCCGGCAGAAAAGAAACGTCCCTATCTGCCGGCTAGAGGGCACCGAAGAGAATGGCGTAGGTAGTGGATTCGCCGAGCTTGAGCTCGTCGCCGGGATTGAGTTGGGCGGAACGGCCGGGCTCGACCTGAATGCAGACGCGCGTGGCCCCGTTTACCACCACGGTTCCGTTGGTGGACGACAAGTCCTCGACGTGCCAGATATTTTGAGCATCGCACCAGATATGGGCATGGCGGGCCGAGACATCGTCGCCGACGTCGGTAATATCGCCCTCACCAGTGGCCAGCGCGCCAATCTCAACACCCTGCTCACTCGGCTGAATCCAGCGCGGGGCGCTCACGACAAAACTGTTTTGCACGCGCAGCAAGCCCAAGGGGTGCGCCGGGGCGGGTTCGCGTTCGCCCGCGGTCAGCGACATGCCAAGCGAACGCGGCGTGGATGTGCCTCCGCCACAGGTCGCGTGTGCGTAGTCGATGGCATAGTTCACCGAGGACCGCACATCCGCCGAACAACCGACGGCGACAAACAGCACCAGCACGGCCTCGGCGCGCTCGGCGGGCATGAGTTCCGCCGCCTGGGACAGGCGATCGAGCGCGTTGCGATAGAGATTCGTGTCCTGGTGGCACTCTTCGGGCGCGCGTACCATCGGTTCACCTGCAGGACCGCACACCATATTGATCACAGCCGTGGAGTCCATGGGATTGCGCTGGCGCAGGGCCAGTTGCGACATAATACGCGCAGCCGAGGTACCGTATTCGGCAAAGTAGCGCTGCTGAAGCGTGCCGACCGGCGCGCGAACGATAAAGCGGGAAACCCAAGAGCGATCGGCGGCTCGGCTCTGCGGGCTGCGGCCGTCGGCGAGCGGACGGGACGAAAGCACCAAGCCGCACAGCTCGATATGGCTCAGATGCGCTGCGCGCTTAACGATGTCAAACATGGCCCCGCACGGGGTGAGCACACCTTGAGATGCCATGACCTAGGCCTCCTTGGTCGTAGAAATAGAATCGGACGATACTTCGACAGGTCCGCCAAAAGTACGGACAGCTGCGGCTCCACCGGCAAGCGGAGTCGCCATCTGGGCTTTTGTGCGTCGCGGTGCCGAAACGGGAAGTTCAAAGGCAAAGCCCATCGCAAGCAAAAACCACGTAAGCGTATAGGTTGCAACCAGAGCGGCAACAAGGCCGCCCATCACGGCGCGTTGGGAAAATACGCTACATGCAGCCACAACCAGCACCGGAACCTCGCAGGCAGAAAGCGCAAGCACACCCTGCAGGAAGCCCGAGCGCCGATCGCGCGCAAGTGCCCCCGCGGCAACGCCGGCTATGCCTGGCAGCGCCAACGCCAGTGCGGCAATAATACCCGGTAGCGACCCAGACCACACGAGCGATCCCAAAGTCGCCGTCACGCGAGCGCCCGACGCCAGCAGCGCGGCCGAAACCACGACCACAGCCCAAACCACGCCACAGACGACCGTCGCGCCGACCATCAGCGCGCGACGAACCGCGCGGCCAGACGCATCCATGGGGCACGGCGTGAGCGGCTCGCCGCGAAGCGAACGATCGACATTTTGCGCATAGTGGTCACAAAACGCCGAGAGCGCCGCCTCGACCGCCGCCGGCTCGGGACGATCTTTTTGATGGCTGGACAGACAGGCCATCACCACGTCGAACAGCTGGGCATCGACAAACGCCAGCGCATCGCGTAGCTCTTCGGAATCCGGCTCAAGCCCTAGCTGCTGGGCCTGCTCGGCCGCGGCGAGCGCCACATCGGGCTCACGACGAAGCAGCTGAGTCAAATCACAACCGGGCGCATGGGCACCAATGGGATAGTCGGGCCGCGTGTCCATCTTGAGACGGTAGGGGCTCGCGATGTCGCGCGTCTTTTTGCGCGAACCCGAGGTGCCCGAGGTGCTCGGCGCGGCTTCGTATGGCGCGACGCCGGCAATGAGCTCGTAAACCGTGCTTGCCGCGGCATAGACGTCGATCGCCGGCGACATACGCAAAGCGCGCAGGTCGGGAATATCGTCGGTGAGCATCTCGGGCGG
The DNA here is from genome assembly GCA_958447445.1 of uncultured Collinsella sp. Lineage (GTDB taxonomy): Bacteria > Actinomycetota > Coriobacteriia > Coriobacteriales > Coriobacteriaceae > Collinsella. Next base: position 3,406 of record CAUDAE010000021.1, read on the forward strand.
GGCATAGGCAACCGTCGCGCGACGCAGCGTGGCATAGCGCTCCGTAAACGACGCCTTGCCGCCGGTACCGGCCACGGCCGACGCAGGCTCAAGCGCCAGCGACGAGCCAAAGTCGATCAGGCACAGGTCAAAGGTGCCCTCGGCAAGCTGCCGGTCAAGCGGTAGACGCGCCGTACGCACCATAATATTAGCGGGCGAGATATCGCGATGGACAAAGCCCTCACCCACCAGGCTCATACGGCAGAGCAGATCGAACAGGTCGCGACCCAGACGCGCCGCCACAAGCGGCGACAGGCGTCCGGCATCGTCCACGGCGAGTCGCGAACGCAAGCGGGCAAGTGTCTCGCCCTCGACCCATTCCATGACAATTGCAGGCACACCGTCGACCTCGCCCCAGCCATAGAGGCGGGGAAAGCCCTTAAGGCCCGAAAGGGCGCGATGGCATTCGTATTCCTCGCGAAACGCCGCCTTGAACTTGGCGACCAGCGCCTCGTGAGCGGCATCGTCATCAAACTCATCGCGCGTCGGCAAGATGAGCTGCTTGAGTGCCACTGCCTCGCCTTGGGCGTTGACGGCACGCGTCACGCGGCCGATACCGCCACGGCGCATGGTGGCATCGTCGGCAAACAGCATCGTAAAACGACGCAGATAGGTAGGCAGTTCGTCCTGACCGAGCGCAATGGCCGGCTCAAACCCGTCGACACGCGCCAGGCGCAGGCCGACCATGGGATCGCGACCGAGCGATTGTGGTGTGGTAGATGCAAGATCGGTCATCATAGGGCAAGCGCCGCCACGTTATTGTTGAAGTTACCGAGCGCGACGTCATCATCGCCGTAATGGCCGACCCATTGACATAGGTTGGTGTAACAGCCCCACAGATTGGCATACTGCTGATACCACTTTGACCGGGGCGAGAATGTCTGACGACCGAACTCGGCTCGAATGACAAACATCTCCCCGACCAGGCTGTCACACGGCCTGGGATCTCCCGTAGAGTTATAGGTCGAGACCACGTCATTGGCACGAGAAACATAGCCGTCGAGCATGTTGTACTTGGTCACAAGCCAGCTGTGAATGCTCTCTTCCTCAGCAGCGGAAAGGCCACCGGAGTTTGCATCGTTGTCAGTGTTGCCGCCCGTCGAGCCGCCATTTCCAGACCCTCCGGTAGAGGAGCCCGACCCAGAGCCGCCGCTCGAACTCGACGAATTCGAGCCGGAGCCAGAAGTATCCGAGCTACCGGGCTTTCCGGACTGCTGGGCGTCCTGCTCCTTCTGCTGCTCGACCTTATTCACCGTTGCCGCCACGCTATTGTTGGACAACCGATCGATGATCTTGGTGTTGGTGAGCACGATGGTTTTGCCATTGGCAAGCGTGACTTCGTTGTCCGGGGCCTCGGCGCCGTCCGCATCGTCGGTGCCAAACACAATATGCCCGACCACACTTGCCCAAGCATATCCAGTCGTGGTGCCCAGATCGCTTTTGACCTCATGCCCCACGCGCGGTTCGCGTGCGGCATGCGCCTGCATCATGGACGGCACGGTCATGCCATAGGCAGAAACGCCAGCTATGACCAGCACCAGCGAGCACGATAGCAGTGCGTACGCCCGCGGCGCCAAGCCCAGTCGGCGTCGTATGCGCACCGCGGCGCCGCGCTTTGTCTGAGTGCCACCGGGCCGCATGCGTTCTCCTCCAACAAAAACACGCCGCTCGGGAGCGGCGCATTCATTCGAATCCATATTTGAGTGTATCAGCGAACCCAAAAGGTTGCGCAACGAATGAGCAAATTAAGGATGCGAGCGGAAGCATCCATGCGATAAGCGGATACGAAGCATCTTTGTTGCACAACAAACTCACAGTCGCACGGGGAAATTATGACTACCCCGTGCGACTGTGAGGAAAACATACGGCAGGAGCAGGCTCGCCACCTAAATCGCGCGACGGGCCTCGATGGCGCGGCCAAGCGTAAGCTCGTCGGCATACTCCAAGTCGCCGCCCACGGGAAGGCCGCTTGCCAGACGCGACACCTCGACGCCCAACGGCTTGATGGTACGGGCCAGATAGCTCGCCGTGGTCTCGCCCTCAATATTGGGGTTGGTGGCGATGATGACCTCGTGGATGTCCTCGTGGCCCAAGCGTGCCAGCAGCTCTCGAATGTGCAGCTGCTCGGGGCCAATCTTGTCCATGGGACTGATCACGCCGCCCAATACGTGGTAGAGGCCGTGGTAGCTGCCCGTGCGCTCGATCGCCTGGACATCGCGCGGCTCGCCCACCACGCAAATGCGAGTGGTATCGCGCATCGGGTCCTGGCAGATGGAGCACTCGTCGGCCGTGGCGTAGTTAAAGCAGCGGCTGCAAAAGTGGACCTCCTGCTTGACCTCCAGGATAGCCTCGGCCAGGCGGCGCGCCTCCTCGGCGTCGGCCTCCAACAGGTAATAGGCGATGCGCTGGGCCGACTTGGGACCAATGCCCGGCAGACGGCCCAGCTCATCGAGCAGTTTTTGCAGACTGTGGTTGGCACTCATATATATGCGTGTCTTAGAACGGCATGCCCGGGATGTTGAGGCCGCCGGTGATGGCGCCCATCTGCTTGTTGGCGAGCTCGTTGACGCCGCGGACGGCCTCGTTGACGGCAGCCATGATCATATCCTGCAGCATATCGACGTCCTCGGGATCGAGCGCATCGGGATCGATGGTGAGGTTGACGAGCTCCATCTCGCCGTTAACGGTCACCTTGACCATGCCGCCGCCGGCAGAGGCGTCGACGGTCTGGGACTTGAGGTTCTCCTGCACGGCGGCAAGCTGCTCCTGCATCTTGCGAGCCTGCTTCATCATCTGCTGCATGTTCATACCGGCCATGATGGCTCCTTTACGTGCGGCCGCACGCCGAGCTGCAAGGGCAGCCGGAGCACGGCGGGACTTTCAAACTCAAAAATCGTACCACGGCGCGCGGCGAGAGAGCGGGGCGGACGTGTTACCTCAGTCGATATACATGTCCTCCAATACAAACCGCACTCAAAGATTATGCAAGGTCGAATTATGCAAGGTTGCATAATATCGCACACTCAATCTAGTAGAGCCGAATCCGGCATTTCATGTGCGCCACTAAATAGCTAAATGCCGAACCGCTGCTCGAGGCGGCGCACATGGCGGCAGGGTATAATTTGATTGCCATAGATAGTAATTTGGAGGTGCCCCATGAATGCCCCCAACGCGCTCCAAAACATCCGCTCAAAACACCCCGTTGCATATGTGGTTCTCTATCTCTTTGTCGGCTGGGCATTGCTGGTTGTCATCACCCATGCCATAGCTTTTGGAGCAGAACTGCTGGTAGCCAGCTCGGACCAGCCCGTCGTCAAATGGGAAGCGACCGATGAGTGCACCGATGGAACCCGAACTGTCTACTACAACAGCCCGTCCCTCTACCAAGAGTTCAAGGTCAAGATAAAGGACTTCAAGATTGTCGATGCCGAACCGGGCTCTTTATTGACAATCGGGGCAACCATCAACGCCGAGCAAGTCGAGTGCACGGACAGCCACGCGACGTATCGTATCGACCTCAGCATCCTAGGCCGACCGTCACGCACCTGTCTGCTCGAATGCGATATCCGCGGCACCACACTACACATGTCCGAAATACAGATGCGCCCGGACATTGAGCCCTCTTCTTGAGCGGTATACCCGCCTGCGCAGCTACTCCACCGGCTTGAAGATGGTGGACTGACCGAAGACGCTGCGGATGAGGGCTTTGGCCTCGTCCTCGGTCTGCGGGATGCTCGGGGCTGCGCCCTGATGGCCGAAGGGGCTGCCGGCGCCGGGGTTGGACTCCCAAGGGGCAGCGGGGGCGTCCTCCTCTTTGGGCTCCGCCGCGGCGGGTTTGGACGCGGACGCCGCACCCGGCACGTCGAACGGAGGCAGATCGTCCCCGCCGGCATCGGCAGCAAAACTGCCGACCATGGCATCGTCGTAGGGCACCTGCTCGGATTCCCACGGCGCAGACGGCGCGGCAGGCTGAGCCTTGGGAGCGGACGAGCGCTCGGGCGCGCGGGGCGCGGGCTCGGTCGGGAGCTTGCCCGTGGCAGGAGCGCCGGCAGGGTTGTCGGAGCGCAGCCAGGGGGCCTTAGCCAGGTCGGATGACTTGGGCGCAGGCGCGGCGGCGGGTTTGGGCGCGGGAGCCGGAGCAGCCGGTTTGGGCGCAGCGGGCTTAGGTGCCGACGGGGTCGGTGCCATCACCGGCGTCGCTTGCCGCTGCGGCGCGCTGGCGCTCGAGGATACAGGGGCCGCCGAGGACACGGGTTGCGGGTCCGCAGATGCCGCAGCCCGTGCAGATGGAGAATGCTCCTCATGTTGAGGAGCCGGCGTGCCACCTCCATCCAGGACGTAGTCGACAGTGCGACGACCAAAGACCGCGCAGACCGTCGGCAGGACCACCGACTGCGTGTCGGCGCGACCGAGCATCTTGATGGCAAAGGTCGAGCCCGCGGGGAACGAGACCGTGAGCTTGGAGCCGTCGTCGGCCGTGGCGCGGGCGTTGAGTAGCAGGCCTGCATAGGAAGCCTGACGAGCCTTGACGCGCTCGACGACCTCGGCCCATTTGCGCTGGAGCTCGCCGGCGTCCTCGACCGCGGGGGTCTCGGCAGCACCGGCAGCGGCAACCTGGGCGGCGTTGTTGGGCCTGGACACCGGCACGGTCGATGCAGCAGGCGCGGGAGCAGGAGCCGCAATGGGTTGAGGTGCAGGCGTTACAGGTTTGGGCGCGGGAGCCGGAGCCGCGGACTTGGACGCAGGCTGGGCAGCCGGAACAGCAGCGCCGCGGTCCCAAGGCATGCCACCCTGATGCGCAGACGCAGCAGCGGGGACGGCGGTCGCCGCAGGAGTAGCAGCTCGGGCACCCGAAATCAGCGTCGGCTGCTGGACAGCGGGTGCGGATGCAGCAGGCGCACTCGCTTGAGCAGCAGCCACGCTCGCCGGAACGGCGGCGTTGGCAACCATGGCCTCCAAGCGAGCCACGCGCTCAGCCAAAGCCTCAATCGTTAAATCGGCCTCGGGACGTGCCAGACGCGTGCAGGCGATCTCGAGCACCAGGCGCACGTCGCTCGCACCCCTCATCTCCAAGGCGGCGTCGTCGAGCACCGTCAGCACGCGAGCCAAACGATCGGCAGGATGCTCGCCAAAGGCAGCGGCCTCGGCAGCAAGCGCCTCGGCCTGCTCGGAGCCGCCCTCAAACAACTCGGCACGGGCACCGGCAACGCAAGCAACATACACGTCGCGTACGTGCGCCACCAGGTCGCGCGTCAGTTCCAGCAGATCGTTACCTTCCTCGACCTGCGCGCGAATAAGCCCATACAACTCGGCGACATCGCGATCAGCAATGGCGCGCGCAAACTCGCCCAGAATCTGGTCCGAAACTTCGCCCAAAAGCGAGCGGGCATCGTCCGCATGCACGGTGCCGTTGCCAAAGACGCTCAGCTGCTCCAGCGTGGAGAGCGCGTCGCGCATGCCGCCCTTGGCATGGCGCGCCACGATGGCAAGCGCCTCGTCGTCGTAGTCGAAGCCCTCCTGCTCGCACACGTATGCCAGGCGGCGCTCGATATCCTCGTTACCGATGCGGTGGAAATCAAAGCGCTGGCAGCGCGAGAGGATGGTCTCCAGAATCTTTTGCGGGTCGGTGGTGCACAGCACAAAGATCACGTGCGCCGGCGGCTCCTCAAGCGTCTTGAGCAGCGCGCTGAACCCCGCCGTCGTGACCATGTCGACCTCGCCGATGATATAGATCTTGTACTTGCCGCGCACCGGGGCAAAGTTGACGGAGTTGATGATCTCCTCGCGCACGTTGTCCACGCCGGTACGGCTTGCGGCATCGAGCTCGTAGACATCCGGGTGGTTGCCCTCGGCAATGAGCTCGCACTCCTCGCAAGTACCGTCGGGCATGCAGCCGCTTGCACCCTCGGCGCGCGTCGCCTCGGCATTGTGGCACAGCAGCGCCTTGGCCAGAATGCGCGCCATGGTGGTCTTGCCCGTGCCGCGCGGTCCGCAGAACAGGTAGGCGTGGGACAGGCGTCCCTCGGTGATGGCGTGCTCGAGCGTCGAGACGATATGCTGCTGGCCCACCACAGAGTCGAAGGTGAGCGGGCGATACTTTCGGTACAACGATTCCATGGGTGCTCCCCCGGGTATACTGAGTCTTGTTGCCGCGACGGCCAAGCGGTCGCACGGCATACTGCATTCATAATAACCCGTACGGCGAGCCCGCCGCGATAGGAGTCCAAAGAGCATGGCAGACGCAGAGAGCAACCTCGTTCCCTCCGAAGCAGCCGACCAGGTCGAGGTCGCGCTCGAGAAGCAGGCCGCAGCCGACGACGGCATCCTGTACCTCAACGAGTACCAGTACGAAAACGACCTGGTCACCGACTTCGCCCGTCTGGTCGCCTCGCCCAGGCGTCGCGGCTCGCTGTATGTCGCCGCGGCAATTGCCGCGCTCATCGGCATCGGCATGCTGGTGGCCGGCGGCAACTGGATCAAGTTTGGCGTCGTCCTGATCGTATTCGGCGCCTTTTTGGCCTGGTGGAGCAAAAACCTGCACCACACCCTCGCCCGCGACTTTATCGACGCCGTTGAGGCCGACGAGTCAATGGGTGGCCGCTATCGCCGCGTCGCCGCCAACGAGGACGGCCTGATGGTTTGGGGCAAGAGCGGCAAGTCACAGTTCTTCCCGTTTGACAAGCTCGACCACGTGCTCGACGGCGAGCGCATCTTTGTGGCCATGTTCGCCGACCAGGGCGTGACGATCCCCAAGGACACCTTCGTCCGTGGCGATGCCGAGCAGTTCGGCCCCTTCCTCAAGGCCCGCATCAACAAAAAACTCCGCATCGAGACCAAGCGCAAGAAGATGAAGGCAGAAAAGGCCGCTGCCGAAGCCAAACAGGGCGACAAGCCCCAGGAGACCAAGCGCAAGCAGAAGAAGAACAAGAAAAAGCGCTAAGGCCAAGCCAGGCAGGCAGCCTCGCATCCCGCTATCCTCCCCATGCACCCGAGCGTGCTACACTAGCAGCATCTATGCCACCGCGAACGGCTCGGCTCCGCGCCCGCCACTCGCAAACGAACTTTAAACGCACGAGGGTTGGCCATGCCGCTTTTCTCGCAACATACCGCCCGGTTCTCGCCGGACGTTCCTTTGGAGGGCACCAGCTCTCGCGAGCTGCTCAAGCGGTACCAGCCGCTCGAGACACTTGCGACCGGCGGTTTTGGCTCCATCGAGATCTGCCGCGACACGCACCTGCGCCGCCGCGTCGCCATTAAGCGCATCCCCCTTATCAACGGTGCCGGCATGCCCGCCAGCGACATCATGGATGTCCTGCGCGAGGCGCACACCGCCGCCATGCTTCAACATCCCAATATCGTGCAGGTCATCGACTTTACGCACGACACAGCCTATGCCTACCTGGTTATGGAATATGTCGATGGCATGTCGCTGGCCGAGTTTTTGCACCGCGTGGACGGCCACTCACTTACCTTTGACGAGGCCGCGGCCATTGCCGATGCCCTGGGCCAGGCGCTCACCTTCGCCCATAGTAATGGCGTACTCCACCTGGACATTAAGCCCGCCAACGTGCTCATCGACCACTCGGGCAATGTAAAGCTCACCGACTTTGGCATGGCGCGACTGTCGTCCGCCGGTGGCTTTGGCGGCTCGCGCGGCGGCACCATCGGCTACATGCCGCCCGAGCAGCTCGATATCGAGACCGGCACGGTCGATGAGCGCGCCGATGTCTTTGCCCTCGCCTGTGTGATCTACGAGAGCCTGTGCGGCAGCGCCCCCTTTATGGCGGCTACGCCCGCCGACTCGCTCGACCGCATCATCGGCGGCGCCACCTATCCCAGCGAGCTGATACCACACTTCCCCCCGGGAGCCGAGGCCGCGCTCATGAGCGCGCTCTCCCCCATGCCGCAGGACCGCCCCAACAGCATCGAGGCATTTTGCGACCAGCTCCTTGCCGGTCTGGGCAGCGTGCGCGAAGGCCGTCGCAGCCTGGAGCAAATGGTTGGCGAGCTTTCGGATGACGAGCAGGAGCTCGACGATATCGAGCCGTCGCACTACGAGGACGACGCCATCGAGGTCGACCCCGCACTCGGCTGGGCGGGCACGCGCTGGAGCCATGCGCGCGACTACACCATGCGCACTATCTCGGCGCTAACGTGCGGCACCTTTAGCTTTTTGTTGATGCAAACGGCCGGGGTCGCGGCGCTTCCCGGCCTGGTCATTGCGGCTATCGCGATCGGAGCGGCGGCTGGCCTGGCCCCCCAGATCGGCTCGGCCATCTCGGCTGTGGGCTTTTTGGTGCTCATGGCCAACGCCACCATGCAGGCACAGGGCATCCTGTCGATGCTGCCCGTCGCGGTGATCTTTGCCGCCGCCATGTCCGGTTGGTGGATCGCCTGGGGTCGTACCGAGGCTGCCGCGAGCGCCGCGCTCACCTGTGCACTCACGCTTGGCTGTCTGACCGGCAATACCTTCCTGGCAGCTGGGGTCGCCGCCGGCGTCGCGTCATTTTGGCTCGGCCCGGCAAGCGCCGCCGCGGCAACGGGCATGGGCGCGCTTTTTGCCCGTCTGGCCACGGTCGCGCTTTCAGCCGGAGGCGTGCTGGGGCTCGGTAACGTTGCCGCAGCGCTGGGAGACCCGCTCCTTTGGGCTGCCTTTGTGCTGGTCGCGGCAACTGCCGCGGCGTCATCTGCGCTGCTCAATGCCCATGCCAAGCGTGCCGATCAGGGCTCAAACCTTGCCGCAATCGCCGCCATCGCTGTCACCGGCATCGGCTGCGCAGCGGCGTCCTGTCTTGCACACCATATGGAAATTGCCAGCCTTGCAGCCGCGGTCGTCGCCAAGGCGGCGGTTGCGGGAACCCTATCCTCTATAATCGTTGGGATATGCCTATATTTGCTCGGATACCAAAGAACCTATACGGAGAGTGATCTTTCGTGAACTTCCTGAACATCTTCGAGGACCACGTGGCCGGCATCTTCGGTGCCACCCGTGCCCCGTTCTCCTTTAAGAAGCTTGCTAAGCAGGCCGCTCGCGACATGGAGGATCAGACTCTGGTGATTAACGGCGTCAACACGGCGCCGGCACTCTATACCATCCTTATCGCCGCCGACGACGATCCCATGCTCGCCCCGTTCTACCCCGAGCTTTCGCGCGAGGTCCGCGAGTTTGTGAAGGCGCAGGCCGAAAAGCGCCGCTATGTCTTTGTCGGCGAGCCCCTCGTGCGCTTTATGATCGATCCGCAGCTGCGCGCCGGCAAGTTCTCGGTCTTTGCCGAGAACGTCGATGCCCCCACGCTCGGCCGCCTGTACGAAGAAGAGCGCGCCTATCAAAACGGCCTGGGCCAGAACAACTCCGCGGCAAGCCGTGCCGCCAGCGCCCCGCGCGCCGGCCAGCAGCAGTTTGCTGCCCCGCAGCAGCAGCGCCCCGCCGCCATGCCCCAGCAACAGCCGACGCCTCGCGCCGCCGCTCCCGACCCGCTTGCCGTGGCAGACCCCTTCGCGCCTAGCGTCCCCGACCCCGCCGCAGCACCCATCCCGGTGCCGCAGACCGTCTCGCGCGACGCGCTTGCCGGCATGGGCGGAGCCGCCGCGACCGGTGCCGCCGTGGGCCTAGGCGCCGCAGCCGGCATCGCCTCCAACATGGCGAGCACTCGCGCCCCGCAGCGCCCGCTCGCCCAGCTCGTCGACGTCGTGAGCGGCGAGAGCCATAGCATCACCTCCGCACAGGTGACCATCGGTCGCGAGCGCTCAGTTTCCGACATTGCCCTGCGCGACCCCAACGTGTCGCGCCGCCACGCCCAGCTCACCTTTACGGGCTCGGATTGGTCGATCGAGGACCTCAATTCCACCAACGGCACGCTCGTCAACAACCGCCGCATTACGCGCTGCCCACTGCGCAACGGCGATCTGCTGACGTTTGGCCTGAGTACCTTTGAATTTAGGGGATAGTCGCTTATGAACATCGATATCGTCCTTTTTGCAGGCCGCATCGTCCTGGTCGCCCTGCTCTATATCTTCCTGTTCGCCGTCATGAAGACCGGCGTGGGACTTGTGCGCGGGCAGCGCCGCGACTCGGCTATCTGGACGATTGATGTGGACAAGGGTCCGCGCGGTATCCGCGGCATCCACGTAGACATGCTCGGCCCCGTCATCGTCGGTCGCTCGCCATCTTCGGACATCTGCATCAACGAACCGTTCGTCTCGGCCTCGCATGCGCGCTTTTCGCTGCAGGGCCCGGCGCTCATCATCGAGGACCTCAACTCGCTTAACGGCACGCTCGTCAACGGCCGCCAGCTCGTGGAGCCCGCGACGCTGCGTGAGGGCGACGAAGTCCAGATTGGCGACGTGGTCATGAAGGTGAACCGTCGATGATCGACGAGGAGAACAAGTCCGCAACTATGACCGAGGCACCGGCCGCCGCCACAGCTGCGCCGGCCCACGCCGCTCCGGCGGGCTCCGCACCCGTGGAGCCCGAGGACACCGTGTTCTCCCTGCCTCTTTCGCATGTAACGCATGATATTTCGGATCTCGCCGATAACGAGGACGAAGAGGATGCCGTAGCGGCGCCCATCGGCGCACATGCTGCGGAACAGCCCACAGCGCCCGAAACAACCCCAGCGCCGGCTCACTTTGCAGAGCCCGTCGCCGCGGCAATCAACGAGAGCGCTGCGGTGTTTGCGGCACCCGAGCCCGCCGCGCCGGCGTTTCCCATAGCCCCGGCATCCGAGGTTGCGCCCGCGTCTACGCCGGCGCCCGAGCCTATAGACGTCAGCCCGCAAGACGACGAGTCGACCGCCCGCGTGTCCGAGGAGCCCGACTCCCCGGACACCGACAATTCCGAATCAAACGCCGAGACCGACACCGTCTCTCCCGGTGACACAGCCGAGATCGACGTTGCCGCCGTTGAGGCCAAGCTCAAAGACCCCGGCTCGACCATGAGCTTTGAGCCCCTGACCGAGGAGCGCATCGAGACCGACTCGACCTATGATGCCGGCACCACCACGCAACTCATGTGGGGCGCCCGCTCCGACGTTGGCTGTGTGCGCCCGCACAATGAGGATTCCTACCTGGTGCAGTCGCCGCTCTTTTGCGTATGCGACGGCATGGGTGGTCACGCTGCCGGCGAGGTAGCCTCTTCCATCGCCGTCGAGACTATTGCCAAGACGGCCCCACAGTCCGCCGACGCAGCACGCCTGGCCGCAGCCGTCGAGGCAGCCAACGCCGCCGTAATCGAGGCGGCCCTGAACGGCCTGGGCAAGCCCGGCATGGGCTGCACAGCCACCTGCGCCTACATCGAAAACGACACGCTCGCCATCGCCCACGTGGGCGACTCTCGCGCCTACCTGCTCCACGAGGGCACGCTCATCCGCGTGACCCGCGACCACTCCTACGTGGAGGAGCTCGTGGACGCTGGCGAGATCACGGCAGACGAGGCTCGCGTCCACCCCAACCGTTCGGTCATCACCCGCGCACTGGGCTCGGACCCCGCCATGTATGCCGACCACTTCACTCTGCATATCGAGGAAGGCGACCGCCTGATCCTGTGCTCCGACGGCCTTTCGAGCATGATTCCCGATAGCGATATCGAGAACATCGCCACGCAGTCCTCAACCGCGCAAATCTGCGTCGACAACCTAGTGGACGCGGCGCTTGCTGCCGGCGGCCACGACAACGTGACCGTAGTAGTCGTTGACCTGGTTGACGATGGCGTCATGCGCGAGGCGCAGCGCGTGCGTCGCCGCAACATTACTATCGCCGCCATTCTGGCCCTCGTCTTTGTGCTGGCAACTGGCATCTGGGCCTACACGGGTGTCACCGGCTCGTACTACCTGGGTACCTACCAGGGCAATGTCGCCGTCTGGCGCGGCCTGCCCGGCAAGCCACTCGGACTCAAGCTCCACTGGCTCGAAAGCGAAACCAGCATTAAGCTGTCCGACCTGCCCGAAGACACGCAAAACCGCCTCAAGGCGGGCATTCCGCAAACAAGTGTCGACGATGCGCAGGACACGATATCCAAGTACCGCCACCAGATCGACGAGGAGCAGACCCGCCAGGTGATCGACGCGCAAACGATTCGCGACAACACCAATCAGGGATCGACCTCCGAATCAGATTCCAAGAAAACCGCCGAACAGTCCGCCGAGGCCGAAGCCTCCGATAAGAATTAGAAAGGGAGTGCCGCTTATGAGTCGCCGCAACACCGAGCTGCTCTTGCTCATCGCCTCGGCGTTCCCCGTCATCCTGCTGTATGCGATGTACGTCCTCACCGCGGGCGCTGCCATCTCCTTTGAGACGCTCGCCGTACCGATCGGCCTCTTTGCCGCCTTTACCGCGGCCCACATTGCCGTGCGCATCTTGGCGCCCGGTGCCGACCCCGCCATCCTGCCCATTGTCTTTGTGCTTTCGGGCATCGGTATCACGTTCGTGACGCGTCTCGCACCCGCTCTCGCCATCTCACAGCTCATCATCCTGTTTGTCTCGGTGGCGCTCATGGTGGGAACGCTCGCACTGGTCAAAAACCTCGACGTGGTCATGCGCTACAAGTACACCTTTGGCATTATCGGCATCATCCTGCTGATGCTGCCCATCTTTATCGGCACCACGATCTCGGGCTCCAAGCTGTGGATTCGCATCGCGGGCTTTACCATCCAGCCCGGCGAGTTCGCCAAGGTCTTTATCGTGCTGTTCCTAGCCGGGTACCTGGCCGAGAACCGCGAGCTGCTCTCTATCTCCAACCGCAAGATTCTGGGCTTTAAGATCCCTCGCCTGCGACTGCTGCTGCCGCTGTTTGCCGTGTGGGGTGTGTGCCTGCTCGTCGTCGTCTTCGAACGCGACCTGGGTTCGGCCGTGCTGTTCTACACCATCTTCTTGCTGATGCTCTACGTTGCCACGGGGCGCTTTTCGTATGTCGTTATCGGCCTTGCGCTCTTAGCCGTTGGAGCCGTGGGCGCCTACAAGTTCCTGTCTCACGTTCAGGTGCGTTTCCAGGTTTGGCTCGATCCGTTTAAGGACGCCCAGGGCCAGGGCTACCAGATCGTCCAGTCGCTCTTCTCGCTTGCCGATGGTGGTCTGGTCGGTGTTGGCATCGGCAACGGCATGGCCAACAACATCCCTGTCGTCGAGTCCGACTTTATCTTCTCGGCTATCGGCGAGGAGATGGGCCTTTTGGGCGGCGGCGCCGTGCTCATCCTGTTTATGCTCTTTGCCGTGCGTGGCCTCACCACGGCTGCCCGCGCTAAATCCGACCTCGCCGCCTTTAGTGCCACAGGCCTTACGGCCGCCATCAGCTTCCAGGCCTTCTTGATCGTTGGCGGCGTAACCCGCCTGATCCCGCTGACCGGCGTCACTCTGCCCTTTATGAGCCAGGGCGGCTCCTCTCTGCTGGCGAGCTTTATCATCGTCGCGCTCCTGCTGCGCGCCGGTGACGAGGCGACCGGACGCGAGGCCGAGCTTACCGGCACCGGCACCATGGCCGCCATCACCGATGATCAGGTCGCATCTGCCGCCGCCCCGACGGGCACGCGCTTTGCCACCTCGTCTTCCTACGGCAGCGGCAGCCATTCCATCGGCTCGCGTATGCGCCGTCGCCTGCTCGACACGCCTGAATCCGGTGTGCTCGGCCGCGTTGCGCTCGCCAACCGTCTAACCCGTGCGGTGCTCGCCTTTACGGCGCTGTTCGCCATCCTTATCGGCAACCTCACCTATGTCCAGGTCATCAAGGCCAAGGACTATCAGGACATGCCGACCAACAACCACACCATCGCCCGCTCCAAGTACATCCAGCGCGGTTCCATCATCACGTCCGACGGCGTGACGCTGGCCGAGTCGCTGCAGCAGGAGGACGGCACCTACGTACGCTCCTACCCCAACGGTAACCTGGCAGCGCACGTGGTTGGCTACGTGAGCCAGCAGTATGGCACCACCGCCATCGAGAGCGTCATGAACGACACGCTCACCGGCTCTAAGGATTACTCCAGCTGGAACAACGCCATCGCGTCGCTCGCGGGCCAGACCCAGCCGGGCAACACCGCCAAGCTCACCATCGACTCGCGCATCCAGACGGCTGCTGAGCAGGCGCTCAAGGGCTTTAAGGGCGCTGTAGTGGTCATCGACCCGCGTACCGGCGCGGTGCTCGCATGTGCCAGCTCGCCCACCTACGACAACACCAACATCGATGCCCTGCTGCAGACGGGCGGCGGCGAGGACGGCTCCATGTACAATCGCGCCATGGACGCGCTGTACACGCCGGGCTCAACGTTTAAGGTCGTTACGCTTTCCGCGGCACTCGAGACCGGTACCGCCAGCCTTACCAGCACCTACCAGGCGCCCGGCTCCATGGACATCGGCAACGCACCGGTCACCAACTATGCCAACGAGAGCTACGGCACCATCAGCCTGCAGCAGGCCTTTGCCGTGTCCTCCAACGTCGTCTTTGGCCAGGTGGCAAACGAAGTTGGCGCAAACACGCTCGTGCAGTTTGCCAACGCCTTTGGCTACGGCCAAAAGCTCGGCCAGGACCTGACCTCCGCGGCCTCCATCATGGCCGACCCGTCGCTCATGACCGAGTGGGAGACCGCCTGGGCCGGCGCCGGCCAGCCTGTCGGCATGGACCACACGCCCGGCCCGCAGACCACCGTCATGCAAAACGCCGTGATTGCCGCCGCCATCGCTAACAGCGGCGTGGTCATGGACCCGTACTTTGTAGCCCAGGTACTCGCCCCGGACGGAACCGTGGTCAAGACCACGCAGTCCCGCTCGCTTGGTCAGGCCGTCAGCTCCGCCACGGCCGACCAGGTCAAGCAGGCCATGCTTGCCGTCGTCCAGTCCGGCACCGGCACCGATGCCCAGATCCCCGGCGTCAAGGTCGCCGGCAAGACCGGCTCGGCCGAGATTGGCGGCACCAACGTCAACTCGATGTTCGTCGGCTTTGCACCTTACGATTCACCCACGGTCGCCATCTCGGTGGCCTTGGAGGATTTCGACAAACATGACGTCAAGGCCGCCAAGATCGCCGGTATCGTCCTGACCGCGGCGCTTGCCGCACAGGGAGC
Source organism: uncultured Collinsella sp. (assembly GCA_958447445.1). GTDB lineage: Bacteria > Actinomycetota > Coriobacteriia > Coriobacteriales > Coriobacteriaceae > Collinsella. The sequence continues at coordinate 18,495 of CAUDAE010000021.1, forward strand.
GTGATGCCCATGATCGAATCGGACACCCGAGGCGCGCCGCGGCCTAAGGGTTAGCGGCAACGCGTCACACGGCCCCAGCGGCCACATCGTAGGTACTACACACATCGTTGAGCGAATAGTTATGTTAGGAGCAGGAATGGAACAGAGGGTCCTCGGGGGAAGATACCTCCTCAAGGATAAGGTGGGAACAGGCGGCATGGCGACCGTCTACCGTGCACAGGACCAGGTTCTCGACCGCACGGTAGCCGTCAAGATCATGCTGCCGCAGTATGCTGGCGACGCGACCTTCGCCGCACGCTTTAAGCAGGAGGCCCAGGCAGCAGCCGGCCTCTCCTCCCCCTATATCGTGGGCGTCTACGATTGGGGCAAGGACGGCGACACCTATTACATCGTCATGGAGTACCTGCGCGGCACCGACCTTAAGAGCGGCATCAAGAGCCACGGCGCCCTCGACCCCAAGAAGGTCGCCCAGATCGGCTCGCAGATCAGCTCCGCGCTTTCGGTCGCCCACAAGCACGAGATCATCCACCGCGACATTAAGCCGCAGAACATCATGGTGCTGCCCGACGGCAACATCAAGGTGATGGACTTTGGCATCGCGCGCGCCAAGAACAGCCACCTCACGCAAGACAACAACGTGCTGGGAACCGCCCACTACGTCAGCCCCGAGCAGACCCGTGGTCAGGACCTCGGCCCCACCTCGGATATCTACTCGCTGGGCGTCGTGATGTACGAGTGCGCCACCGGCCGCGTCCCCTTTGACGGTGACGACGCTATCTCGGTCGCACTCAAGCAGGTCAACGAGCTGCCTATTCCGCCGAGCCAGATCAACTCCGGTGTCGACGCCGACCTTGAGCGCATCATCCTCAAGTGCATGGAGAAGGACCCGGCAAACCGCTTCCAGACCGCCGACGAGCTGCGTCAGGTGCTCAACAGCTACCTGTCGGGCCGTGCCGTCAACGTCTCGGAGCCCACGCGCATCATCGGTGCCCCCGGTGAGCTGGGCGCCACCAAGACTCGCGAGCTTTCCGATCAGACGCGCGCCATGGTGCGTCCCGTCTCGGGCGTGAGCGGCCAAAATACCGCCCGCAGCTCGGTTTCGGGCTCCACCGGCTCCTACGAGGTCGAAAAGCCCAAATCCAACAAGAACAAGATCATCGCCGCCGTGGTGGCAGCCGTTGCCGTCATCGGCATCGTGGTGGCCTTTGCCACAGGACTCTTTGGCGGCGAGCAAGTCACCGTGCCCGATGTGCTGGGCAAGGACCAGCAGACTGCCGTCGAGCTGATCAAGGAAGCCGGCCTCGAGGTCGGCACCATCGACCAAAGCTACAACGACGATGTCGACGAGGGCAAGGTCGCCGAGCAGACGCCCAACGGCAACACCAAGAAGGCCAAGGGC
>CAUDAE010000022.1 GCA_958447445.1 uncultured Collinsella sp.
CGAGGCCGAGCGCAAAATGGATTCTAAAAAACACCTTGCCAAATAGGAGCGTCAGATAATCGATCTGCAGCTTTCGGCATCCGCCACAGAACTGGCAAGGGTTTGGGACAAAACGAAAGCTCAACGTCCTGAGTTCGAAGTGATTATATTGTAACTGTCTTGGCTTTTATTCCCGGAACCGACAAAGCGTGCCTCCGCCTCTTTTGCGTGAAGACGGCTGGGATGTGGGGTAGCTTTGCGTCAACAGATTAGCGTAAGGGGCCAACGGGCGGGGCTTCATTGGCCCCTTACGCATCGATTGCGAATTAGAACATGATAGCGTCGTCGGCCGTGAAGGCATTAAGGGACCCCTGCTTGACCTGGATGCAGACGTATGTGATGCCCGAGTCGGACGCGGCGCGGAACTGGCGGTGTGCGGCGGGGGAAATGCGCAGCCAGTCGCCGGCTGCAAGCTCGATTTCCTCACCGTCGATCGTGACCGAGCCGGCGCCTTCGAGCACGCCATAGATTTCCTCGTTTTCCTTGTGTGCATGGACAAACGGAACGCCAGCGCCGGCGGGAAGATTGTTGACACTCACCTCTGCCCCGGTAAGCCCGAGCACTTCGTGCAGCTCGACACGGCTCTCATTACCGATGTGGGCCTTTGCATAATTAGCCATAATGGTTCCTCTCTTTGGGTTGATTTACCTTGCAGGCATCTCCTGCGTGAGTTATATTCAACGCGAAGGCGCATGCAAATACGAGTACGCACATATTTGTAACTGCGTACTTTTTTGTGAAACCGGTATGGTCAAGGAGGTTGGGTCTCCCGTGATGGCGAAAGAGGAACTTCCGGAGTGTCCGGTCGCAACGGCGGTAGCGCTCATTGGCGGCAAGTGGAAGCTGCTCATTATACGTAACTTGCGCGTACGCCCTTGGCGTTTCAACGAGTTGCGCCGCAACCTTGAGGGGATCTCTCAGAAGGTGCTTACCGACAGCCTGCGGCAGATGGAGGATGATGGGCTGGTCTTTCGCCATGACTATGGCGAGAATCCTCCCCGCGTTGAGTATGGCCTTACCGAGCTCGGCCGCCAGATGATGCCCATCATGGACTCGCTCGCAGACTTCGGCGCTTATTACAAGACGGTCGTTTCGTAGCGGACACGCTGCTTAGGGGGCGGAGAACCGCTACGAGTACGGTAGCGGTACTCCTACGGCCGCTGTCGTTCCCGCAGGATTAGAGCGGAAGGAGACTGCAATGGGGTCGTCCGCCCCACAAGAAGGCCCTCCCTTCCCGGTATGGCGCCGACATGCGCACGCCGGCTCAAACTGCTCGATGCGCGAAGTGTTGTTATGGCTTCACTCAGCCTGCGGACGCCCAATCATCCGTGCACCACATTCTGCCCATGTGCATGGGCGGCTGCCCCCACCGCCATATGGTCTCCGGCGAGCGCCGTTGCCCCTGGTTCAAAGACGACCCCGATGCCTACGTCCTCGCCAAAACTCGCGACGCCCGCAAGGGCCGTTCTACTTCCCAAACCTGATCTGCCTGTCGCACAGCTCGAGGGCGACAAGGGAAGCCTGGGCCACCTCCTTGATATCCTCTGCGAACTACTGGAGTGCGGCACAGTCGGATGACCGGACTGTTTTCGTTGGAGCTTGGTTGTTTGCCTGTGTGAATGGCGTATTTGTTTTAGCTAGCGGTTGCGACGCCTTGTTGCGGAAATGCCAACTGCTGCAACTACACCACCGGCAACACTCAGGGCGACTGCTATCGCGCCGTTGTCGCCCGTAGCGGGTAGGGTGGTCCTGGCTGGTTTAACCGCCGCCACTGCCTTGGTGGAAACGGGATTTGCCGCGGGCTTTTCTGCTTTGGGCTGCGGTGTGGGCTCGAGTTTGGTTTCCGGTTCGGGTTTGACCTCTGGGCTCGGCTTAACACTTGGATCGGGTTTGGAACCGCTCGTTTCGGTTGCAATCAAGTGCACGTCGCTGTCGAAGACGTAGCGGATGTAGTAATCGTGCCGCGTCTCGTGCATAATCCCCTGCTCGCTGTCGAAGTCACGGTCAACGTGTGTGCCAAGGTGGGTTGAGCTGACAAGGTTCAGTCTGTAAGGGATTTGGTCGTCAGCGTAGCCGCCTGTAAAGACTGCGGTTGCTCTAACGTGATTGTCGATCATGGTCAGGGCAATAGAGACGCTGGCCTCTTTGGGGTTCTCGGTTTTTATAAGGCCTTCGGTATCGGTGTCGATCTTGAAGAGATGGACGGTGTCGTTAAGCCCGTAGATGAAGTCCTCGGGTTTGTCGGGGAAATCGTATACAAACGCCTCATTCTGGACCAACATGAAGGCAGGAGGGAGCTCCAGGTCATAGTTATGGTCGACAACGGTGGTAGCTGTGAGGCTGCCTTCCGCGTTGGCTTCGTCGCAGGCAATGGGTGCTGCGACATCGGTTTCGGGCATTTCTGTCGCCAGTGCTGCGCAGGGTAGCAAAAGCAGTCCTGCCACAAGAATGCTTACTCCGAAGGCGGCGATTCTGGCGTCTGCATGACGCTTGACGTCGCGGATAGACAGGCCAGTCCGTTTGTTATGGGTCTGCGGTGCAACATGCTGTCCATACATAAGACGCTCCTTGTTCGTAGGCCGGTTTCCGCGGATCTATATTGCGCCTGGCCGATGCGGCTAGGCTCTTTCACGCGAACGCTTATGCGAGCAGGGAGAAAGCTCAAGCTAATTTTCTCACAGTCGATACTTTGCGAGCAACGATTTGCTGTTCAATTCTCGGAGAGAGAATCAAGGTGGCCGAGGAGTTATCAGGCAATGAGATTGTGTCTAGAGAACACGAACGAGAGATGCGATCTACAGACGACTGAATAGCTCCATCCGTTTTGGTTACAACGAAATGTATGCCGCGCGCCTGCGGCATGAAGAAGGGAGATTCCTATGAATATCGTTGTGTTGAGCGGTAGCCCGCGCAAGGGCGCCAATACCGACACCATGGTCGAGGCGTTTGCTGAGACCGCGCGTGAGGGTGGCCATACGGTCGAGGTCATCCGCGTTGCCAGTAAGAAAATCGCTGGTTGTCTGGGGTGTCAGTATTGCTTCGCCCACGAGGGCACTTGCGTGCAGAAGGATGACATGGCCAACGTGATCGAGTCGCTGAAAGACGCCGACATGGTTGTCTTCGCTTCGCCTATCTACTGGTTTGATATCACTGCGCAGGAGAAGGCCGCCATCGATCGCCTATACGCCTTCGGTGCTACGGGCTTCCCGTTCACCAAGACGGCCCTTTTACTCGATAGCCACGGCGAGGGCGTCTATGATGCGGCGATCGCTATGTACAAGTCGACCTGTGCGTACTGCAAGTGGGAGGACCAGGGCATTGTCGCCATCAGCGGTATGACCGAGCGCGACAGCATGGCATCGTCGCCCAAGTTGAAAGAGGTGCGAGAGCTCGCTCGCAAGCTCGCCTAAGGACAAGAAGAACGCATGGCAATCAGCGTTGGCGGAAAGCCTACTTCCCTTACCAAGAGGATTACTGATTGCCATGCGTTGATGTCCTTATGGACAATCTCCGCGTGCTAGGAGACTTTCTCGCTCAGGAACTCCCTGAATGCGGGGATGTCAAAGCCAACGAGACCACGCCCACGTTCCCCGATGACGCCGTCCTCGAGAAGGCGGCGTTTGTATTGGCTTGCGTAGTTGCTGGCGACGCCCATGCGTTTGGCTATTTCCGAGACCCTGCTGGGGCCAGAATCGGGCAGCATCGCGAGTAAAAACTCAATGTCTTTATCGGAAAGCTCTCGATAGGTCGTTTCGAGAATGCGATCACGCAGCTCCATGCGTGCGAGTAGGGAACCCTGCTGGACATCGGATGCACTGATTTGGGGCGAGTTCTCCGAAACATCCCAAGTGCGATATCCGACGAGCTGCATCATGTAGGGGAATCCGTCGACGGCCTTCACAGCATTCTCGAGCGCTTCTGGTGTGATTGAACGTCCTCCGGCCTCAACGGTTTTGCGAAACGCGTTTGCAATTTCAACGTCAGTGATTCGTCCTAACTGATGATATTGGGAACGCCTGAGGAACGAGACGGAATCGTTACGCAGCAACGCCGATACTTTGTAGGGCAGTCCTGCCATGAGTAGGGCAACTTTTTTACCTTCGCGTACAAAGTGCTGGTAAACAGAGGCAAATTGAAGCATTTCTTCGAGATCGACGGTGACTTCATCGATGGTAATGAGAAGTCCGATGTCATGTTTTTCGAGTTGCTTAAAGATGCCATTCATGCGTGTGCGCCAGTTGCCCTGGACCTCTTGAGCATATGTCCAATCGATGCCCACTGGACCAATTTGAACGCCGTTTATGCGCGCATGAGGCTGTGAGAGGTAGCTATCTGCGGCTTCTTTGGTTCGCTCGATAATATCTTCGAGCATGCCTGGCATGGCGGAGACATTTGCTGCGATCCAACCGTGTTCAAGCGCCGTTTCTGAAAGGAGCGAGAGAAGCGCCGTCTTGCCCGTTCCCCTTGCGCCCGTAAAAATAGTCGACAGGTTTGGATCTCCCGGGCCGTTGATAAAACCACGGTTGATGTCACGCAGAATATGCTCGCGACCCGCTAGAAAGGGAGGGATACTTCCGAACGTCGGGGTAAAGGGGTTCTTGCTGTACTCCATGGTGTCTCCTTTGCAAGTTTTGCAAATTTTTGCAAGTTTTGCTAATTTTTGCAAGTTTTGCTAACGACCGACCAAAGGGCATCGAAGCAGTGACGCTGACATTTTTTAACGCAGAAAAATAAGCAGAAATCAATTAATCTGCGTTAAGAAATAGTTGAGAAGAAAAACGACGAGTCCCGGGCGCAATGCCGTTGCGCTCCGGGCCTCGTCGCTTTGCGAAGTATCTAACGGTCTCGTTGCCGTGGTACCTAGTCAAACAGGCTCGGCATGTCGTTTTCCTTCATGAGGGCACCGGCTGAGGGGAGGCTCTGCGCGGTGAACTTCTCGGCCGAGACGCCGGCGCCAAGAATCTCCTCGGTCGTGCCGACGGTGGTGACCGAGCGGCCCTTCTTGGCCGTAAAGGCCTGGACGCCCTGCGTGTTGGTAGTCGTCTTGGTCTTGAGCAACGACGTGTTGAAGTTCATCAAACGATAGTCGCTCGAGACCAGTGCGATGTCGCGATCTTCCTTGAGCACCTGGGCATACAGCAGCTTGCTGCCGCCGTAGATGGCGTTCTTGAGGCGTTTGCGGTTGGTCTTGGTGACGTATCCAGAAAGCGCGACGCGCACCGCGCGGCCGTTCTCAAAGACGAACAACACGTCGGCCTTGTAGTCCTCGGGGTCGATGACCCAGATGACACTCTCGTCGGGTTCCATCTCAAGATCGGTCGGCAGGTACGAGCCCAGCTGGGCCGACTTGGTGTCCTCAAATGCCGCAACCTTGCACTTGTACACCTGGCTCTTGTTGGTAAACACGAGCAGCTCGTGCGTGTTGGAGGACGGGAACTCGATAAAGGGTTTGTCGCCGTCCTTGTACTTGAGCGTGGTCGCCTTCTTGAGCACGCGGTCCGTCATCTTCTTGAGGTAGCCGTCGCGCGAGAGCATGATGGTGACCGGGTACTCCTCGACCTCGGGCTCCAGGCTCACCTCGACGACCTCGTGGGGTTCGATCCTGCCCGTGCGGCGCGGCATCACATACTTCTTGTTGACCGCTGCCAGCTCGTCGCTGATGACCTTCTTGATGTTCTCCTCGCTGGAGAGGATCTCCTCGAGCTCGGCGATCTCACCTTCGAGCTTGGCAATGTCCTTGGTGCGGTTGAGGATGTACTCCTCGTTGATGTTACGGAGCTTGAGCTCGGCAACAAACTCGGCCTGGGTTTCGTCGATGTCGAAGCCCTTCATAAGGTTGGGCACGACCTCGGCCTCGAGCTTAGTGCCGCGGATGATGGCGATAGCCTTGTCGATGTCGAGCAAAATCGCCTCAAGGCCGTGCAGCAGATGCAGTCGCTCGGACTTTTTGCCCAGGTCAAAGTTGATGCGGCGGCGCGTGGACTGGATGCGCCACGCAACCCACTCGTGCAGAATCTGACGCACGCCCATAACGCGAGGGTAACCATCGACCAACACGTTGAAGTTGCACGAGAACGAATCCTGCAGCGTGGTCGAGCGATAGAGCTTGGCCATGAGCTTGTCGGGGTCGACGCCGCGCTTAAGGTCGATGGCGATGCGCAAGCCCGAGAGGTCGGTTTCGTCGCGGATGTCAGCGATCTCCTTGACCTTGCCCTCTTTGGAGAGCTTGACGATGCGCTCGATGATGACATCGGTCTTGGTGGTGTAGGGGATCTCGTAGACCTCGATGATGCGCTCTTCGGGAATCCAACGCCAGCGGGAGCGAATCTGGAAGCTGCCCAGGCCGGTCTCAATAATCTTTTCCATCTCCTCGCGGCGGTAGATGATCTCGCCGCCGGTCGAGAAGTCGGGCATGGGCATGTACTCGAGCAGGTCGCAATCGGGATCCTGCAGGTAGTGCATCGTGGCGGTGCAGACCTCGTTGAGGTTGAAGCCGCAGATGTCGGACGCCATGGCGACGCCGATGCCCTTGTTGGCCGAGACAAGAATGTTGGGGAACGTGGTGGGCAGCAGGCGCGGCTCCTTCATGGCACCGTCGTAGCTGTCGACGAAGTCGACCGGGTCCTTGTCGATGTCCTTGAAGATCTCGGCGCTGATGGGGGAGAGCTTGGCTTCGGTATAACGCGAGGCGGCGTAGCTCAGGTCGCCCGAATAGTACTTGCCAAAGTTGCCCTTCGACTCAACGAACGGTGCGAGCAACGCCTCGTTGCCGGTTGCCAGGCGCACCATCGTCTCGTAGATCGCGGCATCGCCGTGCGGATTGAGCTTCATGGTCTGGCCCACGATGTTGGCGCTCTTCTGGCGCTCGCCCTTGAGCAGACCCATCTTGTACATGGTGTAGAGCAGCTTGCGGTGCGAGGGCTTAAAGCCGTCGATCTCGGGGAACGCACGCGAGACGTTGACGCTCATGGCGTAGGGCATGTAGTTGACCTCGAGCGTCTGCGTGATCGGCTGGTCGGTGACCTCGGAGTGCAGGCCGATGACGTTCTCGGCGTTGACCTGCTTTTTCTTTGGCTGGTTCTTCGTCTTCTTCTTTGCCACGATATCCTCTTGAACTTCTTATGGGCCGTCGTTATCGATTTGCTGTTACTGCAGGTCCAGCTGGTCCAGATATTCCTTGCCGTGCTCGGAGATATGGCGCTTGCGGCCCGCTTCGTCGTTGCCCAGCAACAGGTTAAACATGGTCTCCATCTTGGTGACGTCCTCGGGCTCCACCTTGATCAGGCGACGCGTCTCGGGGTTCATGGTGGTGAGCCACATCATGTCCGGGTCGTTCTCGCCAAGACCCTTGGAGCGGTTGATGGAGCACTTTTGGTCGCCAATCTCCTTGAGGATGCCGTTCTTCTCGAGCTCGGTGTAGGCAAAGTAGGTCTTCTCTTTGCAGTTGACCTCGTAGAGCGGCGACTCGGCGATATACACGTAACCCTCGTCGATAAGTGTGGGCACCAGGCGGTAAAGCATGGTGAGCACGAGCGTGCGGATGTGGTAACCGTCGACGTCGGCGTCCGTACAGATGATGACCTTGTTCCAGTTGAGGTTGTCCAGGTCAAAGGCACCAAGGTTTTTGATGCGCTTGTCCTTGATCTCCACGCCGCAGCCCAGCACGCGCATGAGGTCCATGATGATGTCGGACTTAAAGATGCGTGGATAGTCCTCCTTTAGGCAGTTGAGGATTTTGCCGCGGACGGGCATAACGCCCTGGAACTCGGCATCGCGCGAGGTACGAATGGCGCCTGCTGCCGAGTCGCCCTCTACGATGTAGATCTCGCGGCGACTCTTGTCCTTGGAGCGGCAGTCGATGAACTTCTGCACGCGGTTGGCCATGTCGGTCTTCTGCTGCAGGTTGGTCTTGATGCTCTGACGCGTCTTCTCGGCGTTCTCGCGCGAGCGCTTGTTGATGAGCACCTGCTCCATGATCTTGTTAGCGGCGTCTTTGTTCTCGATCAGGTAAGTCGAGAGGCGCTCCTTAAAGAAGGCCGTCATAGCCTGCTGGATAAAGCGGTTGTTGATGGCCTTCTTGGTCTGGTTCTCGTAGGACGTCTGGGTGGAGAAGCAGTTGGTCACCAGCACCAGGCAGTCCTGGACGTCTTGCCACTTAATGCCGCTCTCGTTTTTGTTGTACTTGCCCTGTTGCTTGATGTAGGCATCGATGGCGCTGGTCAGAGCGCTGCGGGCGGCCTTCTCGGGCGAACCGCCGTTCTCGAGCCACGATGAGTTGTGGTAGTACTCCTGCATCATGAAGGTGCGCGAGAAGCACATGCACGCGGTAATCTTCACGTTGTAGTCGGGCAGGTCCTCGCGATCGCGACCGCGACGGTCGGCCTCGATAAAGAAGGGCTCGGTGAGGTAGTCGGTACCGACCTTCTCGAGCACGTAGTCCTCGATGCCCTTGGGATAGCAAAAATCCTCTTCGGAAAACTCGCCATCGTCGCCCTCGATACGCAGGCGGAAGGTCACGTTGGCGTTGACCACGGCCTGGCGGCGCATTGTCTCGCGATACCAATCGTGGGGGATGCTGATGGAGGTAAAGACCTCAAGATCGGGACGCCACTTAATGGTGGTGCCGGTGCGATCCTCGTCGCTGGGCTCAATCTCGAGTGCCTTCTTTTTGGCACCGACGACCTTGCCCTTCTTAAAGTGCAGGGAGTACTTGTTGCCGTCGCGCCAAACCGTGACGTCCATGTATTCGGAGGCGTACTGGGTTGCGCATGAGCCCAGGCCGTTGGTGCCGAGCGAGAAGTCGTAGTCGCCGCCCTGGTTATTGTTGTATTTGCCGCCGGCGTAGAGCTCGCAAAAGACGAGTTCCCAGTTAAAGCGCTTCTCGGAGGGGTTCCAGTCGAGCGGGCAGCCGCGGCCGTTGTCCTCTACCTGAATGGAACCATCGCGAAAGGCGGTAAGGGTGATGAGCTTGCCGTAGCCCTGGCGCGCCTCGTCAACGGCGTTGGACAGGATCTCGAAGGCGGCATGCGCGCAGCCGTCGAGTCCGTCCGAGCCAAAGATGACGGCGGGGCGCAGGCGTACGCGCTCCTCGTCCTTGAGCTGGCGGATACTGTCGTTACCATAGTTTGCGGTGTTTTTTGCCATACTCGCTTTCTCGGTGCTCCTTTGCTGCGTTTAAGTCATATAGATAGTCAAGGTAGCATAGCCCAGCCCATAGGCGATTCCAACCAACACGAAATCCATCGAACAATCGTTCGATTAGATAATGAATGCTTGGAATGCGGGAGGGACCTGTCCTGTCCTATCCAAACATCTGCGGCAGGTCGATGAAGACGGTTCGATCGCTTTCGCCAGCTTCGAAGCCCGAACGGGAGAAGAATCCATAGCGATGGCACTTGAGTCCCGTTGCCTCGACTTGGGCGATTTCCTCGTCGACCATTTTTTGCGTGATGGGGGATTTGCGGAACTTTGCTTCGTAGAATGCGTAGCCCTCGGGGTCTTGCGTTACCACGTCGAATTCGCCGCTCGTTTTGTTTGCGGGATCGTCGTACCAGTACTTGCCTATGGCGTCGAAAGCCGGTTCGATCTTGCCGGTCCTGTTCTGCCGCACGAGGTATTGACGGCAGATCTCCTCGAACATATGAGGAACGTAGTTTTCCTCGAAGTCTTGGGAGACGTGACGATCATAGAAGACTTCCGGGTCGAGCAGCTGACGCGCTGAGGTATTGCGGAAAACATAGCGATAGTAAAAGAGCGAAAGCGGATCCACTACAAAGTAGACAGACTTGCGCTTGTTCGTAGGGTCGTTGATGGGTGCACGCTTTTGGACGATTTCGAGTGACATGAGCTTGTCGAGCACGTCTGCCATGGCCGGACCGCTCGAGACGTGCGACTGTGCCAGCACGTCCCCCCAACGGGAGTAACCTTGTGCGAGAGCCCCGAAAACTTCGTTGGCGTTGGTCATCTTCGAGATCTCGGCGTTGAGATAGGACGGCACTTCGCTTTCTAAGCGGGCGCCAGGTTCCGTGACGAGCTCGATGATGTTGTCGCGTACGCTTTGGGATTGATCGATGAGGCGATTGTAAAAGGGGATGCCGCCAAAAACGCTATAGAGCCGCACCTTGTCCTCGGGCGAGAACGCGGGATAGAACTTCGCAGCGTCAAAGTAATCCATGGGTTTAAGCTCAAGCGCGAGATCAATTCGCCCGTAGAGGGGGCTTTCATGCTCGATGAGGGATTTCATAATCTCAACGTAGGAGCCGCACAGGACAATGTTTAAACGTGAGTCTTCCCTGTGGGCGTCGATTGAGGCCTGAAGAATGCTGTCTAAGCCTTTAACCGCATCCCTCAAGTAGGGGTATTCGTCGAGAACGAGGGTAATGTTCTTGTCTTTGGCTTGGGCAAACAGAAATTCGATGAGCTCGCGGATGCCTGTGAAGGCGAGCGGAGGAAAGCTCAGCGCTTCAGCAACAAGGGCGGACAGACTCTCGAGGTTGTCTGCCTCGGAGGTTTGGCGGCACTCGTAATAGACCGTTGCGACGTCCGGCAAATCGGCTAGCGCCTGCTTGATGAGCTCACTTTTTCCGACGCGACGCCTGCCGTAAATGAGAACATTGCGCTGCTCGGGTGCTTTGAGCGTTTTCTTAATACGGGCGAGTTCACGCTCCCTGCCAATGAATTCCACTTACTCGGTTCCTTCCGACTCGGTTTTGTCCGAGTTAATTGTATCGCACGAATCAGTTTATGCTCAAACTTACTCGGACAAAACCGAGTCGGTTCTGACCGAGTAAGTTTGAATAGCGAATTGAAATTGTTATGTCCGCATGGTGATGACAGACATGGTTTTCATAATGACAAATATAGTTGACATTACCTGATGGATGCAATATATTTCTGTCATGTTGCAACGGATATCTGTCCATTACTACGAAAGGAACTCCATGCCGGGCAAAAAGAACCTACGCATGAAGGCGGCGCGCGCGGCGGTTGGCCTTTCGCAAGCTGACTTGGCCGAGGCCGTGGGCGTTACGCGCCAGACCATCGGCCTGATCGAGGCGGGCGGCTACAACCCCACGCTCAATTTGTGCGTGGCAATCTGTAAAGCGCTACGCGTTACGTTGAACGACTTGTTTTGGGAAGACGAGAGCGACGTCGATCCTGACGCTCTTTAGGAGTTCGCTATGAAATTTGAAGATTTAAAACTCGTGCAAAAGTGGCGTGAATATGCCGGCCCAAAGGACGAGCGCCTGGAGGCTGAGAGCGCAAAGATCTACAAGATTGGTTTCGTGCTGCTTTCGTTTGGCATGTTGATGATCTTTTTCTACCAGTTTATAGCTCGACAGGTTGCGTGGGTTCACAGCGACGCCAGTGAAATGCCGCAAGGCTTTGCAACGCCGTTCGAGGCAGCCATGTATTTGTGGCTCGTTCTCGTGATGTTGATTTGCGCAGGACTGCAAACGCGGAAGGGCTATGTCGATACCAATCGTTTTGGGCAAACCGAGCATCTTCCTGTTGGATATTTCCTGCTTGTCAGCGGCCTTAGCGGCACCGCGTTCGCGCTTGTTATTGCCGCAATGCGCTGTATTGCTGAGGCGCAGATCGTACCGCTCGAAAGCGTCTTTTGGTTGGCGAACCTGGCCACGGGCGTGTTCTGCGGTGCGACGATTTTCGCGGCCACGTTTGCTGGCCTGTGCGCAACGTTTTTCACGGCGAAAAGACGCCGTGCCAAGCTCGAGGCAGAACTCGACTCCTCTGACGATAACTAATGCGCAATGGGCTGGCTCTGGGTATCCAGAACCAGCCCATTTGATGTTCGACGAGCCGAGTTGGCGTCTCTCACAAAAGTCACTAGGAGCTAGCGAGGCTTATCAGAATTGACCTCATCGGCGGTGTCGTTTTCGAGGGCCGTGCGGCGGGCGCTGTAGGCGATGAGGCCGGCGCCTGCCGCGGCGAGTGCTGCAGCGGCTGCCGTGAGGGGAGCGTTGGCATCGCCCGTGCCCGCAAGCGCGCCCGCTTTTCCGGAGCGCTTGTTAGTGCCGTGGTCCTTGCCACTGCTGGAGCTGCTTCCGCCGGAGTCGCCACCCTTGTCAGTACCGCCGCCACTCGAGCTGCCACCGCCGTCCGCCGTCATCGGTGCATCGTGAAGCCCCGTCGTATCCGCGTTGTCGCATACGCCGACCTGAACTTCTGAGCGTTCGCATGCCGCGTCGGGCACATGAAGCTCGTGCAGTACGGCACCCAGCGCCGAGTTTGCCCCCGGTCGAATTTCTTCGAGCGTTACGGGATCGAGCGCCACCAGATTACGCGCCTTCGCATACAGCGTTACGCGTTTGCCAACTTCGTCGCTCCAACTCTCGGGAATGGCGAAGCTCATGCGGAACTGTGCCGTGCAACCCGGTGCCAGCACGGCGTTGCCGTTGTCGGCTACCAGCGGGTGCGTTGCAAAATGTGCGCCCATTGTCTCGAGCGCGTACTTCATGTGTGCCATGTCGTTGGCCGAAGCGTCCTCGGCAAGCTCTGGATCGTAGATCGAAGCCATGCGTGCGTTCGCTCCGAATCCGATGGATGCGCTGGAGAACGGCTGGCTGGAGCCCTCTCGGTACAGATCGATCGTGCCGGCGGTCAGCAAGGTGTTGCCGTCGTTTCGCACCGTGACCATGAAGGATTCGCCTGCCGCTCCGGGCACCACCGCGCCCGAGGTAGCGACCGCGCCCGTCGGAGTGGCACACGCCACCAAGGGCACTTCGATGCCGTGCAGCTCTGCCTCGCTCTTCTCCGCGCTCACAATGTGCGTGGCGAGCGCGGAGAGCATGCTTCCCGACGTCAAAAATGTCGTTATCTGATCGACGGGATGGTCCAGCTCGCTCATCACGAACGGCTCCGTGAACAGATCGTCTATCAGCGTACTGGCGAAGATGCGGAAATGCTTGCCCATTACCGCCACCGGCTCGCCTTCTTCGTCGTAGGTTTGCCCCACTTTGCCGTCAGTGTTCTCGACGTATAGCACGCACCTGCCGTTGTTGCTCATGCTGAACGATGCCGGGCCGCAGCCAGCTGCGCCGACGGGTGTCGCTGCAAACGCCGATGCGCCTCGCGTCCACGTAACATGCTACAGCTGCTCGTTGACAGTTGCCAAAAAGCCCGTGTGCTGCGGCCACGGCACCGCGTGGGGTACTGTGGCATCTGGCGACATAACGCCCCAGCCCGCGATGGACTGGCCGATCACGGCGTACGATGCGCAGCCGCAACCGTCTGCAGTCTCGTATGCAACGGGCACCACCATTTTGCCGTTGATATTCTCGGGCTCGCCCAGCTCGATGCTCGACGGTGCTTGCGGAAAGCGGAGGACCTGACGGAACGTGAGACTGTCGCCCAAATCATCTGACCACAGGGTAAAGCACTCGAGCGCGACCTCTGCCTCATTGCCCAGCGCCTTTTCTGCGGTGGTCCCGCGGCGGTGGAGGTAAGCGCCCGACAGACGTCCGTCGACCAGCGCCTTGCCCACCGTGATGCGTGGGCACTGCAGACAATGGTGGCCATCCTCCTGAAGGCGGCCGCGCGAGATGCTGCGCCACGACGTGTGCGATACCACGCGAACTCCGTCCTTGCTGATGCGCAGGCGCACAACGGACAGCATGCCGGATGTGCTCGCCGTATCGAAATGGGTGTTGTCGCCGGCGGGGCGCTCGCCCGAGACCAGCAGCACGTAGGCGTCTTGGTTTCCCCTCCCGTCTGTATATTCCACCACGTCGAAGTCGTAATCGAATATGCCGCTGCGCTCCACGTCGCCCTCGCCAAACCCAAGGGGGAAGTCCACGGGCGTGGGAGCGGACCACGTGCCGTTTGCCTTTGTGTGCACCACTAGGCGCGAGCGGCCATTGTCGCCGTAGCGCACCGAGGCGATACGGAACAGACATTCTACGCCGGCAATCATTGCCAGCTTCATGTGGGCTTCGCTGAGCACGCCAGCAAACAGCACGTTGTCGCTCGAGGGCTTGATGCCGCCACGCTCGTCCTCCGACACGCCGGCAGAATCGGCGTTCGGGTCGGCAACGGTGTTCGTTGCCTGACCGATGTAGGTGTACTCATACATCGGCGCGGCATTTTCGTCGCTCTCTATCAGTGCGTGGACGAAATGCTCGATCTGTCCCGAGTCGTCGCTTTCTGCATCCGCCTCGAGCTCAATGCGCGTGACCGCTTGATCCCAATCGCGCACGACAGGCGCGGCGTTTACGGCAGTGGCCTTAACCTCGGCGCGTGCGAGCAGTTCGGCGTTGGTGACGATGGTGGCCGATGCGATAAATTGCGGCACGCCGCCCGCCTCAATGTTGCCGGCCGAGCCGAAGCAGGCATCCAGCGTATAAGGCGTATCTCCACCCAATGCGAGCTCAGAGCGCTGGAGCACATACTGGTCGCCATTATTCACCGACATATTCCACGAATCGATGAGTGTGGGCCACGACCCCGACCAAGCCTTGGTGGTCCACTTGAACATGATGAACTGGAGTATCACGTCGACATCGACGTCTGCACCTACGCGCAGTCGCGGAAGCTGGTGTCCATCTGCCTTCTCGTACCCAATGAACAGCGTGAGGGATGCGGCGCCGCGCACGGCAGACGAAGCGACGCCTGCAACGCCGGCGCCAAAGGTGACGGCAAGCCCGATTTGGATGGTGAATGAGCCTGAGGTGTTTGAATAGTCGAGCGAAATGTTTTTAAAAAACGCCGCGCCGCTACCGTGCGTGTGGGCGCCCACGGCGAGTGCCAGTTTTGCCAGCACCCAGGGGTTGACGTTCAGGAAAAACGGCACCGGTCCTAGGGTAAACTGCTCGGTCCAATTGAGATCGGTTCTTACCTGAAAGAGGGCCTTAATATTGCCGTATACGGGGTCGTTGTTGTTGCCTCAGGTTTTGCCCACCCAATCGTAGGCGAGCGAGCCGTACAGCTGTGTGGCGATATCCATCGTGAACAGCGGCGTGCAATGGTGGCGAAGGAGCTTGGTGTTTCTTGGATCGGTGCCCGAACCGGCACTCATACTTTTGTACTGATTCCACTTCCCCTCCATCTCGTCGAGGTAGCGGTTTGCCTGCTTGGCGCCCGACTCGCGCGGCGATTTCTTCCAGTATTCCGGATCAGGGTTGCCCGAATCGTTCATATAGCTGGCTGGTTTGTATCCTCCGCCAAACAGCACGTATCCAGCAAACGAGAAATCGAAGAGGATTGGAAATGTGGGCATCCAACACGTGAACTTATTACCACCGATGCCGGGAAACGATGCGGGGAAATCAAACGGAGTGATCTCCTGGTCCATGGTGGTGGGAATGATGGTGGTCGAGCCTGATTCCGCCTTTGCGGCCGGCGCGGTGACAACGGCCATGGGGGAGGAGAGCGTGTAGGTTTTGCCCTGATAGTCGAGGACAAAGCGCAGCTTGCACCCTTCTTCCAGAAGGCCCGATGCCGCATCGAGGAGCTTGTCTTCGAGTGTGAACGTTGCCAGATTATTCGCACCCGATGCACTGGCCTTGATCTGGCCGATCTGTGTGACGGTTTCGGCTGAGCTGCCCGTGGCGGGCAATACCTTGTTGATGCACAGCGTTGCCTGTCCACCCTGTGGCAGATGTGCCTGCACGGTAAAGGAGTGCGTATCGGGCTGCCCGTTTGCCGTGTCGTCCTTCGGCAATGCCATGAACGTGGCTTCAGCGTACTGGATGTCCCATTCGTCGAATGTGAGCTGGCGGAAGTACGGCTCGCCGTCGGAAAGCGGACGCGTGGGCGCGGTTATGGCGGTGCCGCCCTGGATACGCGCAAGGGGAATCTCGACATCACGGTAGCCCGCCATGCTAATGGAGATGCCGCCGTTAAAGTCGTACGCGTCGAGAAGCGTTGCCTCGTCCACGTAGCCTTCCGAAAGCGGCGCGACCTCAAAGATGGCCGTGCCTTCTTCATCGGTAGTGGCGGTGAGCTGCTTGCCTGCGGCATAGCGCGATGTGAGCGTGACCTGGGCACCCGTGATGGGCGTATTCTTGTTGGCGACGTCGACCACGACCACACCAAACATGGTGCGCGAGAGAACGAGCACCCTGAAGGGGTCTTTTTCGTCGGCATAGG
Source organism: uncultured Collinsella sp. (assembly GCA_958447445.1). Taxonomy (GTDB): domain Bacteria; phylum Actinomycetota; class Coriobacteriia; order Coriobacteriales; family Coriobacteriaceae; genus Collinsella. The sequence continues at coordinate 16,147 of CAUDAE010000022.1, forward strand.
CTTCGGTGGGCGCGATCGGCAATATGAAGGCGTTTGCGCTTCCCGGCACGCGCGGCAACATAATGCTCGCCAGCGAGGACGCTCCGGCAACAAGTAACGAACGGCGATCAAGCATCTTTGGCTCCCATCCCGCAGGTATCGGTGGAAATAATCCAATTTTGCGAGAAGGCATCCTGTCACGGTAGTGCCGTCCGAGGGCCAAAATGTCCAATTTGAGCGAGCGAAGCGCCGGGGCTCCGGAGCGCGCATGCTGCGCTAGACAGTCTGGCCGCTAACGCAGCATATGCGCGACCAGTTCGGTGCGCGTGCCGATGCCAAGCTTTGCATACACACTGGATAGGCGGTTTTTGACGGTGCCCGGCGATACTCCCATATGGCGTGCGATTTCGGCGTTGGTCCACCCACGACAGGCGAGCATGGCCATGGTGAATTCCGTGGTCGTTAGATCGTCGGCAACGTCCTCGCCCGAATCGGGGTTGTGGATGCGCCGCCAGCCGTAGCTGAAGCGGTACGTGATCTCGATGATGCGCGCGAAGTCGTCAGGGTATTGCGTTTTTAGGCATGCCTCGATAAGCGCCTGTAAAAGGCCGTGATGCTCGCCAATGAGCTCAATAAGGCCGTCGGGACGCGCAATGTTCCAAGCAACTCCGAAGTGCGTTTTTGCGGCGTCGATGTCCTTGAGGCTCATGCATGCCATGGAAGCTGCCAGGTGCAGGAACAGTTCCGAGATCGGATAGCTCCCCTGTTTCATGATCAGGGCGTTTTCCGCCATGCCCAGACTGCGGCCATATTCGCCGCGCAGGTACAGGGCATGCGCCATCACGTAGCTGGCGAACAGGCGCAGGCCTTCGGGCAGATGCGCCGCAAGCGGATAAAACTCTTCGGCAGAATACGGGGAAGACAAGTGCAACAGGACGCTTGCGGCCGAGGCGAACAGGATATGCGTGGCGTGGACGGCGGGTGATTCCTCGTCAGTTGGCGTATCGAGGATGCCCGCAAGACAACGGCGGGCGTCGGCGATACGGTTGAGCGACAGACTGGCGTATCCGCAGATAAAGCATGCGGAATAGCGCAGTGCGGAATCGGTGGCGTCAAGATAGGGACGTGCCGTCTTGGCAGCGAGGGCGGCCTGTCCGCGAAAGTACAGCGCTTCTGCCGTGGCGATGGTGCGTGAATCGGGGTCGGAAATGCCTGCAACCGCAGCGTCAATCTGCCCCGGCACAAAGGCAGTGCACATCAACGGCATGGGAACGCATGGGTAGCCATTGCAGTCCATCTTCCATCTCCCAACAGCTGGCAACAATGCAGCAATTGTACCCCTGTTGCTCGGGACCCCTTTCGTTTTACTGTTCGGTTGACGCTGCGGATCGTTTTGGAAGGCTTACGAGCATGGTGGTCCCGTTCTCGGAACTTGCTTCGACCTCTACAGCGCCACCGTGAAGCGCTGCAATCTCCCAAACGAGCGCTAGTCCGAGTCCTGCACCGCCATATGCCCTGCTGCGGGATTTGTCTAGACGAAAGAACGGCTGGAAGATGCTCTCTCGGTACTTCTTGGGTATTCCCGGGCCCTCATCTTTGACTCGTAGGAGCACGTGGCTGTCGCTGTCGCTGATGGAGACGCTGGCAGTCGAGCCGGAGCGGCTGTAACGGATGGCGTTTTCGACCAGATTAAACACCAGCCGATAGAGGAGCGTGTCGCTCCCGATTACTAAAGCGTCTCCAGCACAATTGAGGGCTATGCCTTTATTTTCGGCAAGTGGTGCAAGGTCGGTGAGGACCTCTTCGGACAAGGGGCCAAGTTCAACATCGTCCTCGCAAGGAACGCTGCGGAGCTCGCTCATCTCGAGCAATACCTTGGCCATTCGAGACATGCGCTCGGTTTGTTCCTGTAGCAGGCCGAGTAGCTCGGCTGTTTCGGGTTGCAAACCGGAGTGCTCGGAGATGAATAGTTCAATCTGTGCTTGCATAAGGGCGAGCGGGGTGCGCAGCTCGTGCGCGGCGTTGCCGGTAAACTGACGCTGTGCAGAGAACCCTTCGCCAAGACGGGCGATCATGTCGTTGAAAGAGGCGCTGCATCGTTGTAGCTCGATGGGCACATCTTCACTGAGCCTGATTTCGCTTAGGTTGTCAGGCTGCACACGCTCGACCTGGGCCGCAAAAGCCCGTAGCGGTTTGAGTGCACGGCCGCTCACAAAGTATGCCAGCGCGCCGCCAAGGAGTGTGACTCCAGCCGTGATGTACCAGGCTGTCGTGCCAAAAGACTCCTGTGCGTCATTTACGACGATCGTGACCTTGTCATCGAGGGCCGCTTTCGTTGGGTCGAACGCCTGGAGCGAATCTTCACCGGTTGCGTTAAAGGCCGAGATGTCGCTGCCGATGGCATCCATGTAGCGCATGCCCGTATAGCCGACCAGGCAGTTCGTCAGCACGCACGCTGCGCACGTCAGCAGTGCCGTCATAATCGTTATGCGCCATTGCAGCGAAAGCCCTTTCATTCGCCATCCTCCATAACGTAGCCCTCTCCAATCCGATTGCGAATCGGGTCGTATCCCAAAGCGCTGCGTAGCTTTTTGCGGAGTGACGAGATGTGAACGCGGGTTGTGTTGCTAAAGCTGTTCACGCTGCTATCCCAAACGTGCTCGATAAGCTCCTCTTGACTTACCGGACGCCCCTGATTAAGCATCAGGTATTCCAAGATTCCCGTTTCCTTGCGTGTAAGAGATAAAGCCTCACTGTCCACGGAAGCGATGCGCGCCTTGGTGTCAAAGCGGAGCTTTCCGCAGGTTAAAACTATGTCGCTTTGTGCAAAGCGCCTGAGGGTAAGGCTGCGGATCCTTGCCGCAAGCTCGTCAAGATGAAACGGCTTGGTAAGGTAATCGTTGGCGCCGGCATCGAGTCCGGCGACTTTATCGGATACTTCGCCACGTGCGGACAGAATCAGTACCTTGGTCTCGCAGTCGGTTTTTCTAAGTTCCCTGAGCACGGTCATGCCATCGATACGGGGAAGGTTGAGGTCGAGTACCACGAGGTCAAAGACTTCGGCACCCAGTAGGTCGAGCGCCTCCTGCCCGTCGTGGCAGCAGTCGACGCTGTACGCCAAGTTTCGCAAGCTGCGCGCGATTGCATCGCACAGTGCTCGCTCGTCTTCGACGATCAAAATACGCATAACAGTCTCCTTGCACATTCCAAATCGCGCTTAACACGGATTTTATAGTCGATATGGTCCAATGGTCGCGTAACGAAAGGAGTGGTTGGGTTGTTCAAAGCGGTAAAACCCGTGGTACAGGTCGCTTTGTTGATCGTCGGAATTGCCATGGTGTGCTTTGGTGTTATGCGTGGCGAGGCGGATGCCGTGCTGGCCAAAGCGATTAGGCTGTGCTTGGAGTGTATCGGAATTGGATAAAAGAGAAAACACCGCGTCGCATGTTTTGGCCCGATTTCGAGGATTCATTCAGGCGGCGGCGACGCTGGTCACCAATATTCACCTGCCAAACTTTGCCAAAGGCGGCATCTATCAGGGCGCGGGAAAAACAGTCTGCGTACCTGGACTTAATTGCTATTCGTGCCCCGCGGCATCGGGTGCGTGCCCCATCGGGTCGTTCCAGTCGGTGGTAGGTTCATCCAAGTTCAACTTTTCTTACTATG
>CAUDAE010000023.1 GCA_958447445.1 uncultured Collinsella sp.
CGAGACCATCCGCGAGATGATTAAGGCGGGCATGAACGTCGCCCGTTTTAACTTCTCGCACGGATCCTACGACGAGCACCACGGTCGCATCGAGCGCGTCCGTCGTATTTCCAAGGAGCTCGGTCTGCCCGTCGGCATCCTGCTCGACACCAAGGGCCCCGAGGTCCGCACCGGCCTTCTGGTCGATGGCAAGAAGGTTGCCGTCAAGACCGGCGATAAGATCGTCGTCACCGCTCAGCCCACGTCCGAGGATTTCCACGGCACCTCTGAGCACATCTCCCTCGACTACCTGGCTCTGCCCTCCGAGGTCGAGAAGGGCTCCCTTATCCTGATCGATGATGGTCTGGTTGCCCTCGAGGTCGAGTCCGTCGACGGCCAGGACATGACCTGCGTCGTTAAGAACGACGGCCTGATCGGCGAGCGCAAGGGCGTCAACATGCCCAACGTCAACATCTCGCTGCCCGCTATCACCGAGCGCGATCGTCAGGACATCCTCTTTGGCCTGACCGAGAACATCGACTACATCGCCGCTTCCTTCATCCGTGACGGCGAGTCCGTCCGCGGCATTCGCAAGCTTTGCCGCGAGAACGGTGGCGAGCACGTGACAATCTTCCCGAAGATCGAGTGCGCCCTGGGCGTCGAGAACTTCGACGAGATCCTCGAGGCTTCCGACGGCATCATGGTCGCCCGTGGCGACCCGGGCATCGAGATCAAGCCCGAGCTCGTCCCGCACATCCAGACGGCGATCAGCGCCAAGTGCAACGCGGCCTACAAGCCCGTTATCACCGCTACGCAGATGCTCGACTCCATGCAGCAGAACCCGCGCCCGACGCGCGCCGAGGTTGCCGACGTTGCTAACGCCATCTACGACGGCACCGACGCCGTTATGCTCTCTGGCGAGTCCGCTGCCGGTAAGTACCCGGTCGAGGCCGTTAAGATGCAGGCCAGCATTGCTCTCGAGACCGAGAAGTACCTCCCGGCCCACGCTCCGCTCGAGGTTCCGGCCGACGCTCATGGCACCCGCGTCGTCAACAACGTTGTGGGTATGTCCGCTGTGAACATGGCCACCACCGTTGGCGCCAAGTGCATCACCGTGCCGACGACCACCGGTCGTACCGCTCGCCTGATTTCGCACTTCCGTCCCAACATGCCGATCTGCGCGTTCTCCCGCCACGAGTGGGCCGTCCAGCAGATGATCATGTACTGGGGCGTTATCCCGCATCAGGCCGAGATTACCCAGGGCACCGTCAACGGCACGATCGTCAAGGCGATCGAGACCGCTAAGGAGCTCGGCTACGTCGAAGCTGGCGATCTGACCGTCGCTACCGCCGGCGATCCCCGCATGAGCGTCCAGCTCGAGGACAAGGTCTCCTCGACCAACGTCGCTTACGTCGCTCAGGTGCGCTAAAACGCACTTGCAAGCATACTTGCATTGCAAAGGGCCCGGAAGGCTTCGCCTTCCGGGCCCTTTTTCTGTGCCAATGCCGCCGCACGGCAAAACACGCACTCATTTCTTTACCAAAAGCGCGAAATCCACCCTTCGAGGCCCAAAAAATAAAGCCCCAAGCGCTAAAAGTGTTCGCCCGGTGGCAAACCCACACCTCACACAGGGCTGATAAATCGTTTTAGCAAGAACCAAATCGACCTGGTTTTCGGAAGTATGCGGCAAATTCTGGAACCTCCGAGCACACCCTGTTTTTTCGCAACAAAATGCCTGATAAACTAGCCTCAAAAGCCAGGTCCGCTCATAGGGTTCAGATTTTGCCGCATACTTCCGGATTGACGCTGGCATCACTCGCTTCAAAGAGATGATTTTGGCCAGGAGGGCATTATGGACCTGACGCTTTGTGGGCAATCCGCCTTTAACTACTACCGCATCCCGCCGCAGGTATTAGGCCTTTACCCCGCCATTAGCCTTGGCAATATGGATCGCAGATGTTGTGGCCTCGGAAGTCATGCAGTTGTAAAAGACCTGCTTCACGCACCACTTCACAGGCTTGTATTCACTCGGGCACAATCCGGGTCGCGAAGCCTGTTTAAATCGCACCTCCTGACCCAAGAGCCGCCTCCTGGGTCGTTTAGGCAGACTGAGCATGGGTTTGATGTCACTTCACCGGAGTTTACGCTGCTCAGCCTTGCCACGCAGGTCTCACGCAACCAGTTACTCATGGCGTGCTACGAGATGTGCGGCTCCTTTGCAGTGTTTAAGCCCTGCGAGCGAACGCAACAACAACTCGATGAAGCTATTTCGCTTAAGCTCATTCCATCCAACTGCGGCTGGGAGCGAGTTAACGACACCAAGGGCAATGACACCAACTTGTGGAAGCGCACGCCGCTTCTTACCGCAACGGATATCGCCGCGTTCGCCAAGCAAGCCGCAGGCCTGCGCGGCGTCAAACAACTGCGCTGGGCGGCCGAGCACATGACGGGGCAGGCCGCCTCTCCCTTCGAAGTACAGACCTCCATGCTTATCTCGCTCCCCCGCGACGAGGGCGGCCAGGGCATCGAGATCGCCAACAACGCGCGCATCCCGCTCAGTGAAGCCGCACGTTCGCTGTATGACAAAACCTGCTGCTACGCCGATATCCTCATCGAAAGCGCCACCGACAGCATGGGCGTCATCTTGGAATGCCAAGGCCGCTCCGCCCATGACAGCGAAGCCGCAAGCCTCTCCGATGCCGAGCGCGCCACCGCACTCACAAGCATGGGCTACGACGTCATCCAAATTACCTATGACCAGATCAAGGAGAAGAAGAGCTTCGACCACATAGCTGAGCTCATCCATAAAAAGGCGGAGCTCCCCTACATCCCAAAGACCAGTCAGGAACGCACCACCGAAGAAGCCCTGCGACGGGAGCTGTTGGTCAATTGGGATGAGCTGTTCACCGTCAAGCCGGCCGGCTAGCAGCTAGCGATCAGGGGGGCTGCGGGAACGTCAGAAGCAGCAACGCGAGCCGCCAATCCCGCCTCGGTCAGCTCGATCACCTCGGTAAACGTTGCGTCGAAGAACTCCTCGGTCAGCAGGCGGTATGGCGGATGGTCGGGCTCACCGGGGTTTTCGCGCACGATCTCGTGCATAACGCCGATGGTCTTGAGCACATACTCCTTATGGATGGGATACTGCCCAAAACGCGTCGCAGCGGTATACAGGCGATCGGTCGCACGCGGAATCGAAACAATGCCCAGTGTCTTGCCAAACCAGTCAAAGTCGCCTTGCTTTTTAATGCGGAACTCCTCACACGGCTTGCCGTCGTGCGCCTCCAGGTACTGATTCACGCGCGTATTCCATACGGTATCGGCCACCAGATGCGACCAGACGCCCAGTGTCAAATCGAGCAACGACTGAGCCACGTCCTCGGACGCAAGCGAGAACTCACGAGCGCCGGGACCGGCAACCGGCTCGGCATCCTTGTAGCGCTGGGGATAGTGCACGCGATTCAGTCGCTCGCGCTCCTCGATAATCGAGGTCGCCGCGGCCGGCGCACCGGTGGGCGAACTTTTAAGCAACGGTGCCACATAGGTATCCCAGAATTCATGCTCACGAGGCTTAGGGATGGGCTCAGGCTTGGCAAAGTGCGTAATGCGGTACGGGATGGGATCGGCGATGCCAGGGACCATATAGCCCACGAAGATATCCGGAACCACGCAGCCAAACAAAAAGGCATTGCGGTCGCGCACGCTATTGGCAAGCGCACCGGTGCGCTCCAGCAAACGCTCCGTCTGAGCGATATGAATGTTCCAGCTTGGCATAGCCACCCCCATAAAAAACCTGGATAACTATACCATCACGGCAAAGCCGCGCGGGCGGCTACGCACGCTCTACGCAGCAACTAGTCCGTAGCACCGCTTTCGGTTCCATACGACGGCGAAGGCGCCTCGACCACATGGTGATATCGATCGATATAGATTGCACGGGCACCCAGGCGTCGCACCAAATCCTGGTGATGTGTGCTCATCAAGACCGTCTTACCCGCCGCGACGTAGGCCAGCAAGAAGTTGACCACGATGTCGCATGAATCCTCGTCGAGCCCATTAGTAGGTTCGTCGAGAACCAAGATATCGGGGTTCATCGATACGACTGCCGCCAGCGCCACACGCTTCTTTTGCCCACCCGAAAGCTGATAGGGCGAGGCATCGACCAGGTCGGCAACTTGAAACAGTTCCATGGCATCGTGCACGCGACGGTCGAGCTCGTCTGCCGGCAGCCCCATCTGCGCGGGACCAAAAGCAACTTCCTCACCCACCGTAGCGCAGAACAACTGGGCGTCGGCATTCTGGAACACAAAGCCCACGCGCTGATGGAACCGCTGGGCCGTCGCGGAATCCTTGAGATATGTCGCATCGACCATACACCCATCAAACAGGTATGCCCCTGCGTCCGCGAGTTCAAGGCCGTTAATAAGACGCATAATCGTCGTCTTGCCGCAGCCGTTGGGACCGAGCAGGGCAACGAGTTCACCACGATCGACCTGTAGCGACACGCCATCGACAACCGTATGCCCCGCATAGGAGAACACCACGTCGCGCAACTCAATAAGCGGCGCGCCCTCGGCGCCGCCCGCACCGTTCGCGCCCATCGCGCCATTTGTATCGATTGCCAAAACGTCGCCCTTCCCTAGTTGCATCCCCAGCCGGAACCAGCAGCGCCTACAGCACGGCGCACAACACTGCCAGCAGCGCCACGCCGGCCGCATAGACCGCATCGCGCCAGCCAAACCCGGCGCGCGCGGGCGCCGGATACGCACCCGCAAAACCGCGGCACAGCATGGCCTCGTCCATCGCGCGGCTGCATTCCATCGCCTTGATAAAGGTCATGCCCATGATACCCGCGATCGAATCGGTACGCGAAAATCCCTCAGGCGCACGGCCAACGCTGCGCAGCATGACCGATTCGCACAAATTGTGCGCCGTGCGACCCAGCACCTCGACGTGCTTGAGCGCCATATCAAACGTAAAGATAACTTCGTCGGGCAGATGAAGCATCTTGAGCGCCGCCGACATGCGGCTCCACGTGAGGGTCCACGAAACGCCCAGCACCAGCGACACATTAATGAAGGTCTTGAGCGCAATTTTGAGCATGGCGCCCGTAGCGGAAGCGCCCAGCAGCAGGGCAGGCAGCGCCAGAACCACGGCAAACCCCGCGGCAGCCAACGCCGGCACAAAGGTCGCGCGCAGCCCGCGTACGGGGCGCACGGCAACGAGCACCAGCGCGATAGCCGCCATCAACATGAGGTACAGCGGGCTCTGCGTCAGACACACGCACAGGACGCAAGCGAACATCCCCACCAGACGCACCGGAGCCGAAACGCAAGAAAGGGCGCGGTCGACCATCGACCCGCCCTCGTGCGCGCCTCCACCCAGGCGAACCCGCTCAAGCAGGCTCGCCAGGTGCAGGACGTTCTTTTGCATCACGCGATGACGAGCGCCCGTGGGCTCGTAACGCTGCTCGACCGCAAGCCAGCTAGGCAGCTCGACCATCGCCGTGAGCACCGCTTTCCTTGACCGTCAGCGAGATCAGACGGAATGCGATGGTAAGCACCGCCACGCCAATCACGCCGGACAGGATATACATGGCAGCCCGACCGGCAAAGCCAAGACCCTGCTCCTCGGAATAGGCCTGCAGGTAATCACCCGTAGGCAGAGCGTCGGCAAAGGTCGGGGTATCGAGGCCGACCGAAGCCTGCAGACTGTCGTCACCAGCCTCCTGAACGGCGGTCGCGGCGCCCTCGGCGTCCCACTCGCCCCATGCGTCACCTGTGGCAAGCAAGCCGAGCGGCGTAGCCACGACAAGCACGGCGACCAGAATGAGCGTGGGGACCAGCGAGGTCTTCTTGGCAGTACCATCGCCGGCAAGCTGTCCATCGACGGCCTCGGGCCCGACGATAACACTCAGCGCCGTCTTCTTAATGAAACCGTAGATGGCGGCCGTCGCCACGCCCTCGATCACGCCGGCAACCAGCATATGCGGGATCAACATGGCCGGAATAGCCACGGACAGCGGGAAGGGGCAGTACAGCGGCGCGCCCGAAGCGTTGGTAAAGAGCATCGGCTGAATACCAAACTCGATTGCCGCGCACAGGGCCGCCAGGCACAGGCCGACCCAGCCGCTTACGATGGCCGAAACCGAGGCGCCCCAGCTCTTGTCGTGCAAACGGCTGTTAAGCGCGCGGAACACGATGGCTGCGGCAAACGGCAACACGAAGGCCATGTTAAAGCAGTTAGCGCCAAAGGACAGGATGCCGCCGTCGCCAAACAGCAGTGCCTGCAGCGCCAGCGCGACCGAGACAGCGATAGCCGCGGCCTCGGGGCCTAGCAGCAGCGCAATGAGGGCGCCGCCGACGGCGTGGCCTGTGGTGCCGCCGGGCAGCGGCACGTTGAACATCATAAGCAAGAAGGAAAATGCGGCGCAGATGCCCAGGAAAGCCATGTGCTCGCGATCGAGCGTGGCGCGCACCTTCTTGATACAGTGAACCCAGACGGGCACCATCGCCACCGCCATGACGGCATCGGTCTGCGGGGACAGATAATTATCTGGAATGTGCATGTACGCCTCCCGGTTATCGGCGCACGGAATTGCAACGCCGCTTGAATCACCTTTCCAGTGTTACGTAATGTCAGATTCGTAACACGCCGCGGGTTATCATAGCAAAACGGCGCACTGCCGACAAAGCAGCACGCCGTTATGTAATGCGCGTGTCATATATGCAGGCTCAGCAGCGCCTTATACCGGGCATAACAGTCACGTAGGATTCGGCAGCAGCCACCGCTGACCCATACCCCGGCGCAGGACCTAGCCGCGGACCTCGCCGTTTACGCCCTTGCACACCTTGGTGACGATCTTCTGGTGCGCCTTCTCGACCTCTTCGCTGGTGAGCGTGTGGTCGTCAGAGCGATACGTAAGCGCAAAAGCCATGGATTTCTTGCCCTTGCCGATGCGGACCGGATCGCGATAGACGTCGAACAGGCGCACACCCTCGAGCAGCTTGCCACCGGCGCTGGTAATGCGGCGCTCAAGATCCTCGCAGGTCACGGAATTATCGACCACGATAGCAAGGTCGTGCTCAACGGCCGGGTACTGCGAGAACTCACGGTAGTTCTCCTGGTTGCGGGCGCCCTTGATCAGCTTGTCCAGGTCGAGCTCAAAGGCAACGACAACCTCGTCAATGCCCATAGCCTCGCGCGCCTCGGGGTGAATCTCGCCAACCCAGCCCAGCACGGTACCGCCGGACAGAACCTCGGCGGCGCGACCCGGCTGCAAGAAGGCATAGCCCTCGCCCTCGACGGGACGGAAGCGAACCTTCTCGATGCGCAGCTGAGCAAGCAGCTCCTCGACAATGCCCTTGCCAGAGAAGAAGCGCAGCTTACGGTACTTCATGTTCCAGGACTGCTCGCTCCACTGGCCCGAGAGCACGCCCGCCACGGACTTGGTCTCCTTGGGCAGGCTGGCGTTCTCGCGACCGTGGAACAAGCTGCCGACCTCGTACAGATGCACGTTGGGCGTGCCGTGGGCCTCGTTGTAGGCCACAGACTGCAACAGGCCTGGCAACAGCGAGCGGCGCATCTCGGTCTGCTCGGCCACCAGCGGGTTCATGAGAACCACGGGGCAGCCGCGGCCCTCGGTGGACATGCCAATCTTCTCCAGGTCGCCCGGGGCGGCAAAGCCAAAGGTCGTGGTCTCGTTGAGGCCACAGGCGCGCAGGATCTCGCCGACCTTGCGGGTAAGCTTCTGCTCGCGGGTCAGGCCGCCGATGTGGTTCTTGGCAGCCGGGATGGTCGCCGTCACGCGACCCATACCCCATAGGCGCAGGACCTCCTCAATCAGGTCAATCTCGCGCGGCAGGTCGGGACGGAAGCTCGGCGGGGTGACCATGAAGTCCTCGCCGTCGCGCTCGACGGTGCAGCCCAGGCGGGTGAGCGAGCGCTCGATAAAGTCGGACTCGATGTCGGCACCGCAGATGGCGTGCACGCGGGCCAGGCGCAGCTTGATGCTGTCGATGGTCTTGGGCGCGGGGAACACGTCCACATAGCCGGGAGCGACCTCGCCGCCGGCGATCTCCTCAATCAGCGCGCAGGTAACGTTGGCAACATCCACGCAGCCGGTCTCGTCAACCTGGCGCTCAAAGCGAATGGAGGCGTCGGAGATCAGCGAAAGGTCGCGGCTGGTGTGCGAGGTGCGGCCGGCGTTGAAGCAGGCGCTCTCGACCATCACGTCAACGGTATCGTCCTCGATCTCGGAATCCATGCCACCCATAACGCCGGCCAGCGCCACGGGACGCTCGCCGTCGGTGATAAGGCCCATGCCGGCGTCGAGCACGCGCTCCTCGCCGTCGAGCGTCGTGAACTTCTCGTCCTGCTGGGCGGCGCGAACCACCACACGACGGTGGCCATCGCGCTCGGCAAAGGTGTCCAGGTCAAAGGCGTGCAGCGGCTGACCGGTGAGCATCATCACATAGTTGGTGATGTCGACGATGTTGTTGTGCGGGCGCACGCCCAAGGCGTTGAGGCGCTTGACCATCCAGTCGGGCGACGGGCCGACCTTCACGTTGCGCACGATGCGGGCAACGTAGCGGTCGCACAGGCCCTCGTCGGCAATCTCGACCGAAAGCTCGTCGTCGGTCGCGCGGCCGGTCTCGGCCTTGATGGCGGGCAGCTCAACGTGGAAATCGCGGTCAAAGATGGCGCCGGTCTCGCGGGCCATGCCGATCATGGACAGGCAATCGGGACGGTTGGGCGTGATCTCGCAGTCGAGCACGGTGTCGCTCGAGCCAACATACTCGGCAAACGGCATGCCGCAGGGCGTATCCTCGGGCAGGATCATGATGCCGGAGTGGTCGCCGCCCAAGCCGAGCTCGCGCGCGGAGCAGTTCATGCCCATGGACACGACGCCGCGAAGCTTGCTCTTCTTGATCTTGACGTCGCCGGGCAGAACTGCGCCGATCATGGCCGTGACGATGTGGTCGCCGGCCTCGAAGTTCTGCGCGCCGCAGACGATCTGCAGCGGAGCGGGATTGCCGTCGGCGTCGAGGTTCTTGTCACCCACGTCGACCGAGCACACATACATATGGTCGCTATCGGGGTGCGGGGTCTTGGTGAGCACCTTGGCGGTCACCACGTGGTCGAAGGATTCTCCCACGGTGTCAATCGCCTCGACCTCGGTGCCGGTACGGATATATTCGTCCGAAAGGGTCTTGGGGTCCTCCGGAATATCGATCATGGTCTTGAGCCAGTCGTAAGAAACGCGCATCTAACTGGTCTCCTTTCATAAATGCGGCTTTGAGCCGGAAACTGCAACTAAGAAGAAAGCGTTCTAGAACTGGTTCAAGAACCTCATGTCACCAGTCATCAACGTGCGCAGGTCGGGCAGGTCGTAGCGCAGTGCCGCGACGCGCTCGGCGCCAATACCAAAGGCGAAGCCGGTGTACTTCTCGGGGTCGATGCCGCAGTTGATAAGGACGTTGGGGTCGACCATGCCGCAGCCCAGGATCTCGATCCAGCCGCTGTGCTTGCAGAAGTTGCAGCCCTTGCCGCCGCACACGTGGCAGCTCACGTCCACCTCGCAGGAAGGCTCGGTGAAGGGGAAGAAGTGCGGGCGGTAACGCGTCTTGCGATCTTCGCCAAACATGCACTTAACAAAGTAGTCGAGCGTGCCCTTAAGATCGCCAAAGGTGATGCCCTCGTCGACGACCAGGCCCTCGATCTGGTTGAACTGCGGCAGGTGGCAGGCGTCGGCCGTGTCGGGACGGTAGACGGTGCCCGGGCAAATCATGTAGATGGGCGGCTTCTGCGACTCCATGGTGTGGATCTGCACGCCCGAGGTCTGGGTGCGCAGCAGCACGTCGGACTCGCCGTGGGCGTGAGCCTCGGGGTGCGCGACGCTGCCGGGGTTGTTGTCGACCACGTAGAAGGTATCGCGGGCCGATCGGCTCGGGTGATCCATGGGGGCGTTGAGCGCGGTGAAGTTGTAGTAGGAGGTGTCGACCATGGGGCCGGACTCGACGGTGTAGCCGATACCACAGAAGATGTCCTCGGCCTCCTCGATGATCTGCTTGATCAGGTGCTGGTGACCGATCTGCGGACGAATGCCCGGCAGCGTGATGTCGACGGCCTCGTGCTCGAGTGCGTGCTTGAGGGCGGCGGCCTTCATCTCGGTGGTGCGCTCGTCGAGCATGCCCTCGATCAGCTGGCGCATCTCGTTGGCGCGCTTGCCCATCATGGGACGATCCTCGGGGGCGAGCTTACCCATCATGCGCATCAGGCCGGTGATGCGGCCCTTGCGGCCGAGCAGCTCAACGCGCGCGGCCTCGAGCTTTGCGGCGTCGTCGGCACCTGCGACGAGCTCCTTGGCCTCTTCCTCGAGTTTGACCAGATCATCAATCAGACTCATGTCTTCCCTTTCGTCTCTCGCGCTCCCCGCTTGCCAAGGCGGCTGCCGCCGTCTGACGTTACGAAAACGCGGCCCGGTTCGGTAACAAAAAACCGCCCTCGGGCATGTGCATTGCCCAAGGACGGTTGAATTCCGCGGTACCACCTTGTTTGACCCGGCGGATGTCTGGCCCGCCGTGCCCACTCTGCGCCCCTTATCGCGAGGCTCACGGCTTCCCTACTGGGGACATCGCCGCCGCTGGCCGCGCGCCCGTTGAGGTTGCTGCTCGGGAGTGAACGCTTGGCCCTTGCCACCGCAGGAAGGCTTGCAGCCCATGGCCCTCCCTCTCTTGCCGGCGACGCGGCGGGCAAAACCCTCTCCGTCAACGCATTGGGCTATAGGATAACACATTCTGCGAGCATATCGCCGCGTTCCGTTTTGTTCGTGCTGGGTACAAGGCAGGTAGCTGTGCAAACTGGCCGTGCACCCGCCTGCGGCGCTCGGCCTGCGAGATTAAGGATACGGCATGGGAAAGAAACTCGATAAGAAGGCCAAGGCCGCCGTGGCAAAGGCTGCCAAGGGCGTCAAGGCCGCTAAAGTCGACAAGGCCGTCAAAAAGTTCCGCAAACTCGAGGGCAAGCTGTGGACTCGCGAGTACCTGCTCAAGATTGCCGAGTTCGATGGAGCGACGATTGCTCCTGCCAACGGCGCTGCCGCCCGTGCCGACGCCATGGGCACGCTTGCCGGCGAACATCACAAGCTACTGACCAGCGAGAAGTCCGTTGAGCCCGTACGCTCGTTAGCGCGCGAGACGGCCGCAGGCCGCAAAAGAGACGACCCGCAGCCCCACCACGAGATCCGAGAGCTCGGCCGCGACCAGCGCGAGGCAAGCGTTATTCCTACCGAGGAGGCCGAAGCCTGGACCAGGCTCACCTGCGAGGCCGACGCCGTGTGGCACAAGGCCAAGACGGCCAACGACTGGGCGAGCTTTGAGCCCTATGTGGATAGAATCGTCGCCCAACTTAAGCATCAGGCCGAACTCATGGACCCCAAGCGCGACCCATACGACGTTTGGCTCGACCAGTACGAGCGCGGCCTTTCTGCCGAGAGCTTCGACGCGTTTTGCGAGGAGGTCAAGGCCACGGTCGTGCCGCTCGTGCACGCCATCGGCGAGCGCGGCCAGCAGCCCGATGCCGACTTTTTGCACGCCCGCGTGCCCGAGGCCGCCCAGCGCGCCATGAGCTTCGACCTGATGAAGCTCGTCGGCCTGAACCTGGACGACACCACGCTTGCCCTTACCGAGCACCCGTTTAGCGAGGGCTTTGCCGTAGGTGACGCGCGCATCGCGACACACATCTACGAGGACGATTGCATCTCCAACGTCTACAGCATCATCCACGAGGCGGGGCACACTATGTACGAGCTGGGCGTCAATCCCGCCTATGCGCGCACCTGTCTGGAGGGCGGCACCTCCATGGGCATCCACGAGAGCCAGAGCCGCTTCTTTGAGAACACCGTGGGCCGCAGCCGTGCCTTTATGGGACCGCTGCTCGAGGTGCTGCGCCGCCACGCACCCGAGGTCTACGGCAACGTAGACGAGGACACGCTCTACCACGCCGTGAACATCGCGCAGCCTTCGCTGATCCGCACCGAGGCCGACGAGCTCACCTATCCGCTGCATATTATGGTGCGCTACGAGATCGAGCGCATGCTGTTTGCCGGCGAGGCCACGGCCAAGGACATCCCCGCGCTTTGGAACCGCTTCATGGATGAGTACCTGGGCATTCCCGTTCCCGACGACACGCACGGCTGTCTACAGGATACGCACTGGAGCGGCGGCTCGTTTGGCTACTTCCCCACGTATGCGCTGGGCAGCGCCTACGATGCCATGTTTGTGCCGGCCATGTGCCGCGACGGTGTCGACCTTAACGGCGCCTGCGCGAGCGGCGACCTGACACCTGTCCGCGCCTGGCTGGGCGAGCACATTTGGCAGTGGGGCCACGCCAAGGACGCGCCGGAGCTCATCAAGGGCGCGTGCGGCATGGCGTTCGATGCCCGCTACTACTGCAGCTACCTGCAGGACAAGTTCACCACGCTCTACGAGCTGTAAGGCATAACCGACACGCCAACGCAAAGGGGACGCCGCGGAACCAATCCGCAGCGTCCCCTTTTTTCACCCAATAACTAGGTACCCAATGACTAGTTCGTTGACGCTAATGTCTTGGCAACGTCAGCGAAAACGGCCCCAAGCGAGCAAGGTGACGTGAAATGAAAGGGCGCTGACCTTCTGGTCGCGCCCTTGAAATTGAACGTCAGATTGCCGCTTGGGGCCGTTTGCAGCGTCGAGCAACTACGCGGTTTGGTAAAACCGCGTAGCTATAAAGCCTCGAGCGCGTTGGCGATGCGCTTCATGGCGGCATCGGCGGATGCTTGGTCGGGCGCCTCGGCCAGCACGCGGATAACCGACTCGGTTCCGCTCTTGCGCACGAGCACGCGGCCCTCGCCTGCCAGCGCAACCTCGGCCTCGGCGATGGCGTTCTGCACGCCCATATTCTCGAGCGCGGCGTCCTTGTCCGCCACGTGCACGGCCACCTGCGCCTGTGGCAGCAGCTTGCACGGAGCCGTGAGCTGCGAGAGCGTCTCGCGCTCGGCACGAATCACTTCCATCACGCGCAGCGAGGTCATAATGCCGTCGCCCGTGCGCTCGATATCGCCAAAGATCGTATGGCCCGTCTGCTCGCCGCCCAGGCTGTAGCCGCCCTCGCGCATCTTGGCATACACGTGACGGTCGCCCACGCCGCTGGTCACGGCACTCAGGCCGGCAAGCTCCAACGACTTGATCAGGCCAAAGTTGCTGGCGATCGTCGGCACCACGGTACCGCCCGAGAGACGCCCGTGCTTGTTCAGGTACACACCGCACACGTACAGGATCTGGTCGCCGTCGACCACGCGGCCGCGCTCGTCCACGGCCAGGCAGCGGTCGGCATCGCCATCGTAGGCAAAGCCCACATCCAGGCCCTGCTCCACCACGTGGCGCTGCAGGCGCTCAATATGCGTAGAGCCGCAGTCGACATTGATGTTAAAGCCGTCGGGCGCGGCATTGATCACGCGCACATCGGCGCCCAGTGCGTCGAACACCGGCTTGGCCACCGAGGATGCCGAGCCGTTGGCGCAATCGATGCCGATCTTGACGCCCTGCAGCGAAAAGTTCGCGCTGGCGATGAGCGAAGCAATGTAGCGGTTGCGGCCCTGCATGTAGTCCACCGTGGCACCGATGTGGTTGCCCGTGGCCAGCGGCACCTCGCTCTTGCCATCGATGTAGTCCTCGATGAGCTCCAGTACGTCCTCGTCCATCTTAAAGCCGTCGCTGTTGACGAGCTTAATGCCGTTATCGCAAAACGGGTTGTGGCTCGCGCTGATCATGATGCCGCAATCGAAGCAGCCTTCCACGGTCTGGTGCGCTACGCCCGGCGTGGGGATCACGTGCAGCATATAGGCGTCCGCACCGCTCGCGACCATGCCGCTCACCAGCGCCGCCTCGAACATATAACTCGAGCGACGCGTGTCCTTGCCCACGATGACGCGCGCCTTGCGCTCGCGGTTGGCGCCGTAATACCAGCCCACAAAACGGCCAATCTTATAAGCGTGCTCTACCGTCAGCCCAACGTTGGCCTCACCGCGAAAGCCGTCGGTGCCAAAGTACTTCATGCGCTCTCCTTACAAAATAGGGGCGAACAGATTGCCTGTCCGCCCCAAAATGGTACTCGATTATCTGCGCTACCAGAAAAACCCTACGCCGACGCGCTGTCGCGAGCCGCCTGGCATGTAGGAGTCTGACGCAGCGTAAGCGGCTTGTCCCCCGCCTCGGCCGACGTGGTCAGCGTATACGTGATCGTCGTCGTCTCGCCAGCATGCAGGTCAACGGTGCCCGAATAGAAGGGGATTCCATGCCACGTAGCGGCGCCAAGACCAAACTGGGTGCCCTCGACGGTCAGATCAGTAATGTTGGCGCCCGTCGGGGCAAACAACGAGACATTCAGACGCTCGTCGTCACGCGCGGCATCGGGTGCGCTCGCCGCAACGTAGTCGGGCAGCTTGCCAGCCTCCTCCTGCGTCATGATGTTCGTCAGAGTAACGGTGATGCGATACGAGCACGTGCCGTCGCCGTTCTTGATGCCCTGGCCGATCTGCGTGTCGGCGTTCAGATACCAGTCGAGCTTGGAGAAGCTCAGGTTGTTAAAGTAAACGCCGGCAACGGGATCGGCACTCGGATCATCCGGATCGGGCAGCGAAGCGTCAATGCCCGTCTCTTTGATGGCATTCTGCTCATCATCGTTTCTCATCCAAGCAATCAGACGGCCCTCTTCGGCACCGCGCTCGAATGCACCGACAAGCTTTGTAACGTCGACGTCACCGATGCCACCGAGAATCTTGTCGAAGGCGGCGCTGGCAACAGCCGCAAAGATGCCGTCCGATTCCTCGACCGGATAGTTCCAGTACACATCGTGCATGAGGACCTTTGCGGCGTTGGTGCCGTCGACAACCGTTCCGTCGGGCAGCGAGACATTACCGACCAGGCCCAGCAGATACTGCAGGAACACCGGGTCGATACCGATGACGCCATCAACGTCCTGTCCATACTGGGACTTCCACAGCGCGGCGACACGCTGCGAGTTGCGGGGCCAATCAGGCGAATAGGTATTGCCCGAGTTGTACAGGTTGCTGTGGTTGCCGAACAGCGCCTCATCCTCTTCGTCGACGCTCTCGACTGCCTCATCCTCACTGAGTCCAATGCGGGGAACAAACTCGCCAATCGACATCTGGCCGTCGGTGACCGAAATCAGGCCCTGCGAACCGCCAAAGCCGCCGCAAGCACGGATCTCGACGTTGTTCATGGCGTACATAAGGTAGTTGCGCGTCTGGCCGTTGGCGCCGAGCATCTGGGGAAGGACGGGGGCGACCTTCTCCGCCGCGTCAACCGCGCCGTTGAGGGTGGCAAAGCCGTCCTTGGCCTTATCGACCAGCTCGGTCACCTGGGAAATATGAGTATCGCCAATGCCCTGGACCTTCTCGTTGGCGCTCTTGAACACTTTCGAGCTGCTGGAAAGCGAATCGGCGACCGCCTGCAGCGCGGACACGTTAATCATGCCGTCCTGGAACAGCTTGCCGGGCGTGGCCTGCGAAAGGTTGTCGGCCATGGGAACCAGCGCGTTGCTCGAGACATCGGACAGGGCATCAATCATGGTGCGGGCCGCATTGATATCGCTGCCATACACCGGGATAAACGAAGCCGCCGTCCACAGCGGGCTCGAGGTCTCCGCCTTCATGCTGTTACAGAGCTCATCGATCTTCTTCGCGTCGTCAGGCAGCGTCGAAAAATCGCCCGACGTGACCTTATCCTTAAGGCCACCGACGATCTCGACAGCCTCCTTCGCTTCGCTCTTTACGGTCTTTGCCGAGTTAAGCAGCATAAAGCCGCCTGCGCCAAGCACAACGAGAAGCACCGCGACTACAGCGGCAATAATGGCGCCGGTGTGACGCTTTTTGCGCTCGCCCTTGCGATGGCGATGACGGACCAGACCGTCAGAGGTCGAACTCGACGAAGCATCGCTACCGTAGTTCAAGCCAAAATCGTAATAATCTTCCTTGGAACCCGAGCCCGCAAACTCGGCACCGCTATCATCCAGGCGGGCAAACGTGCCAGTCTCGGAGGCGCCGGTGTAGATCGTGCCGAGGTTACCCGTAAGCCCCGCGCCACCGGCAGAGGGAGTATTGTTGTCGGCCTTGCCGGCATTAACGTTGCCGGCAGCATTCGCGGCGTTGGCAGCACCTGCGTTGTTCGCAGGCACCGAAGGAGCCCCGCTCGGCTGCGACGCGGAGGTTGCACCGCCCGCAAAGACATTCCCTTTTGCACGGCCGGTCTTTTTTGCCTTTTGAGACTGCTCGTACAGAGCGGTAAACATCGCCGTCTCGCCCGGGGACACGCGCTTACCGGAACCGCCCTGTCCAGCGCCGCCCGGCGTGCCGGCCTTACCAGCCCCGTTCGGACGCGGCGGAACTGCAGGACGGCCGCTATCGCTGCCCTTAAAGTGATTACCAGCCATAAAGAAATCCTCGCAATTGAGTCGCAATGAAAAAGTCCATAACGTTACTAGTTTATGGCATTTTGAGCATCGACAGCTAAACTCCAGACACGGACATCAATTGGCGGAAATGCGGCACAACACCTTTTCTGTCTTGGCGGAGGCGCCAGCTACACCGTGAGGAACATCATCACGATGATCATGGCAAAGCCGATAAGGTCGGTCGGCAAAAACACCGTGCCCAGCATAACGGCGCTGGTGATGGTCGCCGAAACCGGCTCCACAGTTCCGATGAGGCTCGCACGTACCGAGCCGATGTCCTTAACGCCCTGCATATAGAGCATGTAAGCAAAAAACGAGCCGATAACCACGAACACCGCGAGCGCCTCGACGCCGGCAGCGTCGAGCGCCGGCATATGCGCCCAGGGCTGCACGAAGACGCACGAGACCACGCCCGCCGTGAGCATTGCCGAACCCGTGACGATGGGGCTGCCGTATTCGGGCAGGATCTTGGCGGGAATCACCGCCATACACGCGGCGCTGACCGCACACATAAGACCTGCTGCCAGGCCAAGCGGCGAAATATTCAGGCTGGTGGGGTCACCGCCGGTGGCGATTAAAAAGGTTCCACCCAGAGCCAGGCCAATGCCGATGACTTCGCGAGTACGCGGCATACGGCGATCGATCACGCAGGCGTAGCCCATGATGATAACGAGCTGCAGGCACTGGAGCACCGTCGCGGTTCCGGCGTTCGTCAGGCGCACGGCCGAAAGATAGCAAAACTGGTTGAACAGCAGGCCAAAGGCGGTAAAGAGCAGCAGCTGCTTGCGATCGGCGGGTGTGGTCCAGAGCTTAATCAGGCGCTCGCGGTCGCGCGTAACAACCACGGCCATAAAGAGTAGACCGGCGAGAATCTGACGCACGCTCATAAGCCACAAGGTGTCGACGTGGTAGGTATCGAACAGAAAGCTCGCGCTGGTGCCCGAGAAGCCCCAAAACGAACCGCCCACCAGCGTAGCCAAGACGCCCGTGATCATCTTGCGCGACGACGCATCGTTAAGGCGCTCGCGCCAGGCGCGGCGGGTGCTACGGCTGAGCTCGTCGATGCCCTCGGGCACATCAATGTTCGATATATCGGTCATCGGCACCGAAGCCCCTGCGCCTTCGACCTGCTCGACACACTCTTTGCTCATTCCACTCCCCCGAAACAGCCTGGAAACAATTCGGCTTACCTTACCACGGCGAAGTCACCAGCTGGAGGCTTGTCCGCTTATCGGTAGGACAATTCCGCAGGTGTCTTTCCATAGCTCGATACCGCAATGGCCTTGCATTATGCGACAGCCAAATCGCGGCAGCAGGCTCTTTTAAAATGGATATGACGAAGCCCCCGAATTCCACAATGTAAGCGATTTTTAAAAATGTTCTTGCCACCGAGTTCAGGCTCCGTTATATTATCTCTTGCGCGCTTGCGCACCCTTGATCGGGCGTTTAGCTCAGGGGGAGAGCGCTTCCCTGACACGGAAGAGGTCAGAAGTTC
>CAUDAE010000024.1 GCA_958447445.1 uncultured Collinsella sp.
GAACCACCGGCCGTGGAGACCTTGATAGAAATCGAATCGTTGGAGAGAGCGTATTCCATTGTCCATCCTTTCGAACAACTGCTTTTTGCTCGCAAGAACCCGTCTCGGCCCTGACCAAAGGACAAACCCGCACGTTCATCGATGCGTCCGGTTTCCCAGCCATGCAACGGGGTACCATACAGACATTGATGCAATTACAGCTGAAAGGCCTTCTTATGCGAACCATCATCCTTTATGCCTCACACCACCACGGCAATACGAAAAAGCTCGTGGACGCCATCGTCGAGGCGCACCCCGAGATCGATACCCTCGACGTGAAGTCACTCGGTAAAAACGAGTACCCCGACCTGCACGAATACCATCTGATCGGTGTCGCCACGGGCATCTATTACTCCGAGATCGACAAGGACATGGCACGCGTGCTCACGAACGTGCTGCAGCCGCAGGACAAGGTGTTTGGCCTTATGACCTACGGTGGCAAAAACAAGTGGTACGGCAAGGATATCGATGGCATCTGCCGCATGAGGCAGGCCATCTTTATGGGCGTCTACGGCTGTCCCGGCTTTGATACGTGGGGGCCGTTCAAACTCACCGGCGGCGTCCAGAAGGGACACCCGACCGCTGAGGAAATTAAGGGCGCCGTCGACTTCTTCGACAAGATCGAAGACGAGTATGGCGACATCATCGTCGAAGAGTACGCCAAGCGCGAGAAGCGTCTAGCATACGAAAAGGAGCATCCCGCGGGGGGTCTTGTGGCCGGCGTCAAGCGCACGGCAAAGAAGATCGTTAACAAGCTGTAACTGTTAAGGTGCTTTTGAGCGTTTAACCCATACGGCGGGTCCGAGCAGATTCGGGCCCGCCGTCTTTTTCTATCGTTAATCGGTAAGGGCGTTGCCGACGCTCTGGCCGCCAACATACGTCTCGACGAGGGTGAGCTCATGGTCGAACACGACAAAGTCGGCGTCGCGACCCGGCATGATGCTGCCGCACTTATCCTCGATGTGCGCAGAGCGAGCCGGCACCTCGGTTGCCATGCGAATGGCGATATCAGCGCTGGCGATGCCCCAATCGACAATGTTCTTGACGCCCTGGGCAAGCGTGAGCACCGAGCCGGCAATGCTTTTGCCGTCGGCGAGCCAGCACAGGTTGTCCTTCATGATGACGTCCATGCCACCACTGGTGTAGCTGCCCTCGGGCATGCCGCCGCAGCCCAGGCAGTCGGTGATGAGCACCGTGTGCTGCCAGCCCTTTGCCTGCAGCAGTGCCTTGATGGCGGCAGGGTTTACGTGCTTGCCGTCACAGATGATCTCGGCGTAGGTCTCGGGCGTGGACATGGCAGCACCCACGACACCGGGCTCACGGTGATGCAGACCGCGCTGGCCGTTATAGGTATGCGTAAAGCAGCTGGCACCGGCATTGATAGCGGCGATGCACTCATCGTAGGTGGCGTCGGAGTGACCGATGCTGGTCACCACGCCCTTGGCGTTCAGAGCAGCCGCATAAGCAGCGGCACCGTCGCGCTCGGCGGCCATGGCGCTCTTAACGATGCGACCGCCCGCAGCCTCCTGCCACTGGTCGAAAACCTCCTCGGAGGGGTCAATCAGGTAAGCGGGGTTCTGCGCGCCCACGTGCTTCATGGTAAAGAAGGGGCCCTCCAGGTAGATGCCCTGAATGCGGGCACCGCAGAAGTCGGGGCCGCGGCCCTCGTCCGCCTTGGCGATAGCAGCGCAGGCGTCCTTGATCTGTTCGACGCCATCGGTGAACGTCGTGGGCAGCCAGCTGGTGGTACCGCGACGGGCGAGCTCGGTTGAGCTGATATCGATGCCCTCGGGATCGTTATCGGTAGTTGAGTGGTTGTAGAAGCCATGGATGTGAGTATCGACCATACCCGGTGCGATCCACGATCCCGTGTAGTCCTTAATCTCGCAAGAGGGCTCGTCGGCCTGCCAGGCGCCAAAAACGCCATCCTCGACCATAAGATAGCCGCCCAGTTGCGGGCCTGCCGGCAAGAAGAACTTGTCAGCCTTAATTGCGTACGTGCTCATATGCACTCCTCGCTTCTAAAGCAGTTGACTGTGGTAATGCTTATACCCAGCTCACGTAAAACAAAAAGCGCCCGCCCGCCGTTATGAGCGGACGGGCGCCCTTACAGGGGGACGCGATTAAGCGGTGAAGGGGTGAATCGTCACGCCCTTAACCACGCGGTTGACCGTGCCGGTGGGGCTCGGCGTATCGGGCGTGTTGCCCACGCGGACGGAGTTGAGCAGGCTGATAGCCTGGGCAAACATCACGAACGGCAGAGCAAGGTAACCCTCGGGAAGTGCCTCGTAGCCCTTAAAGGTGAAGGACTCACCCTCATAGACGGTGGCACCTTCCTGCTGAACGGCGATGGTGTGCTGAGCGATCTCGTCGCCACCGATCTCGTTGAGGATGTCGATGTCGTACTGACGGGTGTAGGCGTCGTTGTTGACGAACACGAAGACGAGCGTCTTATCGTCGACGAAGGACTTAGGTCCGTGACGATAGCCCATGGAGGTGTCGTAGGAAGTAGCGACCAGACCGTGAGCGAGCTCGAGGATCTTGAGCTGGCTCTCCTGAGCAAGGCCACCGAAGGAGCCAGAACCCAAGTAGGTCACGCGGTTGAAATCGCCAGCCAGGTAATCGGCGATCTCGGGCTCACGGGAGATGACCTCCTCGCCCATCTTGGCAATCGTCTCGACCCACTCGGCCTTCTGCTCGTCAGAGGCAGTGTCGAAAATAAGGGTGGAGAGCAGGGTCATGCAGGAATAAGAACCGGTCATGGCGAAGCCCTTGTCGTTGGCGCGCGGAATGAGCAGCGTCAGCGCATTGGGATCATCGGCAGACTCGACGGCAAGCTTGCCCTCGGGAGCGCAGGTGATGTTGAGGAACTTGACGTTGTGGACGAGCTCCTTGGCAACGGCAACGGCGGCAAGGCTCTCGGGGCTGTTGCCAGAGCGGGCAAAGGAAACCACGAGCGTGGGATCCTCGGCGCGCAGGAAGTCGCGCGGGGCGCTCACGATGTCGGTCGTGGCGATGGGCTTAAAGTCGTAGAGATCAGTGTTGCCAGCGTGACGCAGGTACGGGGCGCAGGTATCGCCAACGTAGTCGGACGTACCGGCACCGGTGAAGACAACGGACAGACGACCCTCGCCCATAGCGCGAGCCTCGGCCAGGAAGGCCTCGATGGCCTCCTTGTTCTCGCGATAGATGTTGAGCGTATCACGCCAAAGCTCGGGCTGCCGAGCAATCTCGGCCGTGGTGATCTGGGCGCCGAGCTCGGTGAGCTCCTCGACACTCTTCTCGAACATTTCTAATACCTCTCTCTAGAAGTAATCCTCTGACGTGCAATTATACACTTCGGTTGGTTATCTGGTAGTAACCAGTTAAATGCAAAGAATCACCGTATGGAAACGATGCGAGCACTAGTTACTGCGCTGGTGGTAAACCTTGTATTTAAACTGATCGGCACGAGCAACCGAGAGTGTGTACTCCACTACCTCGTTTGACTCGTTATACGTAGTCCTGACCAAATCGAGCACAGGCGAGCCCTCGACAATTCCCAAAAGGTGGGCATCGGTGGGACGGGCTATGCTCGCATAGAACTCCTCTTCGGCCACGCGAATCTTTTGCTGAAAGTCCTGCTCAATCACATCGTAAAGCGGCTTACGCTCCAGCAGCGGTCGCTTTAGGGACAGAAATTGACGAACCGGTAGATAGCTGCGTTCGACCATCATGGGCATGTTGTCGGCAGAGCGAAGGCGCTTGAGCTTAAAAATGCGATCACCGATGCGCAATCCCATATGCTCGGCCAGATTCTTATCGGCCTCCATCTCGCAAAACTCGAGAATCGTGGTCTCGGGTTCTCGACCCATCGCGCGCATCTGCTCGGTAAAGCTGTAGGACTGCATAAGATTGGTTGCTTTTGCCGAACGGTCGGTCACAAAGGTACCGCGACCGTGCTGCCGAACCACCAGTCCTAAACGCTCCAGTTCCTGCAGAGCCAGGCGTACCGTAGTGCGCGAGAGACCATAGCGCTCCGAAAGTTCGCGCTCGGAAGGAATCATGTCACCGGCGCGATATTCATGGTCAATCTTTTCGGTCAGAATATCGACCAGCTGATCGTACAGCGGTTGCTTACGCGCTCCGATCGCCATCCTATCCTCCCTTTTGCTCGAATTCGGCTAACTACCTAGGGTGTTATGCATTATCTGTCTGCCACACCCGAATCATTAAGAAAACAAAAGCCGCGCGCTCTTTCGAGCACGCGGCTTTTAACATACACATGGCTTAAGGGGTCGGGGTGTGAGCCGCGTAGGGACACACCCCTCAAGCTAGAGCCTTACCAGATGCTCGGCCAGAGACCAAGCGGGCCAGCGCCCAGGATGCCAAGGACGAAGAGCAGGAGAATGCCCTTGGTCGGGGTCCAGCTGTGCTTAGCGAACATGTAGTAAAGCAGCAGCGTAAGCATAAGCGGGACGAGCTTCGGGACGATGGTGTTGAGGGTGTCGGCAACAGAGAAGTTGACCGGATCCTCGGTAACGGTGCCGTAGGTCACGGACTCCATGCCGTTACCCAGATCGGTGACGCCGCACTCGACAGCGTTGCCGTCGGCATCGGAAGCGGTAAGGGCGTTGCCGTCCTTATCGGTCATGGCGATGGTACCGGCCTCAGCGGTCTCGGTATCGATGCCCTCCATACCGGTGAAGTTCTCGGCCTCCTTCTCGGAGACGATCACGGTAGTAGCGGAGAGACCACGGGTGGTGCCGTTGGGGATCTGGAGGTTAATCTGGGTGCCACCCATGGTGACGACCAGGCAACCGACGACGAAGACGCCCATGATGGAAGCGGCACGCGTGAAGGCCTGCATGTTGGCGGTCAGAGCGTCAATAGCGCTGGTGCCAAGCTTGTAGGACCAGTTCATGAGCCAGAAGCGCAGAGCGAACTGGACGACGTTGAAGATCACCAGGAAGATGATCGGTGCAGCGGCGTTGCCGTTGATGGCCATGTTGGAGGTGATGCCGGCCGTGATAGGCACGAGCGTCAGCCAGAACAGGGCGTCACCGATACCACCGAGCGGGCCCATTGCGGCGACGCGGACGGCGCGGATCGTGGGGATGTCAACCTTGTTCTGCTCGAGCGAAAGCACGATGCCCATAACAAAGGTGACGAGGAACGGGTGGGTGTTGAAGAACTCCAGGTTGTGGCTCATGGAAGCCGCGAGGTCGTTCTTGTTGGTGTGGATCTTCTCCAGACCGGGGATGATGGAGTAAAGCCAGCCAGCGGCCTGCATGCGCTCGTAGTTGAACGATGCCTGCAGGAAGCAGGAGCGCCAAGCCATCTTGTTGAGGGTCTTCTGGTCGAGCTGCGGAGCAGGAGTGAGATCCTCGTAGTGCTCCGGGATCACATACTCATTAGATGCCATCTTCGAAGTCACCTCCGTCAGAAACAGCTGCACCCTTCAGCTCGGTCTGCTGCTGGAAGTCCCAGAAAGCGATGCCGAAGCCGATGAGAGCGAGGATGAGCAGAGCAGGGGTTGCCAGCGAATCGTTGGCAACGGTGATGAGCGCGAGGCCAAAGCCCATGAGGAAGAAGCCCCACATATCGCGGTTCATCATAACCTTGAGCAGGACGGCGAAGCCGACGAAGCGCATCATGCCGCCTGCAGCGGAGAGACCGGTCTGCAGCCAAGTCGGGATGGCAGAAGCGATGGTCTGACCGATGGTAGCGCCAGCGATGAAGAACAGGGTGACGACGACAGCGAAGATCAGGCCGAGCAGAGCCATGGCGAAGTAGTTCAGGCGCTCGATGCCCTTGGTGTCCGCGTTGTGAGCCATGTTATCGGCCGTGGACATAAGCGGGGACATAAGCGTGAAGACCAGGGTAACGCCAAGCTGGCCAAGCAGAGCGAACGGAATGGCGAGGCCGACTGCCGCGTTAGGCTCGAGGCCCGTGGCGATAGCGAGAATGGCTGCCATGATGCCGCCGATGACGGCGTTAGGCGGCTGAGCGCCTCCGATCGGCATGTTGCCGATCGTCATGAGCTGATAGGTACCACCCACGAGAAGACCGGTGTTGAGGTCGCCAAGGATAAGACCGATGACGGCGCCGGTGACGATGGGCTGATAGAGAGACTCGAGGAAGTCAAACTGGTCGATTGCCGCGATGAACGTGACGACGAAGACCAGAGCGATCTGGATGATCGAGTATTCCATCTTGCTCCTCCTTTCAAAATGTATGTACGCACTTTGGATTTCACGTACAGAACGTCAGGGTTTCACTCCTGACAACGTGGATCACGAGGATTACGAGAAGAGCTTGCTCGTGTCCTCAACAGGCGTGCTCGGAACGCGCCTGATCTCCAACTCCACCCCCAATTCCTGCAGCTCTTTAAACGCAGCGACATCCTCGTCGTTAACTGCGACGGAGGTGGCGACTTGGCGCTTTCCTTCCGACATGTGCATGTTGCCGATGTTTACCTTCTTTATAGGCACACCGCCCTTGACGAGCGTAAGCACGTCTTCCGGTGTTTCGGCCACGATGAAGATCTTCTGGCGCGGGCTCGCCTTGCCAATGACGTCGATGGTCTTCTGCAGAGAGAAGAAACGCGTAGCGACGCCGGCGGGAGCGGCCATCTTCATGAGGTTCTGGCGCATGGTGTTGGACGCCACGTCGTCGTTGGCGACGAGGATGAGGTTGGAGCCCAGGGTGGAGTTCCACTGGGTGGCAACCTGACCATGAACCAGTCGGTTATCGATGCGGGTAAGAAGAATGTTGGGTTCTGCCATGTTGATCAGCTTCCTTTCGTTATTTGCTGACGACAGTTACTTGATCTCCTGAATCGCGTAACGCGAAACATCTACGACGGCTCCGGATCGGACTTTGATCTGGACCTTCTCGCCTTCGATGCCTTTGACGGTTCCGTAGATACCGCCGGCGAAAAGAACCTCTTGACCCGGCTTGAGCTCGGTGTGCAGCTCCTTGAAGTACTTCTGCTTCTTCTTCATGTTGATTTGCGACCAGATGGTGTAAATCAAGCCCATGATGACAAGCAGGCCTAAAAGGGCGACCGAGGAGCTCAGGACGTTGGCTCCGAAATCGGCCATTAGATGCCGTCCTCGTCGCCGAAGATATCCTCTTCCTCGGAGCCGGCAACGGATGCGACCGTCTGGGCGGTGACGCCCGTCTGGCCAACGGTCACGGCCTGCTCGCCAAGCTCGGCGAGCGTGGCATTGCCGCGGAGGAACAGAAGCTCAATAACCATGGGAAGGTTGGTGCCAGTCAGAACCTCGACGTTGTCGACATCCTGGGCAATCATCATCGACTGGTTGAACGGGGTGCCGCCAAGCAGGTCGGTAAAGACGAGCACGCCATCGCACTCCTCGCGCATGGCGGTAATAGCGGCGCGGAGATCCTCACCGTAGGAAGCAGCCTGGTCGCCCTCAAAAGGAACGACGGTAAAAGCGGGCTGGTCGCCGGCAACCATAGCGATAGCGCTAGCTAGGCCGGGTGCGAACTGTCCATGACCGGTAAGAATAAAGCCAACCATTCAAATTTCCCTTCCGAAGGTGTGTACAATCTGAGTCCGATGATTTTCGGAAGCCAGCGGGCGCTCGCCCTTAAAGCTTCTTAGAAAGCGTTCTTTGAAGACCAGTGGTTTCTAAACTGGTAGTAACCACGTGACGTGTTGTTGTCACTATATCACCCCAGAAGAGGTCGCTTTCGTTGATTCATACGGTAAAACGTTTTTGCACCGCTCACGGTGATATTTCGACCGTTTACCGGTCGTTAACACTTCTACCTGCGGTTTTGAAACCGTTTCGAAATGCTTTGGCAAAAGATCGGAACTTTTCCTGTCCCTAAACAACGCAGGGCGGCTAAAAATAGCGTGTAGAAAAATTGCAGGTCATTGTGAAGATATGTGAATTGGTCTTTTTGACTTAATACCAGTTAGAACCAGTTTTGAGATTATCGGTGAACGGTAGTTTTCGACCGTTCACCGGTTACTTGCAATCGTTTGCAGTTGTTTTCCCATATGAATCGGGGAACCCGATGAAGCACTCGTGCGATCACGGAAAGTTTTGACATTTGTCCTCATCCCCCGCGCGCCAAACTCCGACACCCAAAATGAGCCATAGCTCTCGCTATTCGTCTCACAAACATTACTTACTCTAATCTGTAATTGTTTATCGTTTATCATTAAATATGATATAAGATACAAGTATCATCCAAGACATTGGTTGGAGGAGCTATGATCCGCTGGAACGTATCCAAATCGAATGAAGCCATCGACCGTGAACAGGCAATAGCCGATCTGAGGAAGCTCACTCGCATCTGCAAATGGGCCACAATCTGCACCACCGTGGCGCTCGCTCTGGGACTTCTCGCAGTCATTGCGATTGACCTTCTACTCGTATTGCCTAGCCTCTCCCAAGGGTCGTGTCTCCAATCCGTAGAACTTCAAGGCGGCGAAGGGCCGTGCCTGGCTATCGTCGGTACCGATGCGCAGACCCCACTTATGCTCGTCGCACACGATGGTCACACTGCCATAGGGAGCCTCTTGATGACATGCCTCGCGCTTACCATCGCGCTAAGCGTGCGCAGGCTTTTCTTCAACATTGAAAAGGAAGGCAGGCCCTTTGACCTTGAATGTAACCACACACTTCGTCGAGTAGGACATTTATTCCTTATCGGCGGCGTTGCCGTGAGGCTTCTTGGTGCCGTAATCACGGGAATAATACTCTCAGGATTTGGCGGCAGCTTTACGGATGCGTTCGTCGGCCAGTTATTCGAGCCCTCCATGCTCTTTGCAGGCCTGATTATTTGCCTGATTGCCAGTATCTTCCGCTACGGGTATATCCTGCAAAAACAAGATGACGAGTTGCTCTAGGGGGAATCCATGATTATTCTGCGGCTTGACCGCATGCTCGCCGAACGCAAGATCTCATCCAAAGAGCTTGCGGAACGCGTGGGCATCTCCCAGGTCAATATGTCACGCATTAAGACGGGCAAGGTTTCTGCCATACGTTTTTCAACTCTTGACGCGATATGTCGGGCACTCGACTGCCAACCGGGCGATGTACTGGAATATATATCCGACGATGAAGCCGATAGCCTTTTTGGACTTAAAGATGAATAGCCATAATTAAGCCGCCAATCACGCCCTCAACGCAAAAAGTCCGCCAGAACGACTTCCGTACTGGCGGACTTTCTGCTGTCTATCGGCTAGATGCTCGATGAGCCGTGCGACTCTTTACGCAAACAGGCCGTAGATGCTGATGTTGGCCTTGGCGTAGAGGCCGTTAGCATACTCGGTCCACTTGGAGCTGGCGCTCGAAGCCTGCGAAGAGTACTGCTGGTAAGCAGTGTAGTAGGCGGTCATGGCCTGCTTATAGGTGGCGCTATCGGCCGTAAAGGCATCGTCGGCAAAGGCCTTAGCGTAGGTGCCGTTCTCGTCCTTCCAGGTACCCTTCGAGCTATCCCACTCGTCGCCGGCAAGGTTGATGATGTAGTCGGCGTAATCCTTGCTCGCGGTGTCCTCATTGCCGTCAGAAGGCTCGGTCGGAGCGGTCGGCATGCTTGCGGAGCTATCGCCCACCTTCTTCTTGTAGAGCTTCTGCAGCGTCGCGGACTGGCGGACGATCTGCTTGGCCTGGTCCTTGGACACGCCATACTGCGTGGCCATGGTCTTGTAGTCCGAAGTGCCGATGGATTCCTCGGCGTACTGCTTCATCTCCTTAGAGGAGACGGTAATGCCCTCGTCCTCGGCAGCGTCGAGCAGGATCTTGTTGCGCACGTAGGACAGGATGACGTCGGCAGAAGGAGCGGTGTAGTTGCCATCGCTATCCTTGACGGTGTCGAGGCTGTACTGGCTCTCGATGGCCTCGCGCGCGGTGATGTCGCTCTTCTTGCCGTTGTAGCTATAGCTTGCCACGGTCGAATCGAGCTGGTCCTCGGTCAGGGTCGACGAGCCGACACCCTTGCCGCCAAAGCCGCCATTGCCAATAAAGAAGCCGACCACGGCGGCGATCACGACGGCAACCACAAAGGCGGCAATCATCGTCTTCTTGTGCCTGGATGCATGGTCGTCTTCATCGGAACCCAGAATATCGTCGTCCTCATCCTGGGCCTCGGGCATCAGATTCTCGTCAGCGGCATCCGCGGCAATCTGAGCCTCCAGTCGGGCGTCCTCCTCCTCGGCCGTCGTGCCGGCGGCAATGTGCTCGGCAGACGTACCGGCGACCAGATCGATCTTCTCGTCCTCGTCACCGTCGGGGCCTTCGCCGCGCTCGATGATCTGGATGCCGTCGATCTCGTCCTTCTCGTCCTTCTTTTGAATCAGACCCATATCAGTTACTCCTTGTTAGGAAACATAGTCTTCAATAGAATACGCCCGACAGAGTGCCGGGCGTATTGATTCTTAGGTTATACGCAAACACTTAAGTACTATTTAGGCGTTTGCAGCGTGCCTACCTTAGGCCAGGTGCGCGATAACGGCATCGGCAAAGGCCTGCGTGCCCACGGCGCCCTCGACGGAACCGGTCTGGGCACGGCGCACGTCGCCGGTAACCTGCTCGCCCTCGTCGAGCGTGGCAGATACGGCGGCGCGAATGCGATTGGCAGCGTCGTTCTCGCCCAGGTGATCGAGCATCATCGCAGCAGAGAGAATCTCGGCCGTGGGGTTGGCGATATCCTGGCCAGCGATATCGGGCGCGGAGCCATGCGTTGCCTCGAAGATGGCGCAGTCGGCACCGATGTTGGAGCCGGGGGCCATACCCAGGCCACCTACCAGGCCGGCGCACAGATCGCTGACGATATCGCCGTACAGGTTGGGCAGCACCAGGACATCGAAGTCGTTGGGGTTCTGGACCAGGCCCATGCAGGTGGCGTCGACGATCTTGTCGTTGAACTCAATATCGGGATAGTTGGCGGCCACCTCGCGCGCAACGCGCAGGAACAGGCCATCGGTCGCCTTCATAATGTTGGCCTTGTGCACGGCCGTCACCTTTTTACGGCCGCAGCGGCGGGCGTACTCAAAGGCGTACTCCACAATGCGGCGGCTCTTGGCGATGGAGATGGGCTTAATTGAGATGGCGGAATCGGCGGCGAAGGTCTTCTGACCCGAGCGCTCGACAAGCTGTGAGAGCTCCTCGACCTCGGCAGCGCCCTCATCGAACTCGATCCCGGCGTAGAGGTCCTCGGTGTTCTCACGCACGATGACCAGGTCGACGTCGCGGAAGCGCGAGCCGTCGCCCGGCTGCGACAGGCAGGGGCGCACGCAGGCGTACAGGTCGAAGTGCTTGCGCAGGGCCACGTTAACGCTGCGGAAACCCGTGCCGACCGGCGTGGTGATGGGGCCCTTGATGGCAACCTTGGTCTCGGCGACCGCATCGAGCACGTGCTGGGGCAGCGGCGTGCCAAACTCGTCCATGACGCCGGCACCTGCCTCCTGGACGTTCCAGTTGATCTGGACACCGGTGGCCTCGACCACGCGGCGCATGGCCTGCGTAATCTCGGGACCGATACCGTCACCGGGAATCAGGACTACATCGTGCGCCATAATCTGTTACTCCTCGTCTTCGGCGTCGTCAGATTTTTTAACGCTAGCACGCTTCTTCTTTTTGGAGAGATCCAGACCAAAACGTTTAACAAGCATTTCGCAAATCTCGCTCGAACGGGCCTTGAGATAGCTGCCCTTGCCGTTCTCGGCATCGAACTTAAGGCGCAGCGCGAGCTTCTCGGCAACCTCGGCGTCGATCTCGCCCTGGCCAAACTCGTACAGGCAACCGAGCATGTCGCGATACTCGAGGTCGCCGTGGTAGCACTGGATGGCCTCGTCCAGGATGGGCCAAGCCTCGCGCGAACGCTCGACGCTCGTGGCGCCCCACACGCACAGCAGGCGGAAGGCAGCATAGCGCAGCGTGGAGGAAATCTCGTCGAACAGTGCGGTCTCGGCACCCTCAAAGGCATCGCCCAGCTGCTCGGGGCAGGTGGTGGCGAGCGCCGTCAGGGCATCGAGGGCCTCCCAGCGGGTCTGAGCCTCGGGGCGGTCGAGCGCCTCGATCAGCGCGGGCACGCAGGGCACGACGCGCTGCGGATCGCGCTCGGCAAGCAGGTGCAGCACGCGGGCGGCAAACTGGCGGATGCGGCGCGTGGGGCAGCCGAGCTCCTTGACCAGACGGTCGACGGCGTTCTCGTTCTCCTCTGCCAGCTGAAGCTGTGCCAGCTCCTCGTCGGTGAGCTGTTCGTCTTTGTTTTCTGCCATAGTTACCTCTTCTTACTATTTCTTAGCGTGCTTGCCAGCACCCTTGCTGTCATCGGTGACCGAGATGAGCTGTCGGTCGGCCGCGCCATTGCGACGCGCACGGCGGCGTTCCTCAGCGTCGCCCGCGTCGGCGGCGGCGCGGTGAGCCTTGTTGACGTTAAAGACCTCGTCGTGCTTGCGCCACGGACCGACGGACTCGCCAAAGCTCATCTTAAGGCCGGCGATAAAGCCGCCGAGCCAGCCGATCGGCGCAAACTGCACCAGCGGGAACAGTGAGAACACCCAGGTCAGCAGGACGACTGCCGCCGCGCCTGCAAAATTGGCGATCCAGTAATCGCGCTTGGTGATGACGCGCTTTTCGCACGCCCACTGGCCGCACAAAAAGCCAATATAGATCGCAAAGATAAAGAGCACCAGCGCTAGTACCACGAACGTCCAGCTCATGGGCGCTACTCCCCGTGATGGTGGCCGCAGCAGCACTCATGGCCGTCGTCATGGCCGTGGCCGCCGCAGCACTCGTGGTCCTCGCCGTGATGGTGACCGCAACCGCACTCATGGTCGTCGCCGTGCTCGCCGCAACCGCAGCCGTCCTCGTGAGCGCCATGCTCCTCGGGACGATACTGCGACCAGTCCAGACCGGCGGCGATGGCGTCGGCCTCCTCCTTATAGAGGACCGTGATGGCCTGGGTGCCCAGCTTGGCGCCACCGATGGCGTCGAGCATGTCGTAGAGCGTAAAGGCCACGTCGGCACCGGGCAGTGCGAGCTCGCGATCGTCGGCGTAAGCGAGCGCCAGGCGCAGGTCCTTGATGAAGTGCTCAACCATAAAGCCGGGCTTGTAGTCGCCGTCGAGCGCCTTGGGAGCCAGGCTCTCCATGGCGCCGGACTTGCCGGTACCGCCCAGGATCATCTGACGGGTCTTCTCCAGGTCAAGGCCGCTCAGCTCGGCAAATGCCATGGCGTCTGCCATACCGACCATGCAGGCGCCCAGCGACACCTGGTTGGCGAGCTTGGCAGCCTGGCCCTTGCCGGCGCCGTCAAAGCAGCAGATGGTTGCCGCAAAGGTGGAAAGGATGTCGCGGACCGGGGCGATGTCGTTCTCGGTAGCGCCCACGATAGCCGTAAGCGTGCCGGCGATAGCACCCGACTCGCCGCCGGTGACGGGGCAGTCAAACGCCATGCGACCGGAAACCTGGGCGGCCTCGGCAATGTCGCGCGCCAGCTCAGGCGAGCTCGTGGTGAGGTCGATCAGGACCGCGCCGGGCTTAGTGCACGCGAGCAGGCCGTCGCCCGCCAGGTAGAGTTCCTCGACCTCGGAGGGATAGCCCACCATGGTAAAGACGACATCGGCGTTCGCCGCGGCATCGGCCGGCGTATCTGCCCAGACGGCGCCGCGCTCGATAAGCGCCGCCGCCTTGGACTTGGTGCGGTTGTTGACCGTGACGGGATAGCCGGCGTCCAGAATGTGGCCGGCGATGGGGGCACCCATGATTCCGGTGCCAATGAATGCGACGGAGAGCTTGTTTGCCATGAAACCTTTCCTTTTGGGTTGGGTGTTGTTACCAGGTTGAATACTCGGTGCCAGCGTTTGGGCTGTGAGTCGAGGGCGATTACGGACGCAGCGCTTGCCTACTGACCGCGCACGCGGCGGGCGATACGGTCGGAAAGCGACGCCTTGTCGGCGCGGTTCTTACCCCAAAACGCGCAGCCCACCATGCCGGGGCCCACGTGCGAGCCGATGGTGGGACCCACGGAGCCGCGAATGATCGTGACGTCGGCGCAACCCTCCTCCTTGCGGATGGCGGCTTCGAGCCAGTCACCATCCTTTTCGGCATCGGCCGTCATGATGGCGATGGGCATGGTGCGATCGGGCACGTAGTTCTCGCGGAACGACTTGAGGATGGACTTGAGCGCCTTCTTGCGGCCGCGGTTGACGCCGATCAGCGACAGCGAGCCGGCCAGGTCGTAGGAGAGCTCGGGCTTGACGTCGAGCTTTGCCGTGAGCTGCGCCGCCGCGGGCGGAATGCGGCCGCCGGCAGCCAGCGCATCGAAGCTCTCGAGCGTAAAGTAGCCGTGGACGTAGGTCTTTGCCTCGTTTGCCCAATCGACCAACTGCTTGGCGGTCAGTCCCGCCGAACGCTGGCGCACGGCCTCGAGCGCCAAGAGCGCACCGGTCGCGCAGGGCAGAGCGTTGTCGACCACGTAGAGCTCAAAGTTGCGATACTCGGCGCGCACGGCATCTGCCGCCTGGCACGCGGAGTTGTAGCTCGACGACAGCGCCGAGGTAAAGCACAGGTAGACCGTGGGCGTGCCCTCTTTGGCGCACTCGGTAAAAAACTCGATATAGCGACCGAGCGACACAGCCGAGGTGGACACGCGGGCACCGGCGCGCATGCGGTCGTAGAACTCCTTAGGGCTCATGCTCGACCAGATGTCGTCTGTGCGCTCCTCGCCATCGATAATGAAAGGGAAACCCAGGATATCGACATCGAGGTTCGCGGCGACCTCGGGGCTAAAGTCGCAGCAGGTATCGACGACGATGCGGCAACGGTTCGAATGACCGGCGGATGCGGCCTTGTCCATCAAAGCGACTCCTTACGTAAAAAGGCGGCCACCCGCATGGGATGGCCGCCAACCGTTAACTCATGCAAGTTAACGTATTTTACTCGTCAAGCGTTTCGATGCGGGGCTTGATGATGCCATATCCACCATTCTTACGGTGATACACCACATTGATGAGGCCAGTCGTCGCGTTCTCGAACACGTAGAAGTCGTGGCCGAGCAGATCTGTCTGCACCAGCGCCTGCTCCTCAGTCATCGGGGTGACGTCGATAACCTTCTCGCGGACGAGCAGGTCGTCCTCTTCCTCGGGCAGCAGCAGGTCGGCCAGATCCTCAACGCGCTCGACCGGTGCGACATCCGCGGCGCTGGCACCGCCCTGGCGGTTGTCCACGACCTTGGTCTTGAACTTGCGCAGCTGGCGGGTGACCTTATCGGCGGAGAGGTCGATGGCGGCGTACATATCTGCACCGTGCTCGGCAACGCGAATCACCGAACCGCGGGCACGAACCGTAACCTCGACGATTGCCGGGTTGGGGTTCGAGGGGTTCTTCTCATAGCGAAGTACAACGTCGACCGTCATGGGCTCGATATCGAAAACCTTGAGCGCCTCGCCGATCTTCTCATCCACATGCGCACGCAGAGCATCGGTTACCGTCGTCTTGCGTCCAGAAACCTTGATATCCATACGTGGCTCCAATCTGCCTCGGGGACTTACTGTACTGGCTATGTACCCATTGCCGTGCATTTAATCACGCGGATTCCTAAAGACCCGAATAACGATTGCTTGATACCGCATACCGAAGTCTCGCACTTTTCCATGGCAAAGTGCGCTATAGGAGGGAGCCCACAGATTTGTATTTGGTCTCGAAAATTGGCTTTGACCTGCTGGTTTTATTGGGATGAAAAAGCCGGGCTCCCCCATCGGGGAAGCCCGGCAGTGCGTGTTGAAACCGTGAAGAGGTGTCCTTTCCAACGTATAGGAGACACCACCCCTAGCAATAACTAGCTATTGAGTTTGTTAATGTCGTCGTCGGTGATGGCGCCTTCCTGGCTGGACGATTTGTCCTCGGAGGATGCGGTCTCATTGTTGGAATCGGAGGACTCGCTGCCGGAGGACGTGGTCTCACTGGACTCAGAGTCGCCCGACTGCACGTTAGCGCCCGAAACCGTCTTAGTGGTGAGGTCGTAGGGCATCCTGCCATACCAGACGCAGTGGACCGCCTCGAGCGTGCCGTCGGCCGTAATACCGTCGAGGGCATCGCTCACGGCACGGCACAGTTCGTCATTGGACGAGAGGCCCACAACACCAAGCGTCGAGGGCGCCTCGAGCGCACCGACATAGGAGATCTCGCTCATCAGGCGTGCAAGGTAGCCGCCGGCCGTGGAGTCGCAGATCACATAGTCGACCTCGCCGGACTCGAGCGCCTCAAAGCACTCGTTGATGTTGGAGTAGGTCTTTTGGTTGGCGGTGATGCTCTGCTTAGCAAGCGCCTCCTGCGAGGCCGAGGACGTCTGAACGCCCAGGGTGGACGTGTTAAGGGTATCGGTGGAAACGCTTAGCGACCCACCATCGCTAGTTTTACCGAACACGGAAGTGGCATCGTACAGGCAGGTGCCGAGCGAGCTAATGTCCCCATCCGTGGAGTTGATCTCGCCGATAAAGATATCGGCCTTTTTGTCGCCGAGCGCGGAACCTGCCGAGGACGCATCGACAAAGGCGACCTTAAGGCCCATGCGGCTTGCGAGGGCGCGGGCGGCGTCAACCGCATACCCCGTGAGCTCGCCGTCGGCGTCCTGCATGGCCTGCGGCGCATCGGAAGTATCGAGGGCGACCGTCAGGGTTCCGGGAGTGACCAGGGCATCGTCCGACACCGCCGGCGTGACGGTCTCGTACTCGCTCTGGTCGATCGTGGGAGTCGTGAACGTAGACAGCGGGTTGAACGCGCATCCGCTCAGGCCCAAAACGGCGATGACCGCTGCGGTCCCAGCACCTAACCGAGCCGCGTGCATCAAGCTGCCCCTCACCATGTCCACTACCCTGCCTTCTGTGTCGTATACGATCCGTGCGTTGCGCGGAATATCAGGTTGTTCCCACCAGCTGACCTGGTATTTGACCCCACACTTGCGCACCGGGGTGTTTGCTCGGGAGGCCGCAGCCACCTTCACGACTGGCCCGCTCGCCCGCGAGGCGGTATTGCCCCAAAGAAAGTAGAACGGACGGTGCGGCTTACATCTAGGACGCGCCATGATCGCGCCGCGCGCACGCGGTCGCTTACGTGGATCCCTTTGACCGCGTCTGTCTTGGACTAGGACGGGCATTTCGTCCGTCCGCAACCACAGCCTGGCAGGAACGTAGCGCATTATAGCTAAGTTCAAGCTAAAGTTTAAGGTTAGGGGCGTTATTCGCATCGCGAGTACAGATTTCGCAGGTCAGGACGGGCCGCACGCGCTCTGATTGAGCCCGTCGCTCCCCTATGGAAAGCCCCAACACACCCGTCTTAGGGCGCCGTGGCCAAAAAATAGCAAATATGAGTACTGTTACCAATTTAGTAGCAGGAGTTTTTGGCTCTGCAAGCTGTTTTCACGCTCTATAACGTCAGATTGATGCCAGGATATTCCACATTTGTTTAATAACTTTCTAATTTACCCCATCTTCCAGTCCCAAAATCCCTGATTTTGCTGTTACTGAATTTGTAGCAGTACTCATATTTGCTATATTTTGGCCAGAACATATATCCAACCCCCTGTTTCAGAGCATTGTTAGGCAGGTTTAAGCCCAAAACACGCCCGCAGCGTGTTAAGCAGCGCCTCTTGCTTTTTCCTGCGGGCATCGACACGATTCCGGTACCGCTTTCGCATACGCTGGTGCATGCGCCATGCGAGCGCCTCCATTGCCTCCATGTCGCAGAGCATCTCGTTATTGACCGTCGCGACCTCGATTCCCATAGTAATCAAGCCCGTGTTGCGTTTTTCATCATGGATACGTCCCCTCCGGGAGGAATGGCCCAGCTCACCGTTGTATTCCAGGTCAAACTGGGCTGCTTCCTGATACGCATCGCAAACTGCATGCGGCATCCCCGAGACTGCCTGAGGGGGGTCGTCGACCACGAACTAGTAGACGGCCGT
>CAUDAE010000025.1 GCA_958447445.1 uncultured Collinsella sp.
CGCCGTGCGCCATCCTCAGCGTCCTATTTGGAACGCAGATAGCGCCCGATCGGCATAAAAAGTGCCCCCGATGGCAAATTACGCCATCGGGGGCACTTAAAACAGTCGTTCTGCACCTCATTCAGGGCATGCCAATGCTGAATACTCCCAAAAATGCACGTCGCAAGAGGGGGTACCTGCTCAATCGGCTAAATACCCGCAAGTTCGCAGTAGCGGTCGACATTGCTGGCAAATACCATCTCGACGGCACCCTTCTGGACGGGCACCGTCGGGGTCCTTCCCCACAGCAGATAATCGCCCAGCGTCTTAGCGCCGCGATACGCCAGGCTCGTCGGGTCCTTATAGACAGTATTCGCAAAGATACCGCGGCGCAAGGCCAGAACCCTTTTGGGAAACAGGTCGGTGCCGATCACCATGACCCGACCGGCCTTGCCGGTCGAGACGAGCGCGTCGGCAACCACTTCGGAACCAACGGCAAAAACGCTACAGATAAGTTCGGGGGCGTCCGGCGCACTCAAGCGCTTTTCGAGCTCATGCTCGAGTTGTTTGACTTGCGCATGGGCACCTGCAAGATCCTCAACCTGCCATGGAATATCACGTTCGCGCAGGTAATTGTGGAAGGCGCGGGCGGTTAGATAGTGCGAATCGGTATATGGGTCGCCTGTCAAAAGGAGCACGCGGGCGTCGGCCCCAGAAGCATGGACCAGGTTTGCCGCCTGCTCGGCCATAAGGCTGCCTGCCGTCGAATAATCGGCCAAGCTCGCACCCAAACGATTCAAATGCGGACGGTCGCCGTCGACAAGCTCAATCGTCACGCCCGCCTCGGCGATCTGCCCCAAAAGCTCAGTCGCACGATCGTCGCCCGGCGCATAGGCGAGCAAGCCATCAATCTTCTCGCCCACCTGCAGACGCTCGTCGATTTGCTCGAGTGCATCAGCGTAGCCGCCCACGCCAAATTCAACGCGCTCAACCGTAATGCCCCGGTCGATGACCTCCTGTTCAAAGCGATTGCAGCCTTCCCACAGGTAACGGAAAAAGTACGCTCCCTCGCGCGATGCGCGGGGCAGGCAAAACACCAGATTGATATCCTTGCGGCGCAGGCTTGAGGCACTTGTGTTGCGGTGATAGCCCATGGCCTCGGCCTTAGCGTTCACCTTGGCGCGCACGGATTCGCTCACGCCGGCCTTTCCCGTCAGAGCCTTGTGCACGGTATTGATGGAAACGCCAAGCTCGGCGGCTATGTCCTTCATGGTTACGCGAGCGCTCATGCGGTTACTCCGTTATAGATAAGTTGCCAATTAATAGTCCAGTTAACGATACCCCAAAAATACTCTTCGACTCGCCGTGCTCTCCCTCAAATGCACAAAGCGCCCCGCGAACGGATGCTCGCGAGGCGCTTAGATGTCTGGGCCTTACTTGATTCCGCGGCCCAAGTCTTCGGCGATTTTGTCCACGCCCTTAAGTGCGGCGCACGTCTTTTTGTTGGAGCAATGCCCCGTGCAAACGCCACCCTGAGCGCAGTCGGCGCAGGTGCCCTTGCGGTAGATGCGCACGCACACGGCGACAAACGCAATACCGATAACAGCCAGTACAACAATATCGATAGGTGCCATAGCAAGCCTCCTCTAGTTAACCATCAC
Organism: uncultured Collinsella sp.; assembly: GCA_958447445.1. Lineage (GTDB taxonomy): Bacteria > Actinomycetota > Coriobacteriia > Coriobacteriales > Coriobacteriaceae > Collinsella. The sequence goes on from CAUDAE010000025.1 coordinate 1,641, forward strand.
TTACTTTACCCCATTCTCCACCTACCAAATAGGGACAGGTTTATTTTGGTCGGTTTTATCTGCGGAAACGCCACATCTTACTTCTGGAGCAAAGCAATCTGTCACCCCATTGCGTCAAAAAGCCCGAGTGTCGCTGGGACACCCGGGCTCGTGGAAAGGGGTTAATCCTTATTCGGACTTAAGCGGAAACTGCGGCGGAGGCAGCGTTGGTCTCGTCCTCGTCGGTCCATGCATGCTTGGGCATGGGACGGAAGATCTGGAAGAGCATCGCAACCAGCAGCATGATGGCCACAATCGTCCAGATACCAAACTGTCCAAGGACAAGCAGGTTGTAGAACTGGTTGATGAACAGGCCGATTACCCAAGCGAAGGCGCACTCGTAGCCGATGGCAATCGCAGTCCACTTGCCGGAATCCATCTGGTTGCGAATAGTACCTATGGCGGCAAAGCACGGAGCGCACAGCAGATTGAAAGCGCCAAAGGCAACGCAAGCGCCCATGGTCGGGAACATGCCGGCGAACGCGGTCCACAGGCTCGGGTCAGTCTCGCCGGCGTCGGCGACGGACAGCAGCGAGCCGGCGGTGGCGACGACGTTCTCCTTGGCGACAAGGCCAGAGACGGTCAGTGCGGTTGCCTGCCAGGTGCTAAAGCCGAGCGGGGCGAAGATCCAAGCGACCAGGTTGCCCAGCATGGCAAGCACGGAGTAGTCCATAAACTCCTCGGGGATGCCGTCCATCGCAGGCAGGAAGCCAAAGGAACCGTTATAGCTACCAAAGTTGGAGAGGAACCAAACGACGACGGTGGACGCAAAGATGACCGTGCCGGCCTTCTTGATAAAGGCCCAGCAGCGCTCCCACACGTGCAGCGCCCAGGAACGGATCGCCGGGAAGTGGTAGGCAGGAAGCTCCATGACAAACGGGGTCGGACGGCCGGCGAAGAGCTTGGTCTTCTTGAGCATGAGGCCCGAGGCGATGACGGCAAAGACGCCCAGGAAGTAGAAGAGCGGGCTGATCCATGCGGCCGTGGTGGAAGAATCGCCAATGATGGAGCCCATGAGCAGGGCGATGATCGGCAGCTTGGCGCCGCAGGGGATGAACGTGGTGGTCATGACCGTCATGCGGCGGTCCTTCTCGTTCTGGATGGTCTTGGTGGCCATGACGCCGGGGACGCCGCAGCCCGAGGACACGAGCATGGGGATGAACGACTTACCGGACAGGCCAAAGCGGCGGAACACGCGGTCCATGATGAAGGCGACGCGGGCCATGTAACCGCAGTCCTCCAGGAAGGACAGCATCACGAACAGCAGGAACATCTGCGGCACAAAGCCGAAGATGGCGCCCAGACCGCCGACGATACCGTCGCAGACCAGCGAATCGACCAGGCCACCGTCCTCGGTGCCACCCGCCACGAGGGCATCGTGCACCATGGTGGTGATACCCGGGACATAGGGGCCGTACTGTGCCGGGTCGACCGAGTCGGCGTCGTCACCCGCGGCCTCGACAGCCTCATCGTAAGCATCGCGGCCCTGACCGAGCACATACCAACCGTCGGTGCCAAAGAGCTGATCGTTGGTGAAGTCGGTCACCGTGCCGCCCAGAGTGGAAACGGCGATGTAGTACACGCAGAACATGATGACGACAAAGATCGGCAGGCCCAGGATACGGTTGGTAACCACGCGGTCGATCTTCTCGGAGGTGCTCATCTTTGCCGGAGCCTTGGTGAGACACTCGTCAATGATGTGGGCAATCACGCCGTAACGCTCGCCGGTGATGATGGACTCGGCGTCGTCGTCGCAGTCCTGCTCGCACTGGGCGACCAGCTCCTCCACGCGAGCGGTCTTCTCCTTGGTGAGGTTGATGAGCTTGCAGGCGTCCGCGTCGCGCTCGAACAGCTTGACGGCGTAATAGCGGCGCTTTTTGGCGGGAACGCTTGCCGGCAGATTGTTCTCGATGTGGTCCAGAACGTCCTCGATGGAGGAATCGAACTTGTGCTCCGGCACCTGGCCCTTAGAAGCAGCGGACTTCTTGACCTGCTCGAAGAGCTCCTTGATGCCCTTGTTCTTAAGAGCCGAGATCATCATGACCGGGCAGCCGAGCTTCTTGGAGAGCTTGTCCGTGTCGATCTTATCGCCGTTCTTCTCGACCAGGTCGGCCATGTTGAGGGCGACGACTACGGGCAGGCCGGTCTCGATAACCTGAAGCGCCAGGTACAGGTTGCGCTCGAGGTTGGTGGCATCGACAACCTGGACGACCACATCGGGCTCGCCGCTCATGAGGTAATCGCGCGAGCATTGCTCCTCGGGGCTGTAGGGGGAAAGCGAGTAGATGCCAGGGAGGTCCGTGATGGTAACGTTCTTGTCGCTTAGGAGCTTGGCCTCCTTTTTCTCAACCGTGACGCCGGGCCAGTTGCCAACGTAGCCGTTGGCGCCGGTGATCAGGTTGAAAAGCGTGGTCTTGCCGCAGTTGGGGTTACCCGCCAACGCGACATGGATCTGAGAATCCGCCATTCAATCCTTCTTCCTTGTGTGCCTGCGCTGCTTTCTCCGCGCAGGCTGGATAATGTGCTTCAAAGATGCTGCATTAAGTTAGAAAAACCTAACTTTATCTGCAGAAATATGCGCCACGAGTCCTTACTGGACCTCGACGACGGCGGCCTCCTCCTTGCGGATGGAAAGCTCGTAGCCGCGCACGTTGATCTCGACCGGATCACCGAGCGGTGCGACCTTCACGACCTTGAACGAAGTGCCCTTGATGAGCCCCAGGTCCATAAGGTGGCGGCGAAGCGCACCCTCACCGTGAAGCTTGACGATGGTGGAGCTCTCGCCCACCTTAACGTCACCCAACGTCTTCATCCTCTTGTCCCCCTTTCGGTTTTTATGAAATGCTGCAGACTAACCGACGGTCATGATGTGCATGGCAACCTTGGAATCGATACCAAAGCGTGCGCCCAGCACGGTGACGATAATATTGGCGCCACTCGAGCTCACCACGTGGATTTCGTTGCCCTCGACAAAGCCGAGGTCCTTGAGGTGGTGTTTCATGTCCTCATTGCCCTTTACACGGGACACGCGCACGGTTTCGCCCGCTTTTACCATCGAAAGCGGCATGGCCGGCATCTGCGGTCCGCAAGACATGAGTGGCTCCTAACGTCAGTTCGTCCTCAACATCGACGCGATAAAAGTTAACCACGTCTATGTTCGCTTTAGTAAACTAGCACGTGGTTAACTTTTTGAAAAGGGTCCCCATTCAGATTTCGAAAAAGTTTCCTATACGAAACAAAAGGGCGCGGCAAAGGAACATCCTTTACCACGCCCTGTCACGCTTAAAGCGAGAGATTTCTGATCGATGTGACACAGGAGGCCTCATCTACGCCCGAAACGCGGAAGATGATGTCCTCGCCGCACTCGCCGTAGAGAGCCATGAGTCCCATGACATCGCGGCCATCCGTGTGGCGATCGCCGATGCTGACTGACACGTCGCTACGATGCTTGGCAATGATGTCATAGAGCAGCGCAACCGGGCGGGCATGTAATCCCAACGGATCTTTAATCGTCTTTGTAAACTCGACCATGTCCCCTCCCACGACATCGCACATTCGGCCGGCAAAACCCAGCCACGTGGTAGCTATTGTACCGTTAGATGCTTCTCGAGAGCCCCTCTGAACACCTCGTGGTCAAAAAGTGGCAAATATGAGTACTGTCACCAATTTAGTAGCAGCAAAATCGAGAGCAAATTGCCTAATTTGAGCGATTCGAAGAGGTTGAAAGCCGTCAAACGCCCTTTAAAGGGGGCCAGATAAATTGATTATGAGCCCATTTTCGCTCAGAGCAGGCCGAAAAATATGACACCTCTTTTGCAACAGTACTCATATTTGGTATTTTTTGACCACAGGGTCCAAAACCATGCTCCAAAACACAAAAGGAGGGGCCTCGTAAGGCCCCTCCTTAGGAAAGGGAATCGATTTATTCCACAGCCGTAGATTAATCCTAGCCGCTACTCCATCATGTCGAGGACGGAGGGGCGAAGCTCGTTCTCAGCAGCCTCGGGATCGGTTTCGCGCAGGCGGTTGATGTAGCGGTTGTACCACATCACGGCAAGGCCCAGGAAGACAACCACGCCGCCGACGTTGTAGACCAGCGTCAGCCACAGAGGCTGATCGAGCGGAATGGTGCCGCAGATAAGCACGAAGCAGAAGACCACAAGCAGGAATGCAGCAATGACCAGGCCAAAGGTGCGCGAACCCATGCGGAAGCCACGGGGGGGAGCAGCGTCGAAGTTCTTGCGCAACATAAAGTAGGCAAGCAGGATCAGCAGCGGCGGGAGTAGAGCGGTGGCAGCCGTCATGTTGGTGACGATCATGAGCAGGTCGTCGAGGTTACCGGAGCCCAGGGCCGGGATGATCAGGATGGGGACGACGATGGCGAACTGCAGCCAAGCAGCGCGGGCGGGAATGCCGTGCTCGTTGAGCTCGACGATCTTGCTACCAAAGACGCCCTTGGGGATCTCGGTGAAGAACACCTTGATGGGAGCGGAGGTCCACATCATGAGGGAGCCCAGCGTGGCGGCGAGAAGGATCAAGCCGATGGCGCGCGTAGACACTTCCATGGGAATGCCAAAGTGGGCAAAGACAGCGCCGAATACGTCGAAGATACCGGTGGAGATGGCAACGCCGCCCTCGGGGATGAACAGGTTAACCAGCAGCGAAGCGCCTGCATACAGAAGGCCGATGGTCAGGCCGGCGATAACGACGGTGCGCACGAAGGCCTTGACGCCACCCTTAAGGTCGTTAAGGAACACGCCGACAGACTCAGCGCCGCCAACGCCCTGGATGATCCAGGCAAGCGTACCGAAGAAGCCCCACGCAGTTGCGAAGTTGCTCATGTCGGGAGCCATGTTAGCGGGAGTAGGAGCCGTAGCGAACTCAACGCCGCCAAAGGCAGCAGCCAGGGACAGCAGGATGAACACGGCGGTCAGGCCGAGAGCCGCGGTCGAACCGAAGGAGGAAATGGAGCCGATCCACTTAGCGCCCTTGGTCGAAACCCACGTGGCGATAGCAAAGACGACGATCTCGATAATGGTGATCCACAGCTGCGAAAGCTCGGCGTTGGCACCAAAGAACACGTAGCTCGCGTAGATGATGACGTTGGGCAGGACGGACGCAAAGAAGAACAGGTTAACAAACCAGTAGCTAAATGCCGTCAGGAACGCCCAGCGACCACCCATCGAGGTCTTAACCCATGCGTACACGCCCGACTCGGAGTCCTTGTTAAGGCCGACGAACTCGGGTATAGGGGACAAAGTACAAAAGCGTGGCGAAGAAGAACGACGGCGCAGCTGCCAAGCCGATGGCCGCGTTGTTGTTGATGATGTTCTTGATACCGAACACGGCGGCGACCGTCATGCCCAGCAGAGCGAACGAACCAATCGTTCCTCGTTTTTCAGAGCTCATAAGCCCTCCCAATCATCTGTTAAATGTCATCTAAAACCGTCCGAGCTGCAAGTGCAAACACGGACGGCGCACCTGCTAAGGGGAATGGGGAAAAGGGAGTCAACAAAGCCATCCCCCTTAACGGCGCAAAGCAAACGTCCAAACGGACGAATACTACTTGTTGGGGAAGGAATAACCTTCAACCGTCACGTGCAGTACCACGACGCGGGGATCCGCGGCATCGGCCACGACACGGTAGGCCTCGTCAATTTCGACGACGGCAACGCCGCCGGCGGGAATCGTCACAGTCTCCCCCGTACCCTCAAAGCGCTCGCGATCATCGATATCGCTGTAAGCGCGGGTGCAGGTTAGGCTTGCCTTGGGGGCAACCTCGACGGTCAGGTCGCCGTCGAGCGGGGCGAGCACGGCATGATAGCGACGGTGACCGACCAGATCGGCGGTAGCCGCCTCGTGGGCGTTCACCCACCAGTACACCAACGAGTCGCCGATGGAGTAAGCCACGTCGTGCTGCAGGTCGGCAACACCATCGAGCGCCTGGCCGGTACGCATCCACTTCTTGACGGACTTCATCTGAGCGTCGAAATCGGCGCGCGAATTAAAGACATGCATGACTTATGCCTCCTTAATGGGTGCCAGCGCCTGAGCCAGATCGGCAGACGTCAGCGGTCGCAGGGACACCTCGAAACTGAAGCTCTCAAAACGGGTGCGATAGGAATCGAGCACCTCGGAACCCCAAGAGTTCGAGCCAAGGCCGAGCAGCTGGTCGTTGATGTTGACCGTGACCGTGTCACCCTTGACAAGGTCGTAGACGTGCTTGGCGTTATCGATGGCCTCGCAGCTATAGGGCCATGCCGAGAACGAGAACGGGTTGGAAGCGGCGTCGGTCGGACGAGTCACCAACACGCCGTCACCGTGGCTGGAGCGCAGGGCGACCCAACGGGTGCCCTCGCGGTTAGCGCAATCCTGGGGCATGACATACGGCGTGAACATGTCGTCGACCGTAGTGCGGTAACGGCCGACCGGGTTGGCGCGCAGCGAGTCCGGATAGTTCTCGCCCGGGCCGTGGCCATACCACTCGACGGCACGATCGCAACCGGGGACCTCGAAGGAGATGCCGATGCGCGGGATGATATCCGAGTAATCGCCGTAGGGCTCGCCGGAAACCTTGAGGTCGACGCGACCGCTCGGAAGCACGGTGTAGACGAGCTCGACGCGCATGCCGAACGCGCGGACGGGAGGAGCGATACGCTGGCTCACGGTAACGACGACCACATTGCCGTCCTGCTTCCAAGTAACCTTGCGGGTAGACGTCTGCATCACATCGATGAAGTTGTCCTTCCACAGGGAGTCATACTCTTGGGCGTAGTTGTCGACGAGCGGATGCCAAAAACCGACCTGGGGACCAGAGGCCATGACGTCGCGGCCGGATGCCTTCCACTCGCTCACGGTACCGTTGACCTTGCTGAAGGTCAGCTCGCCGTTGAGGGAGTGAATGTGGATCTCCTGCTCGGTCTCCTCGACCGTAAGCTCGGGGCGCACGGGGGCGACAATTGCCGGCGCCGGATGGTTTGCGATGGCAAACTGGCTTGCGCCCAACTGGAACATCGGCTCGCACCAGACGTGAGCAGCCATAGTGTAGGCGTGCACGGTCAGCAGGGTCTCGCCCACTGCGGCTTCGCGAATCACCAGCGGCAGCTGGACGGACTCGCCGGGGGCCACTGCACCGGGCATGAGCGTCTTGCGGCAGACCACGTCGCCGTCCACCAGGGTCTCCGCCGACAGGCAAACATCCTCGAGGGTGGTAAACCAGCGCTTGTTGGTGACAGTCAGCTCGCCCGCCTCGGCGTCATAAGCCATGCGAACCGGGCAGATGACCTGGCCGTACTCGGTAAGGCCCGGGCTCGGCTGCTGCCAGGGGAACACCATGCCATCGATGCAGAAGTTGCTGTTGTTGGGGTAATCGCCGTTGTCGCCGCCATACATATCGTAGGCAATGCCGTCCTCGGTCACAGCAGCCAGACCGTGGTCGCACCATTCCCAGATAAACTGGCCTTGGATGCAATCCCAGCGATCGAAGACCTCCTGATACTCGGACAGACCTCCGGGGCCGTTGCCCATGGAGTGACCGTACTCGCAGTTGATGCGCGGCTTGGGGAATGGATGCTCACCAAAGTCGTTCATCTGCGACACGCGGGAGTACATGGTGGAGATAACGTCGACGGTATCGGCGTTGCGATCCTCCTCGTAATGGACCGGACGACCATCGAGCTCGTGAGCCTTGGCGTACATCGCGCGGATGTTGCAGCCATAGCCGCTCTCGTTGCCCATCGACCACATAATGATGCAGGCGTGATTGCGCTCCTGCATCACCAGGCGCTCAATGCGGTCGACGTAGGCCGGCTCCCATGCCGGGTCGTCGGTGACCAGGGCGATATTGCCGATATTCTCGAAGCCGTGGCTCTCCATATCGGTCTCGGCGACCAGCATGATGCCGTACTCGTCGCACAGCTCGTAGAAGCGCGGGTCGTTGGCGTAGTGGGACGTGCGCACCGCGTTGATGTTGTGCTGCTTCATGAGCTCCAGGTCGCGGCGCATGCGATCGAGGCCCACGGCGCGGCCCTTGTGATCGTCGTGATCGTGGCGGTTGACGCCATGCATCTTAAAGTAAGTGCCGTTGAGGTAGATATGATTGCCCTCGACCGTCACCTCGGCAAGACCCTGGCGATGCGGAACGTACTCGCTGACCTCGTCACCGTCGTAGACCTCAAACGTAAGGTCATAGAGGAAGGGGTCCTCGGGATTCCAGAAGTGGGCGTCGGCAACGCTGCACTCGGCATGGCCGTCGACGCACTCGCCCGTAGCCACCACGCTCTCGCCATCGCTGAGCGTATACACAACGCGGGTAGCGCCCTCGGCCACCGTATCGAGCGTAATCAGAGCTGCATCGCCCTCGCGGTGCGTGCGGAACCTAAAGTCAACCAGGTGCGCGGCGGGACGCTGCATAAGGTACACATCGCGGAAGATGCCCGAGGCCCACCACATATCCTGGTCCTCGATGTAGCTGCCATCGCTGTACTGCAGGACCTTGACCGCAAACAGGTTGTCGCCCTCGACGAGTGCGTCGGTCACGTCGAACTCGGCGGACAGGCGCGAACCCTTGGTCATGCCGATAAACTGACCGTTGACGTACAGCTCGCCATAGCTCTCGATGCCGTCGAAGCGAATGATCTCGCGAGCGCCGGCAGGGACGGCGGGAAGATTGACGATGCGCTGGTAGACGCCCGTGGGGTCGTCGGAGGGAACGAACGGCTGGTCCACCGGGAACGGGAAACCCTCGTCGGTGTAGGCAAGGTTGCCATAACCGTCTACCTGCCACAGGTGCGGAACCTCCACGTGATCCCACTCGGGCTTGTACGTGGAAAGCTCCTCATTAGAGACGGCAGCGGGGCCCTCAAAGAGGCGGAACTGCCACGAGCCGGACAGCTGGACAAACCCGCGCGACAGCTCGCGGCTGTACGTTGCAGCGAGATCGGCGGTCTCGTAACCCATAAAGTACGCATGGGGTGCCAGGCGGTTCCTGTGGGTGAGCACTTGGTTTTCCCAATCGTTAATGGCGTCCATGGTGATGCTCCTTCGTCATCGTAGTGATTCTTGTGCAACCGGTTGTCCTTATCTTACGGGCGATGCAAAAAACTGTGCAACCGGTTGTCCGCTGAACGGTCGATTTGGTCGGGTTAACGGTGCAACCGGTTGTACAACTGCGACACTTATGTCACCCTGAGTATCGAAACTCAGCGCAAGACATCGTTCTTAAGCTCGTAGGCAACCGCCACGCCCGCTGACATCTCACCCATACGAGACGTATTCGATTGCGGCTTGGTTGCAAAACGACACCGGTCACCGGATACCATGACGCTGTTCAGGCGCACTATAGTAAGCTGTATCCGCACCAGCCCGTATCAGCGACAACATCGACCGCATTCTCCAGGAGACGCCATGACCCAACCAGTTCGCACCGCACCTACGCTTGCCGAGGTTGCCGCAGCTGCCGGCGTATCGCGCTCCACGGCATCGCGCGCTCTCAACGATTCGCCCCGCATTAGCGAGGAAACCAAAAGGCGCGTCCGCGCGGCGGCCAAGGAAGTCAATTTTGTCCCCAACGCTCGTGGCCGAGCGCTCGCTGTCGGGCGCACGGAAATCATCGCCGTGCTCGTGACCGAGCCCCTGAGTGAACTCTTCAGCGACCCCACCTATAGCGAGTTTTTGAGCGGCATTACCGAGGAGCTGTCGGAGTCGTCCTACCTGCCCGTTATCTTGCAGGCGTCTTCTACGCATGAGCGCAACCGCGCACGCGAGCACTTTGAGCGCCGCTCGTTCGACGCCGTGATCGACGTCTCCCCCTACAAGGGCAGCGAGCTGCTCGAGGTGCTGCGCGAGCTGGGCGTACCTACCGTGTTGTGCGGCCAGCTCGAGGGCCACCCCTATCGCGATGTGTTCTCGACGGTCTACTCTGACGACGAAGAGGGCGGACGCTTTGCAGCGCTCGCTATGAAGGGGCGAGGGCGCAAAGATATCGTCGCCGTGTTGGGACCGCAAGACAACCCCGCCGTTGTCGACCGCCTGCGCGGCTACCGCGCCGTCTTGGGCGAAGATCTCCCAGACGCAAACGTTATCTATACCGGCTGGAACAGCGGAGACGGCTATCAGGCCATGCACCAGATTCTCGCGCGCAAGATCGCTTTCGATGGCGTGCTCTGCGGATCGGACCGTATCGCGGCTGGCGTCATCACCGCACTCAACGAGGCAGGCCTATCCGTTCCGGCGGACGTTTCTGTCGTCGGCTTCGACGATCACGAGATTGCGACGCGCTGCGTCCCCGCGCTCACGACCGTCCGCCAGCCCCTGCGCGAAGAAGGCCACATGGCCGCCAACGTTGCGCTCGACATGATCAAGGGTGCCGAGCCAACCACCACCGTCATGCACATGCAGCTGATCCAGAGAGACTCGCTATAAGAAAATGGGGCAGGCTTTCCGCCAGACAGTTGTTGCGGAAAGCCTGTCGCGTTTTGAGCGCTCATTCTGGGGCACAGTTTCCGTTAGACAGCTCAACCGGAAACTGTGCCCCATTATTTTGCCGAATTCTGGGTCGCGCTTTCCCAGAGGACCCCCTTTGGGAAAGCGCGACCCGTTCTGGACCCAGATTCCGGGACGCACTTTCCGCGACGCCCGGTCACCCCATGCCCTCACAATCTCGGCGTATAAAAAACGAGGGAAGGCACGCGTCCTTCCCTCGTTGCGGGCAATATGTAGCCGCTCGCCTACATCAAGCGCAGGCTGACGTCCTTGAGCTGGGCGCCGCTAACGGCACTCGGGGCGCCCGACATGAGGTCGGAGCCGCTGGCCGTCTTGGGGAACGCCATGACGTCGCGGATGGAGTCGGAACCGGTGAGCAGCATGCACACGCGGTCCAGACCCAGAGCGAAACCGCCCATCGGGGGCGCACCAAACTTGAGGGCCTCCATGAGGAAGCCAAACTGAGACTCGGCGCGCTCCTCGGTAAAGCCCAGGAGCTTGAGCATGGACATCTGCATCTCGGCGTTGTGGATACGCATACCGCCGCCGCCGGCCTCAAAGCCGTCCATGACAAAGTCGTAGGTGCACGAACCGGCTGCCAGCGGATCGGCCTCGATCTTGGCGATGTCGGTCTCGGTCGGCAGGGTAAAGGGCTGGTGCTCGGCAGCATAGGCCTTGCGATCCTCGTCCCAATGGAACAGCGGGAAGTTGACGACCCACAGGAAGTCGTGACCCTCGCGCTTGATCTCGAGCGCATTGGCCATATGCGAACGCATGCCGCCCAGGATCTCGTCGGAGAGCAGGCGCGGGCCGGCGGCGAACATCACAAGGTCGCCGGGCTCGACGTCCATGCGCTCGCGCAGAGCCGCCATCTCCTCGTCCGAGAAGAACTTGACGATGGGGCTGTTGATGGAACCGTCCTCGCGGAAGGCGATCCAGGCCAGGCCCTTGGCGCCAAACGTGGAGGCCACGCCGGCGAGCTTATCGATCTTGGCACGCGCCCAGGCACCGGCGCCCTTGGCGTTAATGGCCTTGACGACAGAGCCCTCCTCGTTCGCAGCGGTCGCGAAGACCTTGAACTTGGAGTTGGCAAAGATGTCGGTCAGGTCGACCAAGTGCATGCCATAGCGGGTATCGGGCTTGTCGGAGCCATAGGTGTCCATGGCCTCCCAGTAGTTCATGCGACGCAGCGGCGTGGGCATCTCGACACCCATGCGACCGAAGGCATCGGCAAGAACCTCCTCGAGCGCGCTCATGACATCGTTCTGGTCCACGAAGGACATCTCGATATCGACCTGGGTGAACTCGGGCTGACGGTCGGCGCGCAGATCCTCGTCGCGGAAGCACTTGGCAACCTGGTAGTAGCGCTCGACGCCTCCGACCATAAGCAGCTGCTTCAGGAGCTGCGGGGACTGCGGCAGGGCGTAGAAGTTGCCCGGCTGGATGCGGCTGGGGACGATGAAGTCGCGGGCGCCCTCGGGCGTAGACTTGAACAGGGAGGGCGTCTCGACCTCCATGAACTCACGGTTGTGCAGCGCCTCGCGAATGGCAAAGGTAAAGTCGGAGCGCAGCTTGAGGTTGGCCATCATCTCGGGACGGCGGAGGTCCAGATAGCGATAGCGCAGACGGGTGTCCTCGCTGGTCTCGATGCCGTCCTCGATCTGGAACGGCGGGGTGACGGACGTGTTGAGCACCTCGGCGTGGTCGGTCAGGACCTCGATCTCGCCGGTCGCGAGCTTGGCGTTGGTGGTCTCCTCACCACGGGAACGCACGACGCCGTGGATCTTGATGGGCCACTCGGGACGCATGGTCTCGGCGATCTTAAAGGCATCGCCGTCGGAGTGCTCGGGGTCGAAGGTGAGCTGCGTGATGCCCTCGCGGTCGCGAAGGTCGCAGAAAATAAGGCCGCCGTGGTCGCGGCGACGGCTCACCCAACCGGTGAGGGTGACCTCTTCGCCCACGTTCTCGCGGCGAAGCTCGCCGCAGGTACGGGTGTGCATGGAATGCTCGTCGATGGGACGGGTCTGGCTCATACCAGTGATCCTCCTTTATGGATCTGTGCCGCCCCGTGTCGTTCCGGGCGGCGTCGTACAGATTTGCCCAGCCTGCGTAAACCGCGCAGCCAGACATGGCGTTCTATCTTATCGCACCTGTGCCGATGTGCCGCGGAAAAGTGGCTCCTGCCCAAAGACTTGACGGAGACGAAACAATTGACGCACCGCGGCGCCCGTCCGCGCTCGTCACGTGCGACAATGTGCCCCAATACAACTGCACTTGGAAAGGCCCGCCATGACTGCACGCCTCATCGTTATGGATATCGACTCCACCCTCATCAACCAGGAGGTCATCGACCTGTTGGGCGAGGAGGCCGGCGTGGGCGAGCAAGTTGCACAGATCACCGAACGCGCCATGCGCGGCGAGCTCGACTTTAAGCAAGCGCTCGAGAAGCGCGTGGGGCTGCTCGCCGGCCTGGACGAGAGCGTGTTCGAGCGCACCTTTGAGCGTGTGACATTTACCCCCGGCGCGTTGGAGCTTGTGCGCTCGGCGCACAGTAAGGGCTGGAAGGTCGGCGTGGTAAGCGGCGGCTTTCACGAGGTCGCCGATAAAATCGTAGCCGCCGCGGGTATCGATTTTTGCCTGGCCAATCGTCTGGAGGTCGTGGACGGCAAGCTCACCGGTAAGTTGGCTGCCGACATTGTGACCAAGGAGTCCAAGCTCATCCAGCTGCTGGACTGGGCAGTTGAGTGCGGCGTCGATATGGCCCACACGGTCGCTATTGGCGACGGGGCAAACGACATCCCCATGATCCAGGCCGCGGGCACGGGCATCGCGTTTTGCGCAAAGCCCAAGACGCGCGAAGCCGCCCCGTTTGCCATCGACGAGCGCAACCTGATGCTCGCCATGGACATCATCCTGCGCGACTAGCCGATCCGTCTAACAATTGAATCAGTCCGTCCTATAGTTTCCGAACAATTTTGTCTTAGTGTTCGGAAACATACCCTTTGAGTGCTAGACTTTGCGCCGTCGAAGGGAACATATATGGATAAGCGAGATCTTGAGCAGCTGCTGAGCGATGTTGCCGGCGGATCAGCCACCCCTGCCGATGCCCTTACGCGCATCCAGACGGCTCCGACCGCCGATTTGGGCTTTGCGCAGCTTGATCTTTCGCGCGGAGTGCGCCAGGGAGCCGGCGAGGTTGTCTACGGTGCCGGTAAAACCGCCGAGCAGATTGCCGCCATTATCGAAGCGCTGCGCGATGCCGGCCAGGAGCGCATCCTAGTCACACGCTTGGATGCCGAAAAAGCCGCGCACTCCGCTGAGCTTCTCGGCAACGACATCGACCTGGGATATGTCCCGGACGCCCAGCTCGCCCTGGTGGGTGGCAAGCCCTCCCCCACCGGTAACGGACGCGTTGTCGTCGCCTGCGCCGGCACGAGCGACCTGCCCGTCGCCGAAGAGGCGGCACTGACGGCCGAGTTCTACGGCAACGAGGTCGACCGCCTCTACGACGTGGGTGTCGCCGGCCTGCACCGCCTGCTCGCTCATGCCGAGGAACTTGCCCAGGCGCAGGTGGTCATCGCCATCGCCGGCATGGAAGGCGCCCTGGCGAGCGTTATCGGCGGTCTTGTGAGCTGTCCGGTCATCGCCGTCCCCACCAGCGTGGGCTATGGCGCGAGCTTTGGCGGCGTGGCCGCACTGCTCGCCATGCTCAACTCCTGCGCCAGCGGCGTTTCAGTCGTCAACATCGACAATGGCTTCGGCGCCGCCTACCAGGCAAGTCTTATCAATCATTTGAGCGCCGGCACGCCCTGCGCCCGTTAAGGAGCATTCTATGTCCAACCATCAGCACACGCTTATCATCGACGGCACCTCGGGCATCAGCGGCGACATGACCGTCGCAGTCCTGCTCGACCTGGGCGCCAGCGAGGAGCACCTGCGCGAACAGCTCGCCACGCTGCCGGTCGACGGGTTTGAGGTTGCCGTCACACGCGTAAACAAGCATGGCATCGACGCCTGCGACTTTGACGTTCAGCTGGCAGAGGAGCTCGAGAACCACGACCACGACATGGCCTGGCTCTACGGCAACGAAGCGGGCACCGAGCACACACATGAGCATGAGCACCACCATCATGACCATGGCGAACACGAACACGAGCATGACCATGAGGGCCACGCCCATGAGCACGAGGATCATCACCACACCCACCACCATCATCACCGCTCGCTAGCCGATGTCACGGAAATTATCGAGAATTCGCAGCTAAGCGATGGCGCAAAGCGTCGCGCGCTCGCCATTTTTTCCGTACTCGCTGCTGCCGAGGCCAAGGCTCACGGCAAAACGCCCGAGACTGTCATGTTCCACGAGGTGGGCGCCGTCGACTCCATCGTCGACGTCTGCTCTGTTGCCATCTGCCTCGACGACCTGGGTATTGAGGATATCGTGGTCGAGTCGCTCTCCGAGGGCCACGGAACCATCCGCTGCGCCCACGGCCTCATGCCCATTCCCGTCCCCGCTGTCGTCAACCTATGCCAAGCAAGCAATATCGCCCTCACGCCCGCACCGGTCGCCGGCGAGCTCGTGACGCCCACGGGCGCTGCCATCGTCGCCGCACTGCGTACGTCCGAGCACCTGCCGGCCCGCTACCGCATCGAGGCCGTCGGCTACGGCGCCGGTAAGCGCCCCTACGAGGGCTGCTCCGGCACGCTCCGTTGCCTGTTTGTTCACGTGGACGCATAGCCATGGATGCCCGCAAAACCAAAAGCCGCGCCGCTATTGTCACGGCGTTTTCTGAGCTCCTTCGCGAGGAGGACTACGGCAAGATCACCGTCGGCGACATCATCGCGCGCGCTCACGTAGGCCGCGCGACATTCTACGGCCTCTTTAAGAGCAAAGACGACCTACTATCCGAGCTCGTGAGCGACATCTGCACCCACGCCCTCGACGACGATGGCACACCGCTCGACGACCCACTCGTGCAGGTCGAGCATATTCTCAACAATCTCTGGGAGCGTCGCCAGGGCGTCCGGGCCCTCGTAGCCGGCGCCGGCTCACGCGTCTTCGCCGACTGCCTACGCAAGACCATCATGTCACGAGCAGCCGAAACCGTCCCCACCGACCCAAACGGCCCCGCCGCCACCATGGACCGAAGCTTCCTACTACACCACATAGCCTCAAGCTTCGTAGGAATGGTCCAATGGTGGGCCTGGCACAACTTCCAAGCCCCAAAAGAGGAAGTAGCCAAAGACTACCTATCAGCCATAAAACCCCTCTTCACCTAAATAAGAAGCTCATCCCAAAGCATCGCCCCAACCCAGGCCGCCACGCATCCCAAAGTGCCGCTCGCATTTCAACGCCCCCAACAGCGACAAGCCCCTCCCATCCAAATCCAAATTCAGATTTATATGTTGGGTTGCTTGCTCGAGCGCAGCAAAGACCCCGCAGCCGTCCGCATGGGGTAACTTCCCAGCGCATTCCGCACTGATATTTTCTGTATTGAAGACGTCGATGATGCACCCGTATACCA
>CAUDAE010000026.1 GCA_958447445.1 uncultured Collinsella sp.
CTGCGGAAACGCGGAGTCCGTTCAGGCTGTTGCGTTGAGATTGAAAATCAACCGGTAAAGTGCGTGGAGTCGCCTGGGCTTGGCAGAGGGGCGGCGAAATATATTAAGTTTGCTGCTCTACAGTCCTGCGCAAGACGGAAAGCACATTAAGTGCTTTCCTTTGCGTGCGGAACTCGCGACAAACTTAATATATTTCGCCGCCCCTCTGCCAAGCTCGGGAGACGACACGTTGATGTCTGCTTAACTCTGCTCGCTCAGCTAATTACTTTGTTGGGGGTCCACTATTTGCTGAAGGGTGAACTTACACTGCATTGGCTCGCCTTCTGCTTGCGGCTTTTCCTCGTCAAAATCGAAGATCATGATGGCGCAGTTGGGGAGTTTTGCTGGGAGCTCGAAGCCCTCTGGGGCTGCAGCCTTGATGAATTGGCGGCTGGCGCTGCCGTGGCTTACTGCTAGGAGGGTTTCGATATCCTCGGCGCCCATGATATTGGTGAGGGTGTCTACCATGCGCTCCTGCAGGGCATGGCTTCCTTCTCCGCCAAATGGAATCAGGTCCTCGCCGGGGTCCCAGACGTCGGTGGGCAGGGCGTCGTGGGGGCCTTCTTCGAAGGTGCCGTAGCTGCGCTCGATGATGCCTTCGCAGGGCTCGACTGCTGCATCTGGACCGAGGAGTTCGCATGCGACGAGACTTGCCGTGTCCATGGCTCGGCCTAAGGGCGATGAGACCACTTTGTCGGGGACGACGCCATGGACCTTGAGCCATGCGGCGGCTGTCTGCGCCTGTTGACGACCCAAATTGGTGAGCGGTGAATCGCAGCGACCCTGGACGAGCTTTTTGACGTTGAATTCCGTCTGACCGTGGCGGAGCAGATACAGCTTCTTCATAGTCTCCCCTTCTGTATAACTTGCTTTGCCGGCACAGCCCTACTCGTGGGTATGCCCTACGTAGTCTTCGTCGATCGTAATCTTTGCAATCGACTTGGGATATTCCGATTCGACCCGTTGTGCCAGCGCGTGTTTGAGCTCATCGGCATCCATGTCCAAATCCGAGGGTCGCACACAGTCAAATATCACATTGGTGTGCGTGGGGCCCGGCACGCAACGCAAATCGTGAATCGAAAGGCGTCTATCGATCTCCTGGGCCATAGCGTTGATGCGCAGACGCATGCTCGCCACATTTGAATCGTCGGTCACGATGGGATCGTAATGGAGCGTGACGATCATGCCGTCCTCGTCCCTAAACGACTGCTCGATGTTATCGAGCGTGTCGTGACTTTCCAGCGGGCTGGCCTCGGCCGCCATCTCGGCGTGCGCACTTGCAAACTTCCTGCCCGGACCGTAATCGTGAACCATCAGGTCATGAACGCCCAAAATGCCGGGGTAGCTCATGATCTTGTCTCGGATGTGCTTGACCAGCTTGGGATCGGGTGCCTGGCCCAAAAGGGGGCTCACCGTATCTTGGATAAGCTCAAAGCCGCTCCAGCCAATATAGACGCCAACGGCAAGGCCGACCCAAGCATCAAGATTGACATGCGTCACCTGGGAAACAATCGCGCACGCCAGCACAGCGCCCGTGGCCAGGACATCGTTCTTTGAGTCCTGAGCCGTCGCATGCAGCGTATCGGACTCAATACGGTCACCGAGCTTTTGGTTGAGGGCCGCCATCCAGAGCTTTACGACCATCGAAAGCACTAGAACCGTCACCAGGGCAAGCGAGAACTCGACAGGTTCGGGGTGGATGACGCGCTCAACCGAGGACTTGATAAGCTCAAGGCCGATCAGCAGTACGAGCGCCGCCACGACCAGACCCGAGAGATACTCGTAGCGACCGTGACCGTAAGGATGCTCGGGGTCGGCCGGCTTGCTCGCCAGCTTAAAGCCCAGCACGCTCACGATATTCGAGCTGGCATCGGACAGGTTGTTCATGGCATCCGCCACGATCGAAACCGATCCCGAAACCACGCCAATTGCGCCCTTCGCAGCACATAGTGCCACATTGGCGAGAATACACACAACGCCCGTCAACGTGCCCACGCGCGCACGGTCGCCCTGCGCACGCTTAACAATCCACTCGACCATCTACATCCGCCCCCACGGTACCACCTATATATCTATTGCTCAAACGGATTGTAGTGTAGCCACTTTGTCCCCCAGATACAAAAAAGGCCGCAACCCACACGGGCCACGGCCTTGGAATATGGCAAAGGAATCGTCCTTGTGTCGCACAGGTTTACGCGCTTACTTCGGCCACGCTCTTCGAGGTTTCGGGTGAATCGGCTCCGTCCCCCGTCGCTCGCCCCTTCGTCGGCACCACGCCAAAGCAGTAGCTCAGCGCCGCAGACGCCGCAAATGCCGTGCCGCCGGCAACGCAGCACCACAGCAGGTTCGAAATACCGCCCGTGGCAAAGCCAATGACCATGAGGACATTCGTCATGCCGATGGTATAAGCCGTAACGTGGCCCACGGCTGCAACAAGGCCTCCGACGGCGCCGCCAATGGCCATGCACGTCAGGCACCTGCCATATTTAAAACCGCAGCCGTACAGCGCCGGCTCGCTTACGCCGCCAAGCACGCCCGAGATTGAATAGCCCAGCATGAGCGCCTTCTCATCCTTATCCGCAACGCGGAGCGACGCACCAAAGGGCATGCCCCAAACGGCGAACGTCGCCATTGTCGCGGCAATGAGAATGCACGAATCCGTTCCCACGCTCATAAACTGCGCGTACGCAAGCGATAGGACAACGTTGCTGACGCCCGCAATCTTAAGAAACTCCCAACCCGCGGCAAGCCCCATGAGCGTGAGCAGCGACACGATGCCACCGGAATTGCCAAGCATAAACATAAGTTGGCCCAACAGCATGCCCAGATAGCTGCCCGCCGGCGCCGTAATACACAGCGAAACCGGAACCATAACGAGCATGGTCGCAAACGGAACGAACGAAAACGCCACGGCCTGAGGGATAACGCGCTGAAAGAAACACTCCACTCGCCATAGCACGGGCACCGAGATGAGAACCGGAATAACAGTCGTCGTGTAATCGTTGACCGGCGCGGGAAACAGACCATACACGGAAGTCATCGATGCCGCCGTCGTCGATGCGACATCGACGAGCTTAAGCAGATCGGGCGCAATCAATACGCCGCCCAGCATCATGCCCAGCTGCTCCGAGCAACCGAGCTGGCGGGCGGCCGCCCAACCAAGATAAATGGGCAAAAAGTAGTAGCCGGCGTTATAGAGCCAACTGTAGAACAGGCGATAGATATCGGAATCTGCAGACCACAGACCCAGCATGCCTTCGCCCATAATGACGGCGACGGTGCGAAACAACGCCGCGCAGACAATAAACGGCAGCGCCGACATCATGCTTTTGGACAGATAGTCCACCACGGCCATGGCGTTTGATGAGACCGTCGTTGTAAACGAGGTGTTAGAAACTTGTGACATGGAACGCCTTTCCCAATGTGACATGCGAACTGTCCCTTTGTCACATCGTGCGGTACTGACCGATTGCGCGGTACTTTTCGTAGCGGAGGTTTGTGAGGGTCGCGTCGTCGAGCCGCCCAAGCGTATCGAAGGCATCAAATGCCGAGGACATGACGGCACCGGCGATCTCCTCATGCGACAGGCCCTTATCGTCAACAATGCCGTCGATGATGCCGAGCGCCAGCAGATCGGGGGCCGTGAGCTTAAGCGCCTCGGCGGCCTCATCCGCACGCTCGGTATCCTTCCACAGGATCGACGCACAGGCCTCGGGGCTCACGACTGAATAGGCCGAGCTCGAGAGCATCAGGATGCGGTCGGCCACGGACAGCGCCAGCGCGCCACCAGAGCCGCCCTCGCCTGTCACCACCGAGACAATCGGTGTCTTAAGGCCGCTCATCTCCATGAGATTCTGAGCAATCGCCTCGCCCTGGCCGCGCTCCTCGGCACCGATGCCGCAAAACGCGCCCGAAGTATCGACCAGGCACAGAACCGGTCGACCAAACTTTTCGGCCTGGCGCATAAGGCGACGCGCTTTGCGGTAGCCCTCGGGATGTGCCATGCCAAAGTTGCGACGCATGCGCTCTTTGGTCGTGGTGCCGCGCTCGATGGCGATGACCGTTACGGGGCGCCCGTCTTTCCAGCCAATGCCAGCCACCACAGCGGCGTCGTCGCCAAAGTAGCGGTCGCCGTGCAGCTCCACAAATCCATCCAGGCCCAGCGAGATCATCTCGCCTGCCGTGGCGCGATCTGCCGAGCGGGTCTGTTTGACAATCTCGAGCGCGGTTTTTGGTGCGGCCGAGCGCTTGAACAAGTGTCCCAACTTTTTGCCGCGGCGACCCGTATGCACGATCTCATGCGGTGCCCCCAGGCCGGGCGCGTGCCCTTCGTGCAGCGCCAGCAGCTCGCCCACCGTGAGCGCAATCTCGCCACGCGGAACAACGGCATCGCAAAAGCCGTGCTCCAGCAAAAACTCGGAGCGCTGGAATCCCTTGGGCAGGCGCTTGTGCATGTTCTGCTCGATCACGCGCGGGCCGGCAAATGCCGTCAGGGCATCGGGCTCGGCCAGGATAATATCGCCCTCCATTGCAAAGCTCGCGGTTACGCCTCCGGTCGTGGGGTCAGTGAGCACCGTGATATACAGGCCGCCCGCCTCGCTATGGCGCCTAACCGCCGCAGAGATTTTGGCCATCTGCATGAGCGAGGTCACGCCCTCCTGCATGCGGGCGCCACCCGATACGGTAAAGCCAACGACCGGCAGTCCCAGCTCGGTCGCACGCTCAAATGTGCGGCAGATCTTCTCGCCCACCACGGAACCCATCGAGCCCATCATAAAGTTGGCGTCCATAAAGAAGAGCGCCGTATCGCAACCGCAGATTTTGCCCTTGCCGCACACAACGGCATCGCGCTCGCCCGAACGTTCGCTCACGCTCTTGAGCTTGTCGGCATAGCCGGGAAACGAAAGGAAGTCCTCCGGCGCCAGACTGGCATCCCATTCCTCAAACGTGCCCTCGTCAATCGTCATGCGCATGCGGTCGCGCCCGCTCACGCGAAAGTGTTTGCCGCAACGAGGGCAGACCTCGAGGTTGTCGTGCAGGCGCGCCTCATCGATCACGCGGCGGCACTCCGGGCACTTGATAAACACGTGGCGCGCGGGAAACTCGGCGCACGACTCGGTCATCGGTCCCTCGAGAACGTTGACCGTCTTCGCTTTTCTATTCATCAGCATAGAGATGCCCCATCAGATCGGTGTGATACATGCCCGACAAGAACTCGTCGTTTGCCAGCACGTCGAGCTGAAGCTCGCTGTTTTCGCTCACGCCCTCAATCACGAGCTCGCCCAAGGCCGAGCGCATCTTGCGAATGGCACCGTCACGCGTGGGCGCACACACGATGAGCTTGCCGAGCATGGAGTCGTAGTACGGCGGAACTCTCGCACCGGTGAACATGGCCGAATCCCAGCGCACGCGCGGACCGCCCGGCACACGCAACGCGGTGACCGTTCCGCATGACGGCAGAAAGTCTGGCGTTTCGGCATTGATGCGGCACTCCATGGCGTGGTTGTGGACCGGCATGTCCTCTTGCTCAAAGGGCAGAGGCTGGCCGGCTGCCACGCGCAGCTGCCACTTGACCAGGTCGGTATCGGTCACAAACTCCGTAACCGGATGCTCCACCTGCAAGCGCGTGTTCATTTCCATAAAGTAGAAATTGCCGTCGTCCGAATACAGAAACTCAATGGTACCGGCGCCCTCATAGCCAACGGCACGAGCCAGGTCGCGCGCGGCCTTGTGCATGCGCGCGCGAATATCATCGCGTCCGTCGAGGCACGGCGCGGGGCTCTCCTCGATCAGCTTTTGGTTGCGACGCTGCACCGAGCACTCGCGCTCGCCGAGCGAAAACACATGGCCCTGCTTATCGGCCATAATCTGTACCTCAACGTGATGCGCCGGCGCGACGAACTTCTCCATGTAGCACTCGCCGTCGCCAAAAACGGCCTCGCCCTCGGCGCGTGCTTCAATAAAGGCCTTTGCCGCATCTTCCACGCGCTCGACCTTACGAATACCGCGACCGCCGCCGCCCGCACGCGCCTTAATAAGCACGGGGCAGCCAATGCGCTCAGCCTCGGCCGTTGCCTCCTCGGGACTTTTGAGCAAATCGCAACCCGGCACGATGGGCACGCCCGCCGCGGCAGCCGTTCGACGTGCGGCGTCCTTGTCGCCCATGCTGTCGATCACCTTGGCCGAAGGACCAACAAACGCCAGGCCATACTTGTCGCAGTCGCGCACGAAGCTCGCCTTCTCGGAGAAAAAGCCATAGCCGGGATGAATTGCCTTAGCTCCCGACTTTACGGCACAGGTGAGCACAGCATCGTCGTTGAGGTAGCTCTCGGCAAGACGCGGACCGCCGATGCAATACGCCTCGTCGGCAAGCTGCACGTGCAGCGCGTCCGCATCGGCCGTGGAATAAACGGCGACGGTCTTGATGCCCATATCGCGGCACGCGCGGATAACACGGACCGCGACTTCGCCGCGGTTGGCGATGAGCACTTTGTCGAACATGAAGCCTTCCTTAACTTTCGTGCATGAGTGCAAAGGACATATCGGCGCGGCAGCAAACCTCACCGTTGACGCTCGCAGTACCCGTCGCAAAGCGGAACGGCCCGCGCGCACGCGTGATGGTGCACACCAGATCAACCGTGTCGCCCGGGCGCACCGGACGCTTAAAGCGCACCTTGTCCAGACTCGTGTAGAACGGCGTCGCGCCGCGCGCCTCCTCATCGCCCATCAGCAGCACGCAACAGTTTTGGGCGAGCATCTCGCACTGAATCACGCCGGGGACCACCGGGTTTCCCGGAAAATGCCCCTGCAAAAAGTACTCGTCGCCCGTGATCGTGATCTTGCCGTGGGCCTCGTCGCCCACCAGCTCGGCCTCGTCGAGCAAAAGCATCGGTTCGCGATGCGGCAACAGTTCCTTAAGCTCTTCTTTGTTCATAGATATCACCTATCCGATCCTCATGAGGCAGCTGCCGAACTCTACGAGGTCGCCGTCGGCCACGCAGATCTCGAGCACCTCGCCATCCGCCTCTGCCGTCACCTCGTTGAGAACCTTCATGGCCTCGATGATGCAGAGCGTCTCGCCGGCCTTGACCTTGGAGCCCACGTGCACAAACGGCTCGTCGCCCGGCGCCGGGGCAGCATAGAAAACGCCAACCATGGGAGCGGTCACCTCGGTGCCCTTGGGCTCCGGTGCGGCGGCAGGCGCCTGCGCGGCGGGCTCCGGTGCGGCGGCAGGCATGGCGACAGGAGCCACCGCCGGAGCAGTCACGGCACCCGGCATGGGCATGGGCACGGCAACCGGCTGTGCGGCGCTCGCGCGCTCGAGTTCGACCGCGGTGCCATCGGGCTCCTCAACGCGCACGCGCGTGAGGCCGCGGTCCTCCATAACATCGGCTATCTCGGCAAGTCTTTTGGAATCCATGCTCTAGCTCCTCGTATATCTACGCAGCGCGATGGCGGCGTTGTGCCCGCCAAAGCCTAGGTTGGTCGAAAGCGCCCAGGTAAGGTCGGCGCGAACTGCGCGATTGGGCGTGTAGTCAAGATCGCAGGCGGGATCGGGCGTGCGGTAGTTAATGGTCGGCGGCACCACGCCCTGCTCGAGCGCCATGGCGCAGGCCATGACCTCGATGGCGCCCGTGGCACCGATCATGTGGCCGGTCATCGACTTAGTCGACGAGACGTGCGCGGCGCGCGCCGCGTCCTCGCCGAGCGCACGCTTAATGCCCGCCGTCTCGGACGAATCGTTGAGCTTGGTCGATGTGCCGTGGGCATTGATGTAGAGACCCTCGGAAGGCTTGACGTCGCCCTCGGTCACCGCCAGCGATATCGCGCGGGCAATGCCGGCAGCCTCGGGATCAGGACTCGTGATGTGATAGGCATCATCGGTGTTGCCGTAGCCCACGACCTCGGCATAAATGTGCGCACCGCGCGCCTGCGCATGTTCCATGCTCTCGAGCACGAGCACGCAGGCGCCCTCGCCCATCACAAAGCCATCGCGGTCTGCATCGAACGGACGGCAGGCCGTCGCGGGATCGGGGTTGGTGGTCAATGCGCGGCAGGACGTAAAGCCCGCAACGGCATCGGGGATAATGGCCGCCTCGGCGCCGCCCGCGAGGATCGCGTCGGCATAGCCGTGCTTGATGGCGCGGAACGCCTCGCCCACCGCATGGGCCGAGGTTGCGCACGCGGTCACCACGGGCAGGGTCGGGCCCTTTGCCTTGTGGCGGATTGCGATATTGCCCGATGCCATGTTGGGGATCATCATCGCGATCATATAGGGCGATGCGCGGCGGGGCCCACGGTCGGCAATCGTATGGACGTTGTCGACGAGCGTCTGCATGCCGCCCACGCCTGAACCCACGTAGACGCCCAGGCGCTCGCGATCGATGGCGCCTTCGACATCAAAGCCCGCATCGTGCATGGCTTCGTCCGAAGCCGCCATCGCAAACTGAACGCAGGGGTCGAGATGCTTGGCGTCACGCTTGCCAAAGTACTCGTTGCCGTCAAAGCCCTTGACCTCGGCTGCCACCTTGACGGCAAACGCATCGGTATCAAAGTGCGTGATCGGGCCGATGCCGCACGTGCCGGCGCACATGGCCGCCCAGGTGGCAAGCGCGGTGTTGCCGAGCGGCGACACGGCACCGATACCGGTGATTGCAACTCTCTGTTCCATCATGGTCTCCTCATCCAAGCCGTTCTTCGGCCCTGGTTTCTACATCGCCATTCCGCCGTCGACGCGCACGACCTCACCCGTAATGTAGGCAGCCGCATCACTCGCCAGAAAGCGCACTACGCCGGCCACCTCCTCGGGGCGCGCCATGCGCTTAAGGGGAATCTGCTCCTCGGTTACCGTACGCACCTTCTCCGAGAGCTTTGCCGTCATATCCGTCTCGACAAACCCGGGGGCAACCGCGTTCACTCGTACGCCGCGGGGCGCAAGCTCGCGCGCCACCGCCTTGGTCAGGCCGATCACGCCCGCCTTGGAGGCAGCGTAGTTGGCTTGCCCGGCATTGCCCATCAGGCCCACGACCGAGCTCATGTTGACGACGCAGCCGCCGCGCTGGCGCATAAAGGTCTTGGTGAGCGCGCGCGTCGTATTGAACGTGCCCTTGAGATTGACATCGAGCACGCGGTCGAAGGCATCGTCACCCATACGCATGAGCAGGCCGTCGCGCGTGATGCCGGCGTTGTTGACGAGCGCCCAAATGGAGCCAAAGTCGCTCAGGACCGTCTCCACGCAAGTGTTGACGGCGGCGGGGTCGGCCACGTCACATTGATATGCGCGCGCCGTGGCGCCAGCCGCCTCACAGGCTTCGCACGTCTCGCGCGCCGCATCTGCGCTACCGGCATAGACGACGGCGATATCAAAGCCGTCCTCCGCCAGGCCCACGGCACAGGCGCGGCCGATACCCCGCGAGCCGCCCGTGACCAGTGCCACGCGACGTGAGTCGTTGCGCTCGAGCGCGCCATTGTTCAAGTTGCCCATGTCATTCCTTTCGGGTTACAGCCCTGTGGACTATGCGAGCTCGTCGGCAATAGCTGCGACCTGCTCGGCCGTCTCGCACGAATACACACGAACGTCGCTCAACGTACGCTTGATCAGGCCGGACAGCGTTTTGCCGGGGCCGACCTCAATAAATGTGTCGATGCCTTGATCCTGCAGAGCATGCAGCGTATCGCCCCAGCGCACGGCATTCCTCACCTGATTGGCCAAGACATCCGATGCCGTCTGGGGGTCCGCCGGATAGGGCGCCGCTGTCATATTTGCCAAAACAGGAATGAGCAACGGGGACGGCGCGTGACCGGCCTCAATATATGCGGCAAGGCCACAGGTCGCCTCGGCCATATAGGGGCTATGAAATGCACCCGACACCGCGACTTTCATGGCGCGGCCGCCAGCCTCTTTTACTAGGACGTCGAGGGTCTGCAGCGCATCGGGCGCTCCGGCCACAACCGTCTGCTGGGGACTGTTGTAGTTGACCGGCCAGCAGTCCTCGCCGGCCTGCGCAGCCAGGTTCTCGACTTGCGCAGCATCAAGTTTGATGACGGCGCGCATGCCGCCAGGGTGACGCTCGGCCGCCGTGGCCATCAATGCCGCGCGCTCACACACGAGCTCAAAACCCGCTCGCGTATCGAATGCCCCCGCAAAGCTGAGTGCAGCGACCTCGCCCAGCGAGAATCCCGCACAGGCGGCAGGCACCACGCCGCGCTCGCGCAGGGCGACGGCGACAGCCAAGTCGTGCACGAACACGCAAGGCTGCGTGTTCTCGGTCTGCGAGAGCTCCTCCTTGGAGGCGCTCCGGCACTGCTCGCTCGTCCCCGGGCGCACCTCGTCGGCAATGGTGAACACCTCGGCGGCCGCCGGCGATGTCTCGATCAGGTCGACGCCCATCGCGGGATGTTGGGCACCCTGGCCGGCAAACAGAAACGCTACGCTACCCATGCGGACGCACCCTTCAGGACGCGCTCGGCGCCATCGACCAGATCGTCAACGATTTCGCGTGCGCTCTGGCGCTCGCTAACCATGCCGGCAATCTGTCCACACAAAAACGAACCCTCTTCGTAGTTGCCGTCCTTGGCGGCCTTACGCAGCGCACCGGTTCCCATAGCACCGAGCTCCTCGGCACTCGCGCCGGAACCCTCGCTCTTGGCATAGGCGTTGGTGAAGGGGCTCTTGAGGGCGCGCACTGGATGTCCCGTCGAGCGACCGGTCGCACGCGTCGAAGTGTCGTTGGCCTTCAGGACCATCTCCTTGTACTGCTCCGAGACGGTGCACTCGTCTGCGACCAGAAAGCGCGTACCCACTTGCACGCCTTCGGCGCCCAGCATAAAGGCGGCCGCCACGCCGCGGCCATCGGCAATACCGCCGGCGGCCACGACGGGAATGTCAACCGCATCGACGACCTGCGGCACCAGTGCCATCGTCGAGGTCTCGCCAATATGGCCGCCCGATTCGGTACCCTCGGCAACAACCGCCGTGGCTCCACGACGTGCCACGAGGCGCGCCAGCGCCACCGAGGCAACGACCGGGATGACCTTGATGCCCGCCTCGTTCCACGCCTTCATGTACTTGGCGGGATTGCCGGCGCCCGTCACGACGACCGGCACTCGCTCGTCAATCACGACCTGCGCGACCTCGTCGGCAAACGGGCTCATGAGCATGACGTTGACGCCAAAGGGCTTATCCGTCTTGGCGCGCAGCTCATGAATCTGGTCGCGAAGCCAGTTGGCGTCGGCGTTCATGGCCGCGATGATGCCTAAGCCACCCGCCTCGGACACTGCGGACGCCAGCGAGGCATCGGCAATCCAGGCCATACCGCCCTGGAACACGGGCTTTTCGATGCCGAGCAGATCGCAGAGAGGAGTCTTGAGCATCTCTACTTCTCCAATGCCGCCTCGACCGTATCGGCGAACTCGCCGACCGTCTTTGGGTTCTCCTCGGTATCGAGCTGGATGCCAAACTCGTCCTCGACGGCAACGAGGATCTCGACGGTGCCCAGGCTGTCGAGACCAATCTCCTCGAGCGTGGACTCGGGCTTCATCTCGACATCGTCAAGACCGGCGGTCTCGCGGATAACGTCGCAAACGCGCTCGAAGGTCTTCTGATCTGCCATGGTAGTTCTCCTTTGGTTGTGCCCTAGGGGCGTTTTTATTTCCTATGTGCGACTACTTCCAACGAAGCAGATAGCCACCTATATCCAGACCGGCGCCAAATCCAACCAAGGCGATGGTGTCGCCTGTGTGAAGTGCACCGGCGTTTGCCAGCCGGTCGAGGGCAAGCGGAATGCATGCGCTCGAAATGTTGCCGGTCTCGCGCAACGTGCGAACCACGCGCTCGTCCGGCACGCCCAGGCGCTTGACCGCCTGGCTCAGGATTCGTTCGTTAGCCTGATGGAATACAAAATGATCGATGTCTTCGACCAAAATGCCCGCATCGATCGCAAGCTTATGGACCGTGTCGCAGATGGCGTTGACGCCGAACTTGAACACGCGGCGGCCGTTCATGGACAGCACGCTCGCGCTATCTGCGGAAGCCTTAAACGGCGAGGTACCGACCAGACCGGGAACGCGCAACGTCTCGACGTCGGGCGCCGTCGAAAGCTCAACGGCAAGGGGGTTGTCTCCCCCAGCTTCAATCACTGCGGCGCCTGCCCCATCGCCAAAAAGCACGCAGGTGGCACGGTCGGTCCAGTCGAGCGCGCGCGTCATCTGCTCGGCAGCAACAACAAGCACGCGCTCGGCACGGCTGCGGGCGATATAGCCCTCGGCGACATCGAGCGCAAATACGAAGCCGGCACAAGCCGCCGAGACATCGAAGGCAGGGCACGTCGCGCCAAGTCGCTCAGCAACGGCACACGCCTCGGCGGGAACAAGGTGGTCACCCGTCGTCGTCGAGCAGACGATCAGATCCAGCTGGCTCGCGTCGATTCCGGACACCTGGAGTGCCCGCTCGCTCGCCGCTACGGCAAGGTCGTCAAGTGACTCGGTGGTGCAGACGTGGCGGCTCTTGATACCTGTGCGAGTAAAAATCCACTCATCCGAGGTATCGAGGAACTCAGAC
Source organism: uncultured Collinsella sp. (assembly GCA_958447445.1). GTDB lineage: Bacteria > Actinomycetota > Coriobacteriia > Coriobacteriales > Coriobacteriaceae > Collinsella. The sequence continues at coordinate 12,599 of CAUDAE010000026.1, forward strand.
AGCTCGTCATTGGAAACGCTGCGCTCAGGAAGCGCCGAGCCTGTTCCAAGAATCGTGAAACCCATCACTAACCTCCTTTGAGTTGTTGACGTGTTTACATCGACCAAGAGAGGATAACGCATTTCAGTCTTTGTTGACGTGTTAACATTAAATTGTCCAAATGCGACAAAGGCTTCACATTGTGTCTATCTCTCGACACCATTGCGCGATTGCCTTATTTACTTAGGAGGTAGCAGCTGTTATGGATTCTCGTTTAACGATAGTCGACGTAACCGGATCGACCAACGATGACCTGCTCGAAGCAGGAAAACAGGGAGCGCCGCACGGCACAGGACTTGCCGCCCGGGCTCAAACAGCAGGGCGCGGCCGGCGCGGGCACAAGTGGGACTCAACCGTCGGCAACTTATTGCTTTCGCTTGTCCTGCGCCCATGCGTTAATCCTGCAAAGTTCTCTGGTCTTGCCGCCGTCAGCGGCCTAGCGGTGCTCGAAGCACTCGAAAAGCAGGGTCTTGCAAACGAGATTCGCCTTAAATGGCCCAACGACCTTGTCGCGCGAGGACGCAAGCTCGGCGGCATTCTGGTCGAGGCCGCACGCGATAACGAAGGCAAACCTTTCGCCGTCTGCGGCATTGGCGTCAATGTGAACTATGCGCCCCAAGAGGTGCCCGATGGTGGCCTGCCGGCAATCGGTCTCTCGGATCTCAACGAGAGCGTACCTGCCGTCGACATGCTCCTCGATGAGGTCTATCACGCAGTTATAGACGCTGCAGATGCCTGGGCAGAGCGCCTCAACGCCAAGGAAGAAGATGCCGGTCCGCTCGCGCCCGTCCACGACGAATATATCGCCCACCTTAATTGGATCGGGAAGCACGTTATCGCCCGCTCCCCCGCTGGAGACGAGCTGGCACGAGGCATATTTAGAACGGTCGACGATTGCGGCCGCGCATGCATTGAGACCGAGAGCGGCTTGTGCGTCTTCCACTTCGAAGAAGCATCCTTGCGCCCCCTGAGCGAATAGAGCGCCGCAGCCGTCGGCTCGGCAGACGAATTCGCTATCCCAAAATCTAAACTCAAAACAAAAGGGCCCCGCTACCGTAACGGCAGCGGGGCCCTTTAAGCTATGAGCGATATCGCTTAGAGCTTGATGTCGATGTCGACGCCAGCGGGGAGGTCGAGACGCATGAGCGAATCAACGGTGCCCGAGGTGGGGTCGAGGATGTCGATGAGGCGCTTGTGGGTGCGCATCTCGAACTGTTCACGGGAGTCCTTGTTCACGTGCGGCGAGCGGATAACCGTGTACAGGTTGCGCTCGGTGGGCAGGGGGACAGGACCGGAAACGCGAGCGCCGGTCTTCTGAGCGGTCTCGACGATGAGCTTCGCGGACTGATCGACGACCTCGTGATCATAGCCCTTGAGGCGAATGCGGATCTTCTGGGTAGCCAACTTAAACCTCCAAAGAGTGCGAGAGATGTTCTCGCGGATTACGTAACAGGGAGCTCGAACTTAGGCGTTCTTGCTCATGACCTCGTCCACGATGGACTTGGGCGCCGGCTCATAAGAGTCGAACTGCATCGTGTAGGATGCACGGCCCTGGGTCTGGGAGCGAAGGTCGGTAGCGTAACCGAACATCTCGCCCAGCGGCACCTTGGCACGGATGAGCTTGCTGTTCTTGCGATCCTCCATGCCCTCGATCTTGCCGCGGCGACCGGAGAGGTTGCCCATAACGTCGCCCATGTACTGCTCGGGGGTCTCGACCTCGACAGCCATGATCGGCTCGAGCAGCTGCGGATCGGACTTCTTGAGGGCGTCCTTGATAGCCATGGAACCGGCGATCTTGAAGGCGGCCTCGGAGGAGTCGACCTCGTGGTAAGAACCGTCGAACAGGGTGACCTTTACGTCGAGGACCGGGAAGCCGGCGATAACACCGGTGTTCAGGGCCTCCTGGATGCCCTTGTCGATGGACGGGATGTACTCCTTGGGCACGACGCCGCCGACGATAGCGTTGACGAACTCGTAGCCGAAGCCCTCCTCCATCTTCTCGAGCTTAATGACGGCGTGGCCGTACTGACCGCGACCACCGGACTGACGGACGAACTTGCCCTCAGCCTTCTCGACGTCGTGACCAGCGGTCTCGCGGTAGGCAACCTGGGGCTTACCAACGTTAGCGTCAACCTTGAACTCGCGGAGCAGACGGTCGACGATGATCTCGAGGTGCAGCTCGCCCATGCCGGCGATGATGGTCTGGCCGGTCTCGTGGTTGGTGGACACCTGGAAGGTCGGGTCCTCCTCGGCGAGCTTGGTCAGAGCCAGGGACATCTTGTCCTGCTCGGCCTTGGTCTTGGGCTCGATGGCAACGTCGATAACGGGCTTAGCGAACTCGATCTTCTCGAGGACGATCTCCTTGCCCTCGGCGCACAGGGTGTCACCGGTGGTGGAGTTCTTGAAGCCGACGCAAGCGACGATGTCGCCGGCAGCGGCGTCGTCACGGTCGATACGCTCGGCGGCGTTCATCTCGAGGATGCGGCCGAGGCGCTCACGCTGACCGTTGGAAGCGTTGACCACGTAGGAGCCGGACTCGGCGCGACCGGAGTAAACGCGGACGTAGGTGAGCTTACCGACGAACGGGTCGGTCATGATCTTGAAGACCAGGCCGGAGAAGGGCTCGTCGAAGGAAGGATGACGCTGGATCTCCTCGCCGGTGTCCGGATCGGTACCGGTGACGGCCTCGACGTCGAGCGGGCTGGGCAGGTAGTCGACGACAGCGTCGAGCAGCTCCTGAACGCCCTTGTTCTTGTAGGCGGAGCCCACGAAGACGAGGTTGAGCTCGTTGGCCAGAACGCCCTTGCGCAGAGCAGCCTTGAGCTCCTCGACGGTGAAGTCCTCCTCCATGAGGATCTTCTCCATGAGCTCGTCGTCAAAGCTGGCAGCAGCGTCGAGGAGCTCCTCGCGCTTGGTGGCAGCGATGTCAGCAAACTCAGCCGGGATCTCGTCCATCGGCTCGGGGTAGGTCATGCCCTTCTCGTCGGCCTTGAAGTCCCATGCAGTCATGGTGACCAGGTCGATGACGCCCCAGAAGTTGTCCTCGGCACCCATCGGGACCTGAGCGGCCACGGCGTTAGCGTCGAGACGATCCTTCATGGTCTCGATAGCGTTGAAAAAGTCAGCGCCCACGCGGTCATACTTGTTGATGAAGGCGATGCGGGGGACGTTGAAGGTGGAAGCCTGACGCCAAACGGTCTCAGACTGGGGCTGAACGCCGGCAACGGCGTCGAAGACGGCGACAGCGCCATCGAGGACGCGCAGGCAGCGCTCGACCTCGGCGGTGAAGTCAACGTGGCCCGGGGTATCGATGATCTGGATGCGGTAGTCCTTACCGTCCTTGTTCCAGAAGCACGTGGTAGCAGCGGAGGTAATGGTTACGCCGCGCTCCTGCTCCTGAACCATCCAGTCCATGGTGGCAGCGCCCTCATGGACCTCACCGATCTTGTGGGTCTTACCGGTGTAGTAAAGAATACGCTCGGTCGTGGTGGTCTTACCAGCATCGATGTGAGCCATGATGCCGATGTTACGGGTATCGGAAAGCTTGTACTTAGGCTTAGCCATGTTAGTTCCTTACCTTAACTTACCAACGATAGTGAGAGAACGCGCGGTTGGCCTCGGCCATCTTGAAGACGTCCTCACGCTTCTTGACGGAAGCGCCCAGGCCGTTGGAAGCGTCGAGGATCTCGTTGGCGAGACGCTCGGCCATGGTCTTCTCCTTGCGAGCGCGGGAGAAGTTGACGATCCAGCGGATGCCCAGAGCGGTGGAACGACGGGAGTTGACCTCCATCGGGACCTGATAGGTAGCGCCACCGACACGCTTGGGCTTAACCTCGAGCGTGGGCTTGACGTTGTCCATAGCCTTCTTGAAGGTAGCGAGAGCGTCGCCACCCTCGGACTTCTCGGCAACGATCTCGAAAGCGGTGTAAACGATGCGCTCAGCGGTGGCCTTCTTGCCGTCAAGAAGGACCTTGTTGATGAGCTGAGTCACCAGGCGGTTGTTGTAAACGGCGTCAGGCTGAACCTCACGACGATTAGCTGCTGCACGACGCGGCATGTGAAATCTCCTTAAGTGTCTACCGTGCGGCGCTTAGGCGGCACACGGCGAAAGTATCAAAACGTTATCTGGCTTATTTGGCCTTGGGGCGCTTAGCACCGTACTTGGAACGGGCCTGCATACGGTTCTGGACCGGAGCAGCGTCGTAGGCGCCACGGATGACGTGATAACGGACACCAGGGAGGTCACGGACACGACCGCCGCGGACGAGCACGATGGAGTGCTCCTGCAGGTTGTGGCCCTCACCCGGGATGTAAGCAGTAACTTCGATGCCGTTGACGAGGCGAACACGGGCAACCTTACGAAGAGCCGAGTTCGGCTTCTTGGGGCTCGTGGTGAAGACACGGGTGCACACGCCGCGCTTCTGGGAGTTGTGCTGCAGAGCAGCGTTCTTGGACTTCTTGGGCACGGAACGACGGCCCTGGCGAACCAGCTGGTTAATAGTAGGCAAAGCGTACTCCTTCTCGAATGATTCCAGCTTTCTGTAAAGTGCAACGGCTTGAATCGAGGGGTCAGCATCCCCCTACGAAACACGCAGTTCGATAGGATACGTGCCATTAGCTGTGCCGTCAACAGACCACGCCGCCGGGCGTATCCTTAAATAGCCACATTTCCGCAAAGCCTACACAAAAGGAATCCCCTCCTGTGCGCTTGGGCGGATTCCCGGACCGGGCGGCCCCGGTTTTAAGTTTGCTGCTCTACAGTCCTGCGCAAGACGGAAAGCACATTAAGTGCTTTC
>CAUDAE010000027.1 GCA_958447445.1 uncultured Collinsella sp.
CAACGCTCACCGAAATCGGTTTACGAAATCGGTTTCGTTTCGAGTTGTAGTATACTCACCTACAGCGTTTTGCAACCGAGATTTTTAAAAAATGCCTAAAATGGCTCAGACTGCCGACATTGGGAAACGGGGTGCGCTATGGCGCAGATGAGAATCAAGGACATTGCCGCCGAGGCGGGCGTGAGCCCGGCCACGGTCTCGCGCTATCTCAACAACCGCCCCGGGCAAATGACCGAGGAGACCCGTGCTCGCATCGCGGCAGTTATCGAGCGCACCGGCTATCGCCCACGTGCCGCCGCGCGCAATCTGCGCAGCTCGCGTACGAACCTCATCGGTGTGATTCTGGCTGACATCGCCAACCCGTTCTCGAGCGCCATGCTCGAGGGCCTTTCCGCCAGCGCCGCGGCGCGCGGCTGCTCGCTCATGACGGCCATTAGCGGCAACGACCCCGCTAAGGAAGCGGAGTCGCTCACCAGACTTATCGATGCCGGCGTGGACGGCCTGGTCGTCAACACCTGCGGAGGCAATGACGAGGCGATCGCCGCGGCAGCGGGACGTCTGCCCGTCGTGCTGCTCGACCGCGACGTTGCCGACGGCGGTGTTGACCTGGTGACATCTAACAACCGTGAGCTGGTCGCCGGCTTGGTAGACGCCTTGGCAGCTGCGGGCAGCGAGCGTCTGTGCCTGCTCACCGAGGCAAGCGACGATAGCCCCGTGCGTCGAGAGCGCGCCGAGGCCTTTGCCGACGAGCTTTCGCGCCGCGGCCTTGCGGGCGAGGTCGTCACCCTGGCCGACGGTGGCGCCACGGGCGTTGGCCGTTTGGACAAGACCATCCGCGACTACGCGGGCAAAAGGCTCGGCCTTATCGCCGTCAACGGCCTGGTTTTCCTGCGTCTGACCGAGGCACTGGCGCAGCTTGGTCCCTCGCTGCCGGCGGGGCTCAAGATCGCGACGTTTGACGACTACCCCTGGAACCATGTGCTCTTTGGCGGCGTTACCACGGCCGCGCAGGACACCCTCACCATTGCCGAGCGCGTAGTCGAGCGCCTTTCCGAGCGCATCGACGTCGTTACCACCACCGTGGGCGAGGCCGCAAAGCTCGCCCCCAAGCGCATCGAGGTTCCCGGTCACATCGAACACCGCGCTTCGACCTCGCGCTAATCGCTCGTTCGCAACTGCCTGTTCGCGCACGTTTTTTGAGCGCTTGATACGCTTTAACCCTGCGGAAACATTTTTCTGCGATAGTATCTGCGATATAGACCAGTCGAAACCCGCCCGAAAGAAAGGGGAGCGACATGAACCAGCAGAACATCGATTACGTACTCCGCTCCGTAGAGCAGCGTGACATCCGCTTTGTGCGTCTGTGGTTTGTCGACATTCTCGGCCGCCTCAAGAACTTTGCCATTAGCCCCGAGGACCTCGAGGTCGCTTTTGAGGAGGGTATTGGCTTTGACGGCTCCGCCATCGAGGGTTTTGCCACGCCCGAGGAAGCCGACATGCTGGCGTTTCCCGATGCTTCGACCTTCCAGATCCTGCCGTGGCGCCCGAGCCACAACGGCGTCGCCCGCGTGTTCTGCGACGTGTGTACTCCCGATCGCAAGCCCTTCGCCGGCGACCCGCGCGATGCCCTGCGCCGCATGTTCCGCAAGGCCGAGAAGGCTGGCTATCTGCTCAACGTGGGCGCCGAGCTGGAGTATTACTATTTCCCCGACGAGCACACCCCCGAGCCGCTCGACAACGTGGGCTACTTCGATCTTTCGGTGAGTGACGCCGCCCGCGACCTGCGCCGCAACACGGTCCTCACGCTCGAGAAGATGTCCGTGCCCGTGGAGTACACCTTCCACGCCGCCGGCCGCTCGCAGCACGGCATGAGCCTGCGCCACGCCGAGGCCCTGAGCATGTCCGACGCCATCACCACGGCCAAACTCATCATTAAGCAGCAGGCCTACGAGAGCGGTTGCCACGCCTCCTTTATGCCCAAGCCGTTGGCGGGCGAGGACGGCAGCGCTATGTTCCTGTGCCAGTCGCTATTCGACCACGACGGCAACAACGTCTTTTGGGGCGAGGACGACGAGAAGTACCATCTCTCCGACATCGCCAAACACTACATGGCCGGTATCCTGGCGCACGCGCGCGAGATCAGCGCCATCACCAACCCCACGGTCAACTCGTACAAGCGCATCACCACGGGTGGCGACTCCGTACCGCAGTACGCCACGTGGGGCCTGCGCAACCGCGCGAGTATGGTCCGCATCCCGGTCTACAAGCCCGGCAAGCAGCTGTCCACGCGCATCGAGCTGCGCAGTCCCGATCCCATGGCCAACCCGTACCTGGTCAACGCCGTCACGCTGGCGGCTGGTCTGGACGGCATCGAGCGCAAGCTGGAGCTCCCGCCCGAGGCCACGGCCGAGACGCTCAAGCTTACCGACCGTCAGATGGTCGAGGCCGGCTACACGCCGCTGCCGCGCTCGCTCAAAGAGGCGCTCGACGTGTTTGAGGACTCGCAGTTTATGAAGGATGCCCTCGGCGAGCACATCCACAGCTTCTTCCTCAAAAAGAAGCGTGACGAGTGGCATAAGTTTGAGTCTACGATCACCGAGTGGGAGATCAAGCACTACCTGGCGAACTCCTAATCGCGCTGGCTTGTTCCAGTACGATTGAGCTCATTTCTTTGGAGGCCGATATGTCCGAAAAGAGTGCCCTGTTCATGGCGCGCACGACGCGCTTCCACGAGTTTGCCCGCAGCTTGACGACCACCCTGGGTGTCGAGGTGAGCCTGGCAACCCCCGATTCGCCGACTGCAGCGCACGACTTTGACCTGCTGATTCTCGATTCTGATGGCATCCGCAGCGACCGCATCGATCAGATTGCCAAATGGCTCGACGACCGCGGCGGCGTCCCCATGTTGGTGATCGTCGACGATGAGGCGCTCGGCACCCTGCGCCTGCCCAATCACGCGCATGCCGACTTTGTATGCCCCACGGCGACGCCCAACGAGCTTAAGGCTCGTGCGCAGCGTCTGATGGGCGAGGAGGAGACCGTCACCGCCGACGATGTGCTCAACATCGATAACCTCGAGATTAACCTGGCTACCTACCAGGTGACACTCGATAACGAGCCCATTGACCTGACGCTGATGGAGTACTCGCTGCTGAGCTTTTTGGCGACGCACCCCAACCGTGCCTACAGCCGCGAGGTGTTGCTGCACCGCGTGTGGGGCTTTGAGTACTGCGGCGGCACGCGTACCGTCGACGTGCACATTCGACGCATCCGCTCCAAGGTGGGCCCGCAGATCGCGGCCCACATCACCACCGTCCGCGGCGTAGGCTACCTGTTTAAGGACTAGATTTCCACCACAAAGGGGGCAGGCACCTTTGTGGTGGTTTTGCCGCATGTGCGGGCTCCTTTCGGGTTTGCAGAAGAACTTAAGCCTTCCTAAAAGATTGCGTTCTCATACACGTTCGCCCGCATATTGGGGTACAACTCAACGTGAACAATGATGGCCCGCCACATGTTTGGCGGGCCTTTGGTTATTTGACGAAAGGATCGCAGCCATGAGCGAGAACGATTCCCAGCGTCCTCAGGATGCGGGCAACGCTGGCGAGACCCAGCAGCAGCCTCGTGTGCAGGTGGAGTCGACGCCTGCCGGCAGCAACATTCCCTACGTGCAGGCCTTCGACACACAGACCGGCAAGCCGCTGGGCGGCCAGCAGGTTGTAAACAAGCACACAGTGGTCAAGACCAAGACCAAAAAGCTGCCGATCTTTATTACGGCGCTCGCCGGCTGTGCCTGCGGAGCCCTGCTGGTCATTGCGCTCATTATGAGTGGCACGCTCAACATTGGCGGCGGCAAGAATGCCGTGACGGCGGGCGCTTCGGGTTCGTCGACACAAAAGATCACGATCGACTCCGAGGACACCACGCTGGCCGAGGCCGTTTCTGCCAAGGCCCTGCCTTCCGTCGTTTCCATCACCGCCACTTCGAGCGGTAGCCAGAATGGCTCGCTTTCGCAGTCTGCTGACGAGTCGGACAGCTCGGGCAGCGTCGGTTCGGGCGTAGTACTCGATACCGAGGGCCACATCCTCACCAACAACCACGTGGTCGATGGCTATGACCAGTATGTGGTGACCATGGACGACGGCACCACCTATGAGGCCGAGTTCGTGGGCAACGATGCCTCAAGCGACCTGGCCGTCATCAAGCTCAAGGATGCTGACGCCTCCAAGCTCACGCCGATCGAGATTGGTGATTCCTCCAAGCTCAACGTGGGCGAGTGGGTCATGGCGATCGGCTCGCCGTTCGGCAACGAGCAGTCTGTCTCCACGGGTATTGTGTCGGCGCTGTATCGCTCCACGGCCATGAGCTCTACCAGCGGCAACACTATCTATGCCAACATGATCCAGACCGATGCTGCCATCAACCCGGGCAACTCCGGCGGCGCGCTCGTCAACGACAACGGCGAGCTCGTGGGTATTAACTCGCTCATCGAGAGCTACTCGGGCTCCAGCTCGGGCGTGGGCTTTGCCATTCCGGTCAACTATGCCAAGAATATTGCCGACCAGATCATCGACGGCAAGACGCCGGTTCATCCGTACCTGGGCGCCACGCTTTCGAGCGTCAACGCGCTCAACGCCCGTACCAACAAGCTGAGCACCGATAGCGGTGCGTACGTGGCGAGCGTCGTCGAGGATGGTCCCGCCGCCAAGGCCGGCATCCAAGAGGGTGATGTCATTACCAAGCTGGGCGACGACGAGATTACGAGCGCCGATGGCCTAATCATCGCGCTGCGCAGCCACGAGGTGGGCGAGAAGGTCGAGATTACGCTCATGCGCGGCAAGGAAGAGAAGAAGGTCACGGTTGAACTGGGCTCCGACGAGGAGCTGCAGAACCAGCAACAGGACGACAGCGCGACCGATACCGGCAACGGTGGCATTACTGACGAACAGCTGCGCCAGCATCTGGAGGAGCTGTTGGGCCAGCAGGGCCAGGGCCAAGGCTACGGTCAGGGTTTCTAACGGGCCGTATTGCACATATCGAAGCCAGAGGGGCTGTCCCATCAACGTGGGGCAGCCCCTCTTTTCTTATTGATCCGTTGGGGGCGGAGGAAAACGGATCACATGGAGCTGACAAGAGGCCTGGTTCGTAATGGTCTGGACAGTTGGTTCAGATACGTATAAATCTTGGGCAGCTTGGGATGCGTTTTGAGCAATTTCTGATTGGGATGGGGCTCGGATGGGCGTTTGGAAGGGAGGATGGGACGTTTGCATGGCCTCGAGGAGCCCAAATTAGTCGAAACAGAGGTGTGCGTGCCTGATCCAGCTCTAGGATTTATACGTATCTGAACTAACTGTCCACCCCAGACTGGCGGCTGCCGATTCAGTGCGGTTTGAGACCGCTATTCGGCCCCGTTGCGACCGGTGGTACTCTTGTATCCGTTTGAAATCGAGCGAAGGAGTGCCGCTATGGAGCAATCGAGCCTGTTTGGTGACGGCGTGGACATCGATACCGAAACGCCAGCGAGCACGGATACCGCTGCACCGGCCGATGCCCGTGCCCAAGCCGCCGCGCGCGCGGCCGAGCTGCGCCACGAGCTCGATTACCACGCCTATCGCTACTACATGCTCGACGCGCCCGAGATCACGGATGCTGCCTTTGACAAAATGCTCGTTGAGCTCCAGCAGATCGAGGCGACCTACCCCGATTTGGTGACGCCCGACAGCTACACCCAACGCGTGGGCGGCTACGTGAGCGAGCAGTTTACGCCGGTCACGCATATGGCGCGCATGTATTCCATGGACGATGCCATGGATCTGGACGAGCTTGACGCATGGCTCCAGCGCACTGAGGATGCCCTCGGTGCCGGCAGCGTCACCTATACCTGCGAGCTTAAGATCGACGGCCTGGGCGTGGCACTTACCTACCAAAACGGCACCTTCGTGCGCGCGGCCACGCGCGGCGACGGCACCACGGGCGAGGACGTGTCGCTCAACGTCCGTACCATCAAGGACGTGCCCATGCACCTGTCCGAGCCCGCGCTCGCCCACATGGGCGCCGACCGCGAGCGTACCATTGAGGTGCGCGGCGAGGTCTATATGCCCAAAGGCAGCTTTGTACGTCTGAATGAAGAGGCCGATGCCGAGGGCCGCGACCCCTTCGCCAACCCGCGCAACGCCGCCGCTGGCAGCCTGCGCCAAAAGGATCCCAAGGTCACGGCGCGCCGCGACCTGGCCACCTTTATCTACGCCATCGCCGATACCGATCCGCTGCACGTCCACAGCCAGCGCGAGTTCCTTGATTGGCTGCGCAGTGCCGGTTTTAGCGTCAACCCCAACGTGGCACGCTGCGCCACGCCGGCCGAGGTCCACGAGTTCTGTGCCCAGGCGCTCGAGCACCGCGGCGACCTGGATTACGACATCGACGGCGTAGTCGTAAAGGTCGACAGCTTCCAGCAGCAGCTCGACCTGGGCTTTACTGCCCGCGCGCCACGCTGGGCCATCGCCTTTAAGTTCCCGCCCGAGGAAAAGCAGACCGTCCTGCGCGAAATTCGCATCCAGGTGGGCCGCACCGGTGTGCTCACGCCGGTCGCCGAGTTCGACCCAGTGACGGTTGCCGGCTCCACCATCGCGCGTGCCACGCTGCACAACATCGACGAGATCCGCCGCAAAAACGTGCGCGAGGGCGACACCATTATCGTGCACAAGGCGGGCGACGTGATTCCCGAGGTCGTGGGCCCGGTGCTCGACGAGCGTCCGGCCGATTCGGTCGACTGGCAGATGCCCGAGGTCTGCCCCGTGTGCGGCAGCCCCGTGGTCCACGAGGATGGCGAGGTTGCCTACCGCTGTGTGTCCATCGACTGCCCCGCACAGCTCAAGGAGCGCTTGCTCCACTGGGTGAGCCGCGGCTGCATGGACGTCGACGGCCTGGGCGACGAGATCGTCGACAAGATGATCGCCGCCGGTCTGATCCACGATGTCGCGGACTTCTACCAGCTCACGGTTGATGACATCGCCGGACTGGACACGGGGCGCACCTATGCCAGCTCCAACAGCAAAAAGGGCGTCAAGAAGGGTGACCCCATTCCGGTAGGCCTCAAGACGGCCGAGAAAATCATCGCCGAGCTCAACAAGTCCAAGAGCCAGCCGCTCGGTCGCGTGCTGTTTGCCCTGGGCATCCGCCACGTGGGCAAGAGCGTGGGCGAGGTCATCGCCGAGCGATTCCTGTCGATTGACAAGCTCGTCTTGGCGAGCGAAGAAGACATCGCCGAGTGCGAGGGCATCGGTCCTAAGATTGCGGCGAGCGTCAAGCAGTTCCTGGCCGTGCCCGAGAACCTTGCCGTGCTGGAGCGCCTGCGCCAGGCGGGCCTGTCGCTCGAGGTCGATTTGAGCGCCGCGCACGCGCAAGCCGCAGCCGACGCTGGCGTGGCAGGTGAGCTCGCCGACGCACAGCCGCTTGCGGGTCTGACCTTCGTGCTGACAGGCACGCTCGTCAACCGCACCCGCGACGAGGCGGGTGCGGCGCTCAAGGTACTCGGCGCCAAGGTTTCGGGTAGTGTGTCGAAGAAGACGAGCTATCTGGTCGCCGGCCCCAAGGCGGGCTCCAAGCTCACCAAGGCCGAGCAGCTGGGTGTGCCCGTGCTGGATGAGGACGCACTCGAGCAGATCCTGGCTACTGGTCAGTTGCCCCAGGCTTAAGGCGTCGATAGCCAAATTGAAGATCCGCCCGGGAAGCATGATGCCTTCCGGGCGGTTCTTACTTTGCTGGGGAAACCGGCACCGTGATCTGCGTCACTCGGGTCGCCGGGTCGTCGCTGACGATGCCGTCGATGAGGGCGATTTCGCGTTGCCCCGCTACGCCATCAGCTTGTCAAAAGCTCCGCGGCGGTTGAGTACGGTGAATGCCATCACGCAAATGACTGCCGACAGAATTGACCCGCACGGCGAGGCGATGCCCATGGGAAACAACGTATCGGAATAGGCGTTCGACAGCAGCCACGCGCCCGGCACGCGAATGAGCGCTACGGCCAGCACGTTGTGCGCAAAGCCGATGTAGCTCTTGCCGTATGCAGCGAAAAAGCCGCTAAAGCAAATGTGGATGCCGGCAAAGATTGCGTCGAAAATGTAGCTGTGCATATAGCCGGTACCGGCCGCGACCACCGCGGGGTCCTTGGCAAAAAAGCCGATAAACGCCGGTGCCACCAGCCACATCAGCACCGTGATCAGGCAGCCGTACACTACCGAGATGGTCATGGCGTCCTTGAGCACCTGACGTGCGCGGTCGCCCTTGCCCGCGCCGGCGTTTTGCGCCGTGAGCGCGCTGACGGTGGCGCCCATGGAACTCGGCACAATGAACAAAAAGCTGATCATCTTCTCGACCAGGCCCACGGCGGCGGCGTCGACGAGCCCTCGATGGTTGGCGATGACGGTGATAAACATAAACGCCACCTGGATGCAGCCGTCCTGCACGGCCACGGGCACGCCGATCTTAAGAATGCTGCCGAGCACCTCGGCCTGGGGGCGCAGGTCGCTGCGCTTAACGTGGATGTTCGTACGGCGGCTCTTAAGCCACACGAGTGCGAGCGCAACGCTGGCCGTCTGGGCGGTTACCGTGCCGAGCGCCGCACCCACGGGGCCGAGCCCCATATGCCCGATAAACAGAAAATCGAGCGCGATGTTGATGATGCACGCCACGCCAATCACGTACATGGGCGAGCGCGAATCGCCCAGGCCGCGAAAGATGGCTGAAAGAATGTTGTATGCGGCGATAAACGGAATGCCGACAAAGCAGATACGCAGGTAGGCGGCGGTGCCTTCGACCGCCTCGGGCGGCGTGCCAATGAGCGCCACAACCTGCGGGCATAGTGCAAACAAGATGACGGCCAGTACCATCGAGACGCCCATAAACAGCGTAATGGTGTTGCCGATGGCGGTCTCGGCGCGGTCAAACCGGCGCGAGCCCACGGCGTGGCCGACGATGACCGTCGTTCCCATGGCCAGGCCCACGAGCGTCACGGTAATGATGTAGAGCGTCTGCGCGCCATTGCCCACGGCGGTGATGCCGGCGGCGCCGCTAAACTGCCCCATCATGTACAGGTCGGCCATGCCGTAGAGCATCTGCAAAAAGTACGAGAGCATATAGGGCAGGGCAAAGACCGCGATGGTCTTAAGGACATTGCCGCGTGTGAGGTCGTGTTCCATGGGCGGGGCTTTCTGGCTTGGTTCGTTTAGCTACCAGTGTAGTGAAAACCCTACAACGATTGTAGAGTCAAGGTTTGTGTCGACAGTGGGGCGAAAAAAGTCACGCTCCAAGCACGATGCTTTGATCCCTCCGTGCCCCTCACCTCGACTCAAACCATCACAACATTCGATGTTTTTTGCCAAAATCGGGAAAAGCATCGAATGTTGTGATGGTTTTTTTACCACTCGATCGGGTGGAATCGCTTTCTTGCGCGCGAAGGTGTGCGGACCCGTGGGCAGGGGAATAAGGTTGGTTATCCGACTCCATTGGAGGGCTCATGGACCTGCCGATCGTCCTGTCCCATAAGACTGCCTGGCTGTACCACAACGTGGCGCGCCCGTCCGAGCCGCTCTCGCGAGCAAGCAGCCTATACGATGAGGACTCGCTTGCTAACGAGGCGGAGCCGACCGCGAGCCTGCCCAAATTGGGGCTCGATGCCAAGGGGCTGAGGGCTTCAACGGCAGTTGGGATTGTTGCCGACTATCTGGTTTCGCTCGGTATTCCACGAGAAGAGCTCGATCATATCGACACGCTCGTCAACTTCGATTTTGAGCGCTCGACGCCGGCTGGATTTAGGTGCCACGTGTTTGGGGCGCCGGTACCTCCAGACCATCTTATCGAGGTGGCGGAGGACCTTCTGGTGGTTGATGAGGTCATGTGCTTTGTCCAAGCGGGTTCGTGGATGAGTGAGCCCGAGCAGCTGGAATATGGCTACGAAATCTGTGCCCGATACCATTTGAATCATCTGTCGACAGGCGATTATATCGAGATGGGGCAGAGGTATACCGTTGCCGACTTGATTGCCTATTGCAATGAGAACCGATCTCGTCAGGGGGCTATACGCGCGGCCGCCGTGCTCAAGCGCGTGCACGATGGCGCGCGGTCGCCCATGGAGACGGCCACCGCAATCATGGTCGTAGCAAAACGCTCCCAGGGCGGGCTGGGATACGCCAAGATCGAGCTCAACCATCGGGTCGATGTTCCCAACGAGTTCAAGTATCTCGCAAAGGCCGGGTATTTCGAGATCGACGTATATGCGCCTGAGAGTGGTACGGGGATTGAATACAACGGCTCGGACCATCTTGATAAACAGCGCAGCGCGTCGGATGCGGAGCGTATGACCGTGCTGAGCGCGCTGGGCTTTAGGATGATCGTCCTCACCGGGACTCAGTTTGCCCATCAACTGCAATTGCATCGGGCGATGAATGCCATCGCGCTCGCTATGGGTCTCAAGTGCGACCGAAGTGAAGCGTTCCAGAAACGGCAGAATGATCTGCGAGAATTCGTGATTCGGCACTGGGACGGCGGCCTTTAGGGGCGCTTTGGTCCTTCTGCGGGGTGCCGTGGGCAGGCAAACCATCACAACATTCGACGTTTTTTGCCAAAAACGGGAAAAGCATCGAATGTTGTGATGGTTTGCGAGCTGAGGATGGGCTTGGAAAGTCCGTTTTGCTTGAAGTGACCTGTCCTGTCGTACGGGTGTCGGCATGATTTTCTCGTGGGGTATTATGTTTTCCGAAGAATAAAACGCCGCGTGAGGGGAGGGCCGCGTGGACGGGCACGTGCAACATGACGGTTTTGGCCGCGACATCAACTACCTGCGCATTGCCGTTACCGACAAGTGCAATTTCCGCTGCATCTATTGCATGCCGGCCGATGGCGTGGCGCCCCGCGCGCACGACGAGCTGCTCAGCGCCGAGGAAATCGCCCGCTTTGTGCGCTTGGTGGCGGGGGAGGGTATTCGCCGCGTGCGTCTGACGGGCGGCGAGCCGCTGGTCAGCCGTCGCATCATTCCGCTCATTCGCGACATCCGCGCGATTCCGCAGATCGAGGACATCTCGCTCACCACCAACGGCGCCCTGCTTCCCAAGTTGGCGCCGCAGCTCAAAGATGCCGGGCTTAACCGCGTCAATATCTCGCTCGACACGCTCGACCCTACGCTGTTTGGGAAGATCACGCGCTTGGGTCGACTCGAGCAGACCATGTCTGGCATCGACGCGGCGCTGGCTTGGGGCTTTGAGCCCGTTAAGGTCAACTGCGTTGTGGTGCGCCGGCTCAACCAGGATGTAGTGGCCCTTGCGCGGCTCACGCTCGACCGCCCCATCCACCTGCGCTTTATCGAATACATGCCTATCGGCGACGAACACACGAGCTCGCATTGCGCTGTGGACCCGCATGCGCCCACGCTCAATCCCGAGCTGTGGGACGCGAGCGATACCGTGCCGAGCGACGAGCTGCGGGCGCGCATCAATGCCGGGGCCACCGCGGCGGGACTGGGCGAGCTCGAGCCGCTCGACATCAACGACGCTCCTGCCGGCGCGGGCCCTGCGCGCTATTGGCACTTTCCGGGTGCGGCAGGAACGGTCGGCTTTATTAGCGCCATGTCCAACCATTTTTGTGCGAATTGCAACCGCCTGCGCCTGACGGCCGATGGCAATGTGCGTCCGTGCCTGTTCAGCGATGCCGAGTATTCGGTGCGTGACGCCCTGCGCCGTGGTGATGATATGCAGGTACTTTCGATTTGGCGCGATGCCGTGGCCCACAAACCGCAGGAACACGCGATAATTGAGGGCACGCAACGATTTATGTCCCAAATCGGAGGATGATCATATGGCCAAGAGCAGGTACGCCGATGCCACCAAGGCCGCTCGCAGGGCCGCAATGTCTGCCCATAATGCCATGGCTGCGGCGAATGCTGACAGCGCCGACGCGTCCGCGCAGCCGACTGCCAGTGCTGCTACCGAGCCCGCCCGCGACGCCCGTCGCGACGAGCTGACGCACGTGGACGCCAAGGGCGAGGTGCGCATGGTTGACGTGTCCGACAAGGCCGAGACCCATCGCATTGCCATCGCAGAGGGCACCATCCTCATGCATCCCGAGACGCAGGCCATGGTGCTGCAAGACCGCGCCAAAAAGGGTGACGTGCTTGCCTGCGCGCGCGTGGCGGGCATTATGGCCATCAAACGCACGAGTGACATCATCCCCATGTGTCATCCGTTGCTCATTACCAAGAGTAAGTGCGACATTGCGCCCATCGCTCCGGCGGGGACGCCGGCCGAGGACGTGCCCGAGGGCTGGGCGCCGGCGCGCGCGGACGGGCAGGTCGGCTTTCACGTACTGGTTACGGCGGGCGTGACGGGCAAGACAGGTATCGAGATGGAGGCCCTGACCGGCGCGAGCGCTGCGTGCCTAACGATCTATGACATGTGCAAGGCGGTCGATCGCGGCATGGAGATCGTCGACGTGCGCCTGCTGCACAAGGAGGGCGGCCGCTCGGGCGTGTGGGATCGCGCAGAGCGTCAGGCCGCTGCTGTTGAGGCCGTGGCCGCTGACGGTGCCGCGCCCGCGAGCGCACCCGTCGCCGTCGCACCCGCAGCTCCGACACGGGCCGTCCCCGCGATCGCGTTTATCGGCTACCAGAACTCGGGAAAGACCACGCTCGTCGAGAAGGTCATTGCCGAGCTCACCCGCCGCGGTCTGCGCGTGGGCTCGCTCAAGCATCATGGGCATCACGGCTTTGATATCGATGTGCCCGCTAAGGACACGTGGCGCCATCACCAAGCCGGATCCAAGCACGTGGGCCTCATCTGCGCCACGCGCTGGGCGGAGTACGCCGACACGCGCGAGGAGGACGAGATGCCCGCGCGCGAGCTGTTGTCGCGCTACAACGATGTCGACGTGGTGATCATCGAGGGCTACAAGACCGAGGGCTTCGACAACATCGTGGTCGCGCGCTCCGGTGTCGACCGTTTACGCGGCAAGAGCTCGCTCGACCTGGTCGATGGCCACACGCTGGCCCTTGCCTGCAACGAGGCCCTGGCGCGTCAGGCCTTCGACGCCGGCTTTGCGACCCGAGCCATCAACATCAACGACGCCCGAGCCATCTGCGACCTTATCCAAGATCATCTTTAAGGCTCGACGCTGCGCCGGCCCCAAGCACCCCATCTCGCCCCTCAAGCCGTCGCTCGCGTACCAAAGTACGCGTCGCTCCTCTTTCGGGGCGACCTGGGGCACTTGGAACCGGCTCGCTGCGTTGCCATAACATGCCAAAAAGGGACAGGTTTGTTTTGGCAGGTTTTATCTGGGCAAACGTCACTTCCACCACAAAGGGGCCGGGCACCTTTGTGGTGGTTTTTGCTTTAGTAGATGTGTGGGACATGCCTTACAATCTACCAAGTAGTTCATGACGGGCGAAAAACGGAGAGAAGGGGCTTGATGCGTCCTTAATGTTTCATGCGGATAGATTGATTTGACAGACGGTGGCGAATGCCCGCCGTCCGCATTCGTATGAAACAAGGAGTCTCCATGCGCGCCTCTCTTTTCTCAAAGCCTCAACCTTCGCTGTCCGTGCAGGCCAAACGCCTGGTGGCGATGCGCTTTCTCATCTACACCGGTTTTCAGACCAGCTACTTCATCGGCGTCATCGGAACGCTCACCTATGCAGACGATGCCTCGGTCGTGGCGACATCGCTGGCCGTCCTTTTTATGAACGTATTCGTGATCCTGGGATCCTTTGCGGGCGGCGCGGCGCTCGACGCCTGGGGCCCGCGCCGTCATTTCTTGGTGAGCATCGTGGGCACGCTGGCAACCGGCGCGGCGATCATCGCCTTTGGTAGCGCGACCGGCATCGTCCTACTTGGCGCGGTGCTCCTGGGCTTTGTGATGGGATTCGCCCAACCCATCGCCACATCCTATCCAGCCTACCTCACCGATGATCCTCTCGAGCTCAAAGACATCAACTCCGCCATCGCCATGTTTTCAAACGTGAGTATCATCGTTGGTCCCACGCTGGGCGGCTTTGTCGCGGCGGCTGCGTCGTCGCGTGCGGTGTTCGTGCTCATGATGCTCTTTACAGTGCTGGCGCTCGTCGCCGGTTGGGGCTTTAGGCCGCAGACCAGCCATGTCGCCGGGCATGCGGATGCCGATTCGGCAGAGGAAGGGGAGCGTGCGGGACAAAGCACCAACCCCAGCACGTCCACCCGCGCCACCTTCACGACCAGCATCAAGACGGTCTTCACCAACAGCGTCCTCGCCCTGCTCTTCTGCATCATCTTCCTCTCAAACTTTGGCTACGGTGCTTTCGATCCGCTGGAGTCGTTCTTCTACCGCGATGTCCTGCACGTCGGTGTCGAATGGATGGGCTGGCTCTCGTCGGCCAGCGGTGTGGGCGCGGTGCTGGGCGCCGTGGCCGCGCTCCGCTTGCCGCCGCGCTTCGTCAGCCTCAAAACGCTGCTCGTGGCGCTCATGTCTGTAGGTCTGGGAAGCCTGCTCTACGTGGGAACGCCGTACGTGGGCGTAGCCCTTGTCGGCCAGGTCGCCCTGGGCATAGCTTGGGGTGTCGTCAACCCGCTCCACAACACCATCGTTCAAACGACGGCGCCGCTCGAGCAACTCGGCCGTGTGAACTCGGTCATGGGTTTTGGCAACATGTTCGCCGGCGTGGCCCCGCTGGCGATTGCCCCGTGGCTGGCGGCGACGTTTGGCGTGCAGCAGACGCTCATCGGAGCGGGCATGGTCGTGACGGCGGTTCCCGCGGCGTTGCTGCTGTTTGGACGCCGGCACTTGGATCGTGCCGCAAAGCAGTAAAAACCATCACAACATTCGATGAAAACCGCGTTTTTGCCGAAAAACGTCGAATGTTGTGATGCTTTGCGCTCCGGGCAGGCCACCCTTCGGGTTCGGCCACCACAAGGGGGCAGGAACCTTTGTGGTGATCGGGTCCCAACGGCCTGCGCCTTGGTATACCATGTACGCCGTTCACGAATACACCCCACACCGCCGCACAACCCAGAAAGGCCCCCATGGACACCACCTTCAGCCACATCAAAGCCGTGTTCTGCGATATCGACGGCACGCTGCTCACGAGCCAGCACACGGTGTCCCCGCGCACCGTGGCGGTGATCCGCGCCCTGCGCGAGCGCGGCGTGCTCTTTGGCCTGTGCACCGGGCGCGACGCCCACGCGACCGAGGCCATGTACGAGCTCTGGGGCATCGAAGGTCTGGTAGATGTGATGGTGGGCTGCGGTGGCGCCGAGGTCATCGACCGTGCGCACGACATCAACGAGCTGGGCTATCCGCTGCCGGGCGAGACCATCGCGCGCATCTGCAAGCACATGGCGGACCTTCCGGCAACGCCCGTCTGCCCCCGAGACGGCGTGTTCTACGTGCCCGAGAGCAACGCGTGCGTCGAGCACCTGTCGCGCGTCGACGGCGTGCCCTACCAGGTGGTCGATTTTGCCGAGTTCTTGCGCGAGCCGCAGCCCAAGGTAATGTTTACCATGGCGCCCGAGGTAATGCCGCGGGTGATCGAGCGAGCATCGACGTTTGCTGACGACACCGTTAAGGCGGCGGCTCTGCAGACCACGCAGCGGCTCTACGAGTTCATGGATCCGCGCGTGTCCAAGACGCGCGGCCTTGTGCGCGTGGCGGAGCTCAACGACATGGAGCTCCAGGACATCTGCGTGTTTGGCGATGCGGACAACGACACCTGCATGGTGGCCGACGCCGGCGTGGGCGTGGCCATGGCAAATGGCAGCGATGCCACCCGTGCCGCCGCCGATTTTGTAACCGCCAGCAACGACAAAGACGGCATCGCGATCTTTATTGAGGAGCATCTGCTGTAGCGCTGGGGGAGAACCGCCACAAAGGGGGCAGGCGCCTTTGTGGCGGCCTCAGGCGATTTGGGCGAATTGATACCTAAAATCTGCGCGAAAATTCAAATAACGTTGTCTGAACATTACGCTTCTAACTACCGATGGGTTAAAGATATTCCCATCAATTTGGTAGTCTATTCCTCCCGGTTAATGATTTACCGTTCACGGTCGATTTTCGACCATTCACAGGACGCATGCTCTTGAGCAAAATGTTGTGCAAATAAATAAAATGCTATTAAAAAACTGATAAGTGGCTTAATTACCAGCAGAAATAGATATTTCATAGCGAATAAACGAAGGTAAATCCGAGCAAATGTCAAGAGAATTGAGAATTCGCTACAAAACTATCGGTATTTTTGCTTAGATGTTCAAACAATCGTTACAATGTGAACTATAAGCGTGCGTAATTACAGATTGCGCAGATACGTTTGATAGTGAAAGAGCAAGATCGCGGTCTCTTGGGGAGGAGACATCGATGAAAGCGAATTCAGAAAAAACTAAGCAGAGTAAAAAAGCGACGCGCCGTGTACTGGCAGGCGTTTTGTGCGGAGCCTCCGTTTTGAGCCTGGTACTGTCGCTCGTCATGCCCCCGATCTCGCAGGCCATTGCCAACGATGCCCAGACAGATTCTACCGAGGAAACTGTGATGGGGGGTGGTTCCTCAACTGAGTCTACTGATGTAGAAAACACCAACAACGGGGACGAAAAAA
>CAUDAE010000028.1 GCA_958447445.1 uncultured Collinsella sp.
AGCGGGTATTTTTCTTCTTTCATATTCTTTAATCCACCACGAAGGTGCCCTTCGTGGTGGTTTTTCGTTCTGAGCCAAGGAGATTCATGTTCAATATCGTGCTGTATGCACCCGAAATTCCGGCCAATACAGGCAATATCGGCCGTACCTGCGTGGTCACCGGCGCCCGTCTGCATCTGGTGGAGCCGCTGGGGTTTTCGCTCGACGACAAGACGGTGCGTCGTGCCGGACTGGGCTACTGGCAAAACTTGGACGTGACGACCTATGCCAGCTGGGAGGATTTCCTTGCGCGCAACGGCCTCTCCCCTGCCGACGAGCGCCTGCATCTGCTGACCAAAAAGGCGCGCAGAACCTATGCGCAGAGTACCTACCGCGATGGCGACTACTTGGTCTTTGGCAGCGAGAGCTCGGGCATTCCCGAGCCACTGCTTGCCGCGGCGCCCGAGCGCTGCGAGCGCATCCCGATGCTGCGCGATTGCGACTCGCTCGATAACGCCGAGGCATGGGAAGCTCACGAGGAATCGCTGGGGCATACCGAGGACAGCCACGAGGCCATCCTTCGGCAGGATATCTGCGGCAACTTCGTCAATCCCGACGACTACCGCATCAGCGCCCTCAACCTTTCCAACAGCGCCGCCATCGTCCTCTACGAGGCCCTACGCCAAACAGGCTTTCCGGGAATGTGACAAAGGAACTGTCCCTTTGTCACATTCAAGCGCCGCGCCGATGGCACACACGCCTAATTGATGCTCTAGATAAAGAGCCCTCACTTTTAATCAGAATTAACTAAAGTAAAATGAAGTTAAACGGCGGTGTGAAAGGAGAGCTTTGTGGAATATCTCGAGAACCCGTTTACCCCCAGTTTTGGTGAGGTTCCTGCCCACCTCGCTGGCAGACAACAGATTATTCGGGATTTGGACCGTGCCTTCTTGAGCCAGCGCAGGCGCCCAGAATTGACCTCGATCTTCTCAGGCGCTCGTGGAACCGGTAAAACCGCTCTCATGTCGTCGCTCGCGACAAGGGCGGAATCCCACGGCTGGATTGCCGTAAAGACGACCGCGCTCCCGGGAATGCTTGAGGAAATCGAGTTCGGGGCGAAACGTGCTGCCGGCCATCTTATCGACCCGTCCAACCACTTCGAAGTCACCGGTCTCGGAATTGCACCGCTCGGCAGCATCGAGGTCAGTCGCGTTCACGATGCCTCAACCTGGCGGTATCGCATGAGCGACATCATCGACCAGCTCAACGAAGCGGGCACCGGTCTGCTCGTCACGGTTGACGAGGTGGACCCGACACTCGACGAGATGATTCAGCTCGCAGCGACGTATCAGCACTTTGTGACCGATGGGAGACGCGTCGCGCTGCTCATGGCGGGACTTCCCAACAACGTCTCGACGTTGCTGAACCACAAGACGGTCTCGTTCCTTCGCCGCGCCCAACAATATCATCTGGGTCGCATTGCCGACTATGACGTGCGAGAGGCCTTGATTCGCACAATCCAGGAAAACGATCGCCTGGCAGATGCTGAGGGAATCGATAGAGCCGTTCGCTCGATCTCTGGTTTTCCCTTCCTATTGCAACTCGTAGGCTACCGTGCCTGGGATCTCACAAACGATTCGAAGAAAATCTCGTCACGCGACTTTGACCTGGGAATCAAAATCGCGCGCGACGAGATGGACGACCGAATCCTCGCGGCAACCTATCGGGAACTCACTGCAGAGGACAAGCGATTCCTCATCGCCATGCTCGATGACGAAGAAGAGTCCACCACCGCCGACCTTATCGAGCGCCTTAAGCGTTCGCCGCAGCAGGTCTCCCGCTACCGACGCCGCATGATAGATGCCGGCATCATTGGAGAACGAGGACGAGGGCTCGTCGCATTTGAATTGCCATTCTTCCGCGACTATCTCGCAGCTCAATGCGTGAAATAGAAATCAATGTGACAAAGAGGCAGTCCCTTTGTCACATTGCCTATAGGTAGCGACCGGTAATGCTCTTGGAGCAAGCCGCGATGTCGCTCGGCGTGCCGGCGCAGACGATTTGCCCGCCCGCATCGCCACCGCCCGGGCCCATGTCGATCACGTAATCGGCGTTACGGATAAGGTCGAGATCGTGTTCGATCACGATAACTGTGGCGCCCTTGGCAACGAGGCCGTCAAACACGTTCAACAGCACCTGAACATCGAGCGGATGCAGGCCAATCGTAGGCTCGTCGAATACGAATACGGCATCGTCCTGCACGCGGCCCATCTCGCTCGCAAGCTTAAGACGCTGCGCCTCGCCGCCCGAGAGCGCCGGCGTGGGCTCACCAAGCGTGAGATAGCCCAAGCCCAGGTCGTGCAAGGTCTGCAAACGCGTCTGAACTTTCTTGAGCCCCACCGTAGCGTCGATAGCCTCGTCCACACTCATGTCCATGAGCTGCGGCAACGTCAGTAAGCTCCCGTCCTTACCCTCGCGATGGATATGCGAGGCGGCCTCGGCGTAGCGCGAACCACGGCATGCTGGGCAGATGATCTCGACGTCGGGCAAAAACTGCACGTCGAGCGATATCGAGCCCGTGCCGTCACACGTAGGGCAGCGCAAGGCGCCGGTGTTGTAGCTAAAGGCGCCCGCCTTGTAGCCGGCTGCCTTGGCCTCGGGCGTACGGGCGAAGGCGCGGCGCAGCTCATCATGGATGTCGGCATAAGTCGCTACCGTCGAGCGCACGTTGGCGCCGATGGGCGTAGCGTCAATCAGGTTGGCGCGGGCAATACCCTCGGCATCGACCCAACGCACGTGCCCCGGCAGGCGCTCACCAGCTGCCTGCGCCTTGAGTGCCGGGATGAGCGTCTCGAGCACCAACGTCGTCTTGCCCGAACCCGAAACACCCGTAACCGCAACCAAGCGACCGCGCGGGATATCGACTTCGAGCGGCTTGACGGTATGGATGGCATCGGTCGCCATGCGGATATGGCCCTGGTCGAACATTTCGTCGTCAGTCACCTGCGGACGCAAGCGCTTGGGCTCGGCACGCAAAAACGGCGCGATGCGACTGCTCTGCGATTGCTCGACCTCGTCTACCGTACCAGCGGCGATCACATTGCCGCCGCCTGCTCCGGCAACGGGGCCCATCTCGACCAGATAGTCGGCTTCCGCCAGCACACGTGTATCGTGGTCGACAACAACCACGGTGTTGCCGTCGCCCACCAGGTCGTGCATCACACCCACCAGGCCGTCGACATTGGCAGGATGCAAGCCGATCGAGGGCTCGTCCAGCACATAAAGCACACCCGTCGATCGGTTGCGCACCACGCGGGCGAGCTGCACACGCTGGCGCTCACCCGTGGAGAGCGTGGCGCCGGCGCGATCGAGCGAAAGGTAATCGAGACCCAGGTCGACCAGACGACGGGCCGTGCCCAAAAATGAATCGCAGATATCCGCTGCCATGGGCCGCATCTCGGGCGGCAAGGATGCGGGCACCCCGCGCATCCACTCAATCGCCTCGCCCAGCGTCATGGCCGCGGCCTGCGCCAGATTGATACCGCGCACCTGGGGCTGGCGCGCGGCCTCGGAGAGACGCGTGCCGCCGCAATCACGGCATGCTCCCTCGCGCAAAAAGCGCGCAACACGTTTTAAGCCCTTATCGTCCTTGACCTTGGCGAGCGCATTCTCAACGGTATAGACGGCGTTGTAATAGGTGAAATCGAGCGGCGTGGCGCCCTCGCCGTTTTTGGGCACGTAGAGAATGTGCTTTTTAACCGCCGGACCATGGAACACGATGTCGCGCTCTTGAGGCGTGAGCTGGTTAAATGGCACGTCGGTGCGCACGCCCATCTCGCCAGCCACCTGCTTCATCAGATCCCACATGAGCGTGCCCCAGGGAAGGACCGCACCTTCGTTGATAGTCTTTGACTCGTCGGGCACCAGGCTCGCCTCGTCCACCTCGCGCATGACACCGGTGCCGCCACAGATGGGGCACGCACCGCCGCTGTTAAAGGCAAGGTCCTCGGCACCCGGCGCGTAGAACTCGCGGCCGCATGCGGGGCACGTGAGCGACAGGCCCGCAGCCACGTTAAGGCTCGGCTCCACACGCGTCCCGCAATGCGGGCACACGTGATGGGCGCAGCGGCTAAAGAGCAGACGCAGGCTATTGTTGAGCTCGGTCATGGTGCCAAAGGTGGAACGCACGCCCGGCACGCTGGGGCGCTGATGCAATGCGAGCGCCGCCGGCACGTGCAGCACCTCGTCCACCTGGGCGTGTTCGGCCTGTGTTAGGCGACGACGAGTATAGGTGCTGAGTGCTTCCAAGTAGCGACGCGAGCCCTCGGCATAAAGAACCCCCAGCGCCAGCGAACTCTTGCCCGAACCCGACACGCCGGCAATACCCACGAGCTTTCCCAGCGGAATATCGATATCGATGTCCTTGAGGTTGTGTACACGCGCGCCACGCACCTCGATAGCCCGCGGGCTCATCTTCTGTTCCGTCACCTTTATCACCCTACTCATGCCATAAAATGCGGTCGCGGATATACTCGCCCAGCATGGGCACGGTAAACCGGACGAGGCCGTATCCGGCTGCCTCGATGACGCGCTCGCGAATCAGGCTTGCGCGATATTTGCTCGCCCAGCTCTGGGTGCGATCGCAACGCTCAATGATGTCCGCCATGCGCGTCGGCTTACCCTCGTCAGCAGCCATGGCCTCGATAAAGAGGCTCTGTGGGCTGCGCAGCCCGTAATACAGGGGCGCGTCAACCGCTTCGTAGAACTCGGAGACGGCATCCACGTGCCCAGCCTCAACATCGTGCTCTTCAATGGCCTGCGAGCCACGTCGGACAGCAGAGCGCCACATGTAATAGCCCACCAGCTGAACCATATAGGGATGCCCCATGCTCTTGCGTGCCGCAAGGTCCGCCGTCTCCGCGTCAACGTAAAGACCAGCGTCTTTGACCGTCTGGATATATGAATCGCGCACCTTGGGCAAAGAAATCGCCCCCAGCGTACGCTGCTGGGCACGGCGCAAAAACGTCACGCTCGGCTCTTCGAGCAAGTCATCAACCATACTGGGCAAGCCGGCGAACACCAGCGCAAGACCGCGCTGGTCGCTATCGGGCAAGCCCGTGTCATCCTGGTCTCCGAGCACCTGCTGATAGAGAACGGCGAGAGCCGCCAGTTCCTCGATAGACGCCGATTGCGCCTCGTCAATCGCAAACAGTATGCCCTTGCCTGGACCGAGCTTCTTGAGGCGCTCGTTGACCAGCCCTCGTAACGTTTCACCCTTTGCCCGCGCCGCCTCGACCGACATCCGGCCAAACGACGGCCCGAACTCCATTGACGTCACAACGGGTTTATTCGAGCGAAGCGCATCGGCCAGGCGGTCGCATAAGCCAAGCGAAGCGGAATCGGAGATAACCGCCCATCCACGCTCGCTGGCTAGACGTTGCAGCTCCCGCAGGAGAACCGTCTTGCCGCAGCCGCGGTTTCCCGTAATGAGCATGAGCCTACCCGGCGCTCCGGCGCCGTTGTCGAGTCCTTCCTCAAAATCTTCGATGACCGACTCTCGACCGATGAGCATCGGAGGCCGCTTGCCTGCCGTTGGCTTAAAGGGATTTGGATTCATGTCGGCCTCCTCGGATCGGTAAACCCCCGTAACAGTTATACCAACTTATACCGAGTTATACCATCAGCAGGTGACAAAAGGACTGTCCCTCTTGCAGCGTCGGCGCCAAAATCAATTAGTCAAGGATCAGAGGGTTCAAAAATCTACCATTTCTACCCCGTCCCCTAATGGCAGAAGAAGGTGGGGTCGGCGGGGCGATAGGAGCGGAAGGTGGCGGGATCGACCTTTACGTGAGCTGCGGCGGGTACGTCGTACCATTTGACCGTGTAGCCGGCGCCGTGAGAGCAAAAGACCGAGTCGGGCGTGTTGGGCAGATCGGCCTCGGGCTCGTAGGCGGCCGCCTCGATGACGCGCTCGGCATCATGGCAAGCCGCATAGCCGGCGAACTCCAGGTACAGATGACCGCGACCGCTCGTGTAGGCAGCCACCTCCAGCGCGTAATCCTGCACCTCAGATGCCGGCACGCGACCCACAAGCTTCGCCCGGTCTTCCGCCATCGTCGGCGGCTCGTACTCGGCACCCATGCGCGTGGCATCCGAGAGCGCCCGACCCACGCACTCCCCCGGCACCTCGAGCTCAAAGCGATACCACGGCTCCAACAGCACCGCCGCGCCGGCCTCACGCGCCTGCATGAGCCCCTGGCGAATCGCGCGGTACGTGGCCTGGCGAAAATCGCCGCCCTCGGTGTGTTTGGCATGCGCGCGGCCACCCGTGAGCGTAATGCGCACATCGGTGATGGGCGAGCCGGTCAGCGCGCCCAGATGATCGCGCTCCATGGCGTTGGTGAGCGCCAGACGCTGCCAGTTAAGATCGAGCTCGTCGGTCGAGGTCACGGTGCCAAACTGTACGCCCGAGCCCGCCGGCAACGGCTCCAGGCGCAGATGCACCTCGGCATAGTGGCGCAGCGGCTCAAAGTGGCCCACGCCCTCGACCGGCTGCGAAATAGTCTCCTTATAGAGAATGCCGCCAGACTCAAACGTAACCGAAAGGCCAAAGCGATCGGCCAACACCCGCTGCACGATCTCGAGTTGCACGGCGCCCATCAACTGCAGGTGAATCTGCTCCAGATGCGTATTCCAGCTTACGCCGAGCATGGGATCTTCGTCCGCCAGCTCAGTCAATGCTTTGAACACCGTATGGACATCATGTTCGCCCGGAAGCACCGTATAGGTAAGGACTGGCGCAATGACGGGCGCATCGCCCGCAGGCTCCGCGCCCAGGGCGTCCCCTGGGCGAACGTGCGCAAGACCCGTCACGGCACAAATACCGCCAGCGGCAACTTCTTGGGCAAGCTCATACTTCTCGCCGTTATAGATGCGCACTTGGTCGATCTTCTGCTCCCATGCCTCGGCGCCGGAACGTCCGTCAATCATCTGCTTGGCATGCAGCGTGCCGCCGGTCACTTTAACCCAAGCCAAGCGCTCGCCACGATCCCCGCGGCTGACACGATAGACGCGCGCGGCAAACTCAGGAAGCCATGCCTGTTCACGCATCAGCGCGCATATGCCGTCCAGCAGCTCGTCCACGCCTTGGTCCTTGAGCGCCGAGCCGGCAAAACAGGGAAAGAGCTTGCGCTCGGCAACCATGCGCGACAGCGTTGCGACGGAAAGCTCACCCGCCTCAAGAAACTCCTCGAGCGCACCCTCGTCCAATGCAGCAGCGTCCTCCTGAACGGCACCACCCGTCAGCAGTTCGTTGGCATCCAGGCAACCTTCGGAAAGCCGCCGGCCGAGCTGCGCCAGCAGTACATCGTGACCAGGGTTCTCAAGATCGATCTTGTTGATAAAGATGAACGTCGGGATGTCATAGCGCGCAAGCAGGCGCCACAGGGTTTCGGTATGCCCCTGCACGCCATCGTTGGCACCCACAACCAAAATCGCGTAGTCCAGGGCGCGCAACGTGCGCTCCGCCTCGGCAGAAAAATCGACATGCCCCGGCGCATCCACGAGCATGACGTGGGTATCGCCATGGTCGGGCACGGCCTGCGACGAGAAAATCGTGATGCCACGCTCGCGCTCAATCTCGTTCGTATCCAGATGCGAGTCGCCATCGTCCACGCGGCCGCGCTTGCGAATACGACCCGCGTTAAACAGCATGGCCTCGGCCAACGTGGTCTTGCCGGCATCGACATGCGCCAAGATTCCAACGACCGCTTGCTTCGACATGGCTCTCCTCTTATTACAAGCCCATCGCACGCGGCAACGGGCGTTCACGCTCCACACTGGATGATACAATTTACGGGCCGGCGGGCGAAGCGGGCCCTATCCCCCGACCGAGCTCATCGCCCCGCGTTGCCGCGCGGCGATTTTCGTAGGTTCGCGCCTTGCGAAAGCCGGCACCTCCCCTTTTTGTCTGCCCGGGTTCATCTGGGGCAGTAACAACGCGAGCCCCACAACAACGCGTTTTACCAAAAATGGCCCCACTCGGGGCCATTTTCATTTCGGTGAAACGCTGGTATGTGACTCGGCCTTTATGCCTCGCGCAGCCAATCAAACGCGACGCGCGGCGTACCGTCCGACACATATACGATACCGGCGCGCTTAAACCCGGCCTTGGCAATGGCTCCCTGCATGGGCAGGTTGTCCTGATGCGTGTCGATACGCAGGTGATCGGCACGCTCTTTGGCAAAGGCAAACATCGCAGCCGCGATACCGTGTACGGCGCCATCGGACGCCACACGGTGCAGCACGGCGTACGGAGTGTCACTGCGCCATTGACCATCCTCAATTACGTCATAGCACCCGTCCGGGCCCGGTAAAAAGGCAAACGTCGCTACCACGCGACCGTCGACTTCGCACACATAGCTGCCACCGGCGGCGATATCGGCAGCCAGCTGCTCGGCAGAAGGCGTGCCCTCGGGCCATTGCGTGGCGTTGCCATGCGCGCGCATAAAGGCGCGGGCAGCGTCGTAGATAGCCATGACGGCGGGAATGTCGGTATCGAGGGTTTTTCTGATCATCACGCGGCGGCCTCACGTTTATTGGTATCACTTTGATTGAGCAATGATACCAGCGTTTGAAGAGGGGCGCGAAGCAGATGGGAAGCAAAAAGCGAGCCGCCTGGTCAAAGGCCAAAAGCGAGTTTTTGGGCGCTGCCACCGGCGGCGATATGAGCGACCTGTTTGCGCGCGAGGACGAGCGTCGCGACGCCTTGGACGCCGAGCGCGATGAGGCTTGGCGCTACAAATCGTGTGAGCGCAAAAACCGTTACGACACGCGCGCCGAGGCCGAGGCAGTTATGGCCGACTGCGAAAACCGCGGGCGGCGTGGTTTGGCCTGCTACAAATGCGAATACTGCGGTGGATGGCACCTGACGTCGCACCCATGGAAATAGACGCCGCATCGGCACGGCGCTAGCGAAGCGCCGGTAATCGCACGCAAGTTACGGGCGCGACGGCACTAAAACATCGTAACGAACTGCCTTGCCCGCAAGTTGATAGCTCGGCTTAACGCCGGCAAGCAGCGGCCCCTTCACCGGCCGCTTGATAACGACCTTGCGCGGGTGCACCGCAAGCGCAGCTTCGACCAACGTCTCCTCATCGGCGCACGGCTGTTCCAGATGATGTAGGAGCTGGAACTTCTTTTTGACCGCCGCACTTTTAGTACGCTCGGGAAACATGGGGTCCAGATACACCACGTCGGGAGCCGCGAGCTCGCCCTGCCCGATCAGCTCAGCTGTATGGCGAAGGCCGGTAATACTGTCCTCGCCCGCATGTAAGCGCATGCGCGCCACGGCTGTCGCAAGCGCCGGATCATCTGCCGCGCGATCCAAAGCATCCTTGAGGAGTGCCGCGATCACGCAATCCTGCTCATACAGATCGACGGCAAAGCCCGCGGCCGCCAACAGCAGCGAATCCTCGCCAAAGCCTGCCGTGGCATCAATCGCCCATGGGCACTCGACGCCTTTTGCGCGCGCAGCCTTTACCAGCAGCTCTTGCTGCAAACGGCCCTGCTTGAGCCGCGGATGCATGCGGGTGAAATCGGCGCGCAGCTCCATCGTGCCGTCGGTGAGCGTGAGTCCCTCGGACTTCCCGGCCAGCTCAAGCCCCGCGGCCCGAGCAACAGAAAAGGGATCGACTACGCCCATGGGTACTCCTTAGCAAGCAAAACGAATACGTGAGCGCCGTTTGTGTCGGCACCCCACCGTCCGCTATTGTCCCACATGCGACATGGCCCACAGCATCCCAATGCAAAGCACCGCCATCAATCCCGTGCACACGGCAGCGATCACGGAATCACTCATGCGCCTTCCCAACGACCGCGGCTCACACACTTGCCCTGCTCCGTACATCATGGCTTCTCCTTCGGTCCAGCTCTTACCATGGCCCCATCATCGCAGCGCCGCGCATACGCTGCCATCGATTTGACTTACGCCCAGCTTTCTTTTTTGAAAGGTTGGGGTTGGGCTGCGCGGGCTCAAAGCGCTTTCAGGCACATGCATCGCCGCGTTGAACTACAATGTGCTTCACCATATGTGCAGCACATGGGGTGCGCCAGGTTGGCGCACTCGTATCGAAAGGACCAGCCATGAGCAACGCCTGCAAATTACTCAAAATCCTATCGTTCTTCTTCTTTGTCGTCGGCATTCTAAGCGCAGGTATGGGTGCTACAGCGCTCTTTGCAGGCAGCGCGGCAGGCGATATCACGAGTGCCATGATCGTCTCTTGCGTCGTCGTCATCGTATTGGGCGTCGTCGAAATTGTGACCGCTGTCTTTGGCATCCGCGCGGCAAATAATCCCGCCAAGGCTGGCGTTGTCTGGATCTGGTCCATCGTCTGCCTAGCATGTTCGGTCATCAGTCTGCTCCTCTCCCTGCCCCTCTTGGGTGGGACCGGCTCAAGCATCCCCGATTTTACCGGCCTGATTGTCAGCATTATCTACTTTGTACTCGCCAACCGCGTCAAGAAAGAGGGCATGGACCGTTTGAGCTAAGCCGCATCCGTGTCAATCGCTCAGCGACTCTGGTATATACGCCAATAAAAAGGGCCGATCGCGCATCTCCGCGGTCGGCCCTTTACGTTTGCCCAGATAAAGCCGGTTGTTAGCTGTGGCGGTACTCGGCGATGATGAAGTCGATATCGGTCTGGAGCGTGTCCAGGTTTGCCAGGCGCTCTTTATCGGCAGGTCGTGTGCGGTAGTAGTACGGCGTCATCTGGAACACCGCCTCAATGTCTGCCTGGGTCTGGAGCGTAATGTTCGCAGACACCCGCTGCGTTCCGACCAACTCGAGCTCGGTGGTCTGCGGCAGCTTCTCGTCGTTAAGGTACGGCGTATCGTAGAGCACTTCCTTAAGCCCAAACAGATGACGGGCACCCGGCACCACGGTATAGAGTGAGCCCTCTGGCGCCAGTACGCGGGCAAACTCACGCTCGTTAAAGGGAGCAAAGAGCTCAGTCACCATATCGAAGGCGCCATCGGCCACGGGGATGTCCTTCATGTTGGCCACGAAGTAGGTCGCATCGCCGCGCTTGGCGGCCAGGCGCACCATCTCCTTGCCCAGGTCAAAACCGTAAGCATCTACGCCCGGCACCGCGCCCATGGCACTGGTGTAATAGCCCTCGCCACAGCAAATATCGAGCAGCGTCATGGGGCCGTTCGCAGACGTGGCGCGCCCAGACACCTGCTTGCGCACCAGCTCGACCATCGCATCGCGCAACGGCGCGTAGTATCCACGGTTCAAAAAGTCACGACGGCTGCGCGCCTGCGACTTGGGATCGCCCATGGAGTCACCGCTCTTGGACGAGCGCAGTAGATATAGATAACCCTCGCGCGCACGGTCAAACCGGTGTCCGCCCGCACATGCGGCCCCACGCTCATCGTCCACCAACGGTTCATGGCAAACGGGACACAACAACATGGCAACTCCTTAGCGCGAACAACACAACGCCCACCATTGTCTCACGCCTTCCCCACCTAGTCATTGGGGACGTTCTTGAATGACTAGTCGTTTAAGAACGTCCCCAATGACTAGGCGATTAGGAGTATCATCGTCTGCGCAAATAAGCACGAAAGAGCATATTAGAGATTGAGAACGTATGGCTGACACCGCATCTAAGCACATCGATATGACCACCGGCTCGCTGTGGCGCAATATTCCCCTGTTCGCCTTCCCCGTGGCCGCCACGAGCATCTTGGAGCAGCTGTCGAACCTCATCGCCACGGTCATCATCGGTAACTTCTCGGGCGACCAGGGAACCCTCGCCATGGCGGCAGTCGGCTCCAATGTTCCGCTTACCAGTCTTATGCTCAACCTGTTTATTGGCATGTCGCTTGGCTCCAACGTGGTCATCGCCAACGCCATCGGCCGCAACGATCAGAACATGGTCAAACGCGCCGTCCATACCTC
Source organism: uncultured Collinsella sp. (assembly GCA_958447445.1). Lineage (GTDB taxonomy): Bacteria > Actinomycetota > Coriobacteriia > Coriobacteriales > Coriobacteriaceae > Collinsella. Next base: position 11,942 of record CAUDAE010000028.1, read on the forward strand.
GATTTTAATGGCGCTCGTGGGCTTTGTCGTCATCGCACTGGGTGAGGTCTTTGCCGAGCCCATGCTCGCCGCGCTCAACGTTCCCGCCGAAACCATGCCGCTCGCTTCGCTCTATCTACGCGTCTTTTTGCTGAGCATGCCCTCGATTTTGCTCTACAACTTTGAGGCCGCGATCTTCCGCTCCGTCGGCATCACCCGCATGCCGCTGCAGGCGCTTGCTGTGTCCACCGTCCTCAACATTGGTCTGGATCTCATCTTTGTCCCCGTACTCCACTGGGGCGTCGCGGGCGTCGCCATCGCCACCGCCATCGCTTACACCGTCAGCGCCGCCACGCTCTTTATCCGCCTACTCAAGACCGACTCCGTCGTCCGTGTCACCCCGCGCGACTTGGCTATCGACCCCGTCGCCCTCAAGCGCATCGTTAAGATCGGCCTGCCCGCCGGCATCCAGAGCGCTGTCTTTGCCGTCGCCAACATCATCATCCAGTCTGCCATCAACAGCCTGGGCACCGAGGTCATGGCGGCATCGAGCGCCGCCATGAGCCTGGAGTACGTGTGCTACAACCTGCTCAACAGCTTTAGCCAGGCTTGCACCACCTTTGTGGGACAAAACCACGGTGCCCGCCAGATCGACCGCTGCACCAAAACGCTTAAGGTCTGCCTGGTCGAAGGCGGCATCGTTGCACTCACCACGATTATCGTTATTGTCGGTCTGGGGCGCGAGATCTTGTCGCTGTTCAACAGCGACCCCAACATCGTCTCGATCGGCTATATCCGCGTGTGTTCGATCTTCCCGGCGTACGCCTTTAGTATGTTCTACGAAAACATGTCAGGCTACCTGCGCGGCTTTGGTATCTCGCTCACACCCGCCCTCATCACCATGATCTGCGTCTGCGGCATCCGCTTCTATTGGGTGTTCTGCGTGTTCCCGCACTTCCGTACCTTTGCGAACATCATGATGGTCTACCCCATCAGCCTGGGCACCACGGCATTCTTTATGGTCGTGGCGGTACTACTCTGCCACCCGGCACGCACCTATCGCGCCACCCAAGCCAAAGCGACAGCCCGCTAAACACCGCACTCAACGCCACGCCAGTCATTAATTGACAATATGCGAGCTCATATAGTCGATAAAGCGCCTCGTGGCGATGGGCATGGTGTCCCAGCTGCGCCAGGCGGCCACCACGTCGCGCGAGGGGGCATGCACGATAGGCCGCACACGGATATCGGCTTGCACGCCCTCAACGGTACGGCGATAAAGCATACTCACGCCCAGGCCTTCCTCCACCATCGCCATGATGGTGTAGTCGTCGGTCACCTCACTCGTCACGTGTGGCGACAGCCCATGCGCCGCAAATGCATCGAGCACCAGGCTCTGTTCGCCCTCATCCAGCAGCACAAACGGCTCGGACGCCAGGTCGGCAAGTGTCACCTTTTCTTTTACCGTCAGCGGATGCGCGGCTGGCAGCAGCGCCACCAACTCGTCGTGATAGACCACGCGCTCCTCGAGCCCAGCGGTAAATCCGCGCGCCGTAAAGCAAAAGTCAACCACGCCGTCGTGCACCCATTGAGCGTTGCGCGTGTAATCGCCCTGCTTGAGGGTAAAGCGTACGCCCGGGTGCAGCGCCCCAAAGTCGCGGATCACACGCGGCAACACGGTTCGACTCACGTTGGTAAACGTCGCGATGCGAATATCGGTCGACGAAAGCCCCAGCAGCTCCTGACGCTTGCCCTCGAGCTCGGCCTCGGCGGTCACGATCTGGCGCAGGTATGGCAGATATGGTTTACCGTCACGCGTAAGCGACACGCCCTGCTTACCGCGCTCGATAAGCGTGGTACCCAGCTCGCGCTCGAGCGCCTTGACGGCCTGGCTCACCGCGCTTTGCGTATAGCCCAGCTCATCGGCCGCACGTTTCAGACTGCCGCGATCGACCACCATACAAACAATCTGATACCGCGATGCCATCGTGCCTCCACATCAATGCAGCCGTAAAACGTTTTGTCAGGGCTTTTCGCGCCTACTTTAGCGTTTCTTAATCATACTGAAGATACATTCGCTTTACTACATCCACATCTGGGAGCAGAATCCTTTGTACGAAACCGTTCTGTAACAAAAGGAGTCCCATGGATCGCAAAAAAGCAATCGCGCTCTCATTTTCCGTTCCCGTCGCATGGGGCTTTTCGTATCCCCTCATGAAGATCGGTATGGACAGCATGAACGCCACGAGCATCGTCGCGCTACGCTGCATCATCGCCTTTGTGGTCTGCCTGCTGCTCTTCCACAAGCACGCGTTGCGCATCAACCGCGACCTTATGGTCCGTGCCGCCATCATCGGCGCCATTATGGCAACCGAGCTCACCTGCATGTGCCTGGGCTCCAGCCTCACCTCTGCTTCCACTGCCGGCTTTTTGCAGAGCCTGACGGTCGTGATCGTGCCGTTTGCCAACGCCGCCCTGCTGCGTCGCGCCCCCGAGCGCAAAGTGCTCGTCGGCACCGCCTTCGTCACCTGCGGTATGTTGCTGCTCTCGGGCGCAGACTTTACCAGCCTGAATCCCGGCGCGATCATCATGCTGCTCTCGGCCTTTATCTATGCCAGCCACATTATCGTGGCCAAGCGCTTTGTCGAAGATGTCGATCCGCTTGCTCTGGGCGTTTGGCAGCTGGGCTTCGGCGGCTTGTTCTCGGGCATCGCCGCATGCGTCTTTGGCAGTTTCACACTTCCCAGTACGCCCAGCGAGATCGTGGTCGTCGTCGCGCTCGCACTCATCTGCTCTGCCTACGGCTTTATCACCCAGACGCTCGTGCAGCCCCACGTGCCCGCCGAGACCACCGGCTTCGCCTTCTCGCTTGAACCGGTCTGCTCCGCTGTCTTTTCGTTCTTCTTGGTTGGCGAGGTCCTGAGCCCCATCGCCTTCTTTGGCGCCGCCCTCATCCTAACCGGCGTCATGGTGGCAACCGTCGAGCTTCCGCGCCTCCGCGCACATGAACAGGCTCGCATGACAGGAGCGCCCGAGCACGTCTCGTAGACCCCACTCTTCATACAGCCGTGGCATAAAGGTCTCCGGACGTCTTTACAATAGATACCGACAGAGCATCTGACGTAAAGGAGCCCCATGGACGCCGCGACCCGCGACCGCAACATAGCAACTTGGTTGGGCGATGCGCCACAGCCGGTACGTGACACTACGAACCAGCTGCTCGAGCGCATCGCCCTTTTGCGTGCCGAGCAGACTATCTACCCGGCACAAGACGACATCCTCAATGCCCTCGCCTACACACCGGCCGACCAGGTCAAAGTTGTCATCTTGGGTCAAGACCCCTATCACGGACCCAACCAGGCCATGGGACTGTCGTTCTCGGTCCCCGCGACGCAAACCAAGTTGCCACCGAGCCTGCGCAACATCTACAAGGAACTCAATGCCGATCTGGGTTGCCCCATTCCCGCCACAGGAGATCTAACGCCATGGGCACAACAGGGCGTCCTACTCCTTAACACTACGCTCACCGTGCGCGAGCATGCCGCCAACTCGCACGCCAAACTGGGCTGGAGCACGCTCACCGACTACGTTATCGAACGCTGCTGTCAGCTGCCCCAGTCGGTAGTCTTTTTGGCATGGGGCCGCTTTGCCCAGCAGATGGTCGAAGGTAAGCTCGTCGCAACTGGCGCGGGCAAGGCAACCGACAAGTTCTGTCTGGCCTCCACGCACCCCTCGCCGCTTTCGGCCAACCGTGCCACGGCAGAACTCCCCGCCTTTATGGGATCGCGCCCCTTCTCGGCAGCCAATCGGCTACTCGAACAGCACGGCTCGGCCCCCGTCAACTGGACTTGCCTCGACTAAAAATCGATACATCAAAAATGCGCCCGACGGCTTTCCATCGGGCGCGTTTCCTACTCGGGCCAAATAAATTGTGTGCGGCCGGCCTCGCCGCCATCGATCAGCAGGCTCTGCCCGGTCATAAACCGGTTGGTCACGCCCACAAAGTAGATCCACTCGACGATCTCTTGGGCAGTGGCCCAGCGCTTAAGCGGCGTGAGCTCCATAATCTGGTTCCACAGGTGCTCGTCTTCCATCACGCAACGGTTGAGCGGCGTGATAACGCCGCCCGGGTCCACACTGTTGGCGATGGCCTGCGGCGCTAGACGGTTTGCAAGGTTCTTGGTGTAGGCGATAACGCCGCCCTTGCTGGCGGCATAGGCGGGAAACTCCGATCCCGTATGCCCACTCGCCGACCCCACATTGACCACGGATTTGATAGCCGGCGCCGGCTTGGCGGCAAGCCCCTCCCCCACAAAGGCATAGCGCTCGGTCACATTGATGGTGCCACACAGGTTGGCGGCGATGTCGTCGGCCGAATCCTGCGTACCGGCAACGTTCACGATTACCTGGGGTTCAAGATCGTCTGGAAACGAGTCCGGCTCGCGGACATCAACGATCAGATGGCGGTAGTGCTCGTCTTCGATCGTCGTCGGCAAAAGATCAAAGCCAACGACCTCGTGGCCCTCGTCCAAAAAGCGCTGCACGCACGCGGCTCCGATACCGCCCGAAGCGCCCGTGATCAAAACCCGCATACTTGCTCCTTAGGCGGTTGCGTGGCGCTCGAGGTACTCGGAACCCACATTCTCGCGCTCCCAGCCGCGCACG
>CAUDAE010000029.1 GCA_958447445.1 uncultured Collinsella sp.
GGGTGGAGCTCGGTGGTCGTAGCAATCTGATAGCTCGAGAGTTCAGCCACAAACCACTCGTTGTGGGCTCGGCCGTCAATCTCGTTGACCGGCGGCTCGCCGATGTTGCCGACAGCAACGCTGGCCTCGCCGGCAGCCTTAAGCAGATAATCAGTCAGCGACGTGGTGGTCGTCTTGCCGTTGGTGCCCGTGATGGCAATCCAGTTATCGGGCGACAGGCGATAGGCAAACTCGGGCTCACCCATAATCTGGGCGGCATGCTCGCGCCCGGCCTTAAAGAAGCCCGAGAACTCCGAGATGCCCGGGCACGTCACGCATACGTCATAGGCGCCCTCGACCTGTTCGGTCCCATAGACAAACGACGCACCAGCAGCCTCGAGCGCACGCGTGGCGTCATTGGGCTCAGAGGTGCCGCCGCCATACACGGTAACGGCGCTTACGCGCTCGGGATGTGCCAGCGCCCAGCGGGCGACATCGAGACCGGATTTGCCCTGACCCAAAACGAGCAGGCTAAAGACATCAGCAAGAGGCATGAAAGACCACTATCCCAACTGGAAGAACAGGGCAAGGCCAACGGCACCAAAGGCCGCAGCGATAATCCAAAAACGGATGACGACCTTGGTCTCGGCCCAGCCCTTCTTTTCGAAATGATGATGGATGGGCGCCATAAGGAAGACGCGCTTGTGCGTAAAGTGGAAGTAGACAACCTGAATCATGACCGACAGGGTCTCAACGATAAACAGGCCGCCGATGATGAGGGAGACGACCTCGGTGTTGGTCATGATGGACGTGCAGGCAAACGCGGCGCCCAGGGCAAGCGAGCCGGTATCGCCCATAAAGATGCTCGCCGGATAGCAGTTGAACCACAGAAAGCCCAAGCAGGCACCGGCACACGCGGTGCAGAAGATGGACAGGTTCACGTCTCCGTGCAAAAACGCCATGGCAGCCATGGCGAGCATGGCAATCATAGAGGTGCCGCCAGCAAGACCATCAAGGCCATCGGTCAGGTTCACGGCATTAGAAAGACCGGCGATCATCAGCCAGCAAAAGACAATGTAGAGCCACGGGAACGAAAGGCCGCAGATGGTGGTCGAAAGAACACCGAGGTCAATCGTCAGGTCGCCGGGAAAACGAATCTCGGGGGCGACGCCGCACCAGTTGACGGCGAGCACCGTAAAGGTGACACAGATAATGGTTAGGCCGATCATCTTGGCATGGGGCGTCAGACCGAGCGAGCGCCCATGCGTAACGGAGGTCAGGTCGTCGATCAGGCCCAGCACGCCGGTCGCCAGCGTGGCGAGCAGCACGAGCACGAGCTCGGTGGTGAGCTTGCCCATCAGCAGACAGGTCAGCGAGATCGCGACGAGGATGACAACGCCACCCATGGTGGGCGTTCCCTGCTTAACCAAATGACGCTTGGGGCCGTCGGCACGAACCTGCTGGCCGATACCCTCGACCTTGAGTAGCTTGATCCACCACGGCATGAGCAGCAGCGCAATGGCAGCGGCGATGCCAAGCCCCAAAAAAGCCTGATACGTGGGATACGAGGGATTGCCGAACATGGGCTAGCACACACCTTCCACAAAGCGGTCGAGCTCAACAAAACGGGAACCCTTGACCAGTACAACATCATGTTTTTCAAGTGCGCCGCCCATGCGGTCAAGCACCTGTTGATAATCGGAAAACACCTGGATGCGGTCCTCATCCATACCCATCATGCGCGCGGCATCGGCCATAAGCTGGGCCAGCTCACCACCCACGCACGCCAGCATGTCGAGCTTCTTGGCGGCGGCATAGGCGCCCACGAGCTCATGCATACGAGGAGCCTCATCGCCCATCTCGCCCATCTCGCCCAGGATCGCCATGCGAGACCCCGTGCACGAAAGCGAGCACAGCAGGTCGAGACCGGCTGCCATGGATTCGGCACTGGCGTTATAGGAATCGTCGATGACGCGGGCACCGCTCTTGGCGCGCTTGATCTCCTGGCGGTGACCGGTGATCGTGAGGCCCCTAAAGGCAGCATCGATCTGCTCGGGCGTCACGCCCAGGCGATAGGCAACTGCGGCGGCCTTAACGGCATTTGGGACGGACTGCACGCCGGGGATGGCAAGCATGGTATCGGTCGTCTCACCCTGGCCAAAATCGAGCGTAAAGACCGGACGGCCCTCGTCATCAACACGAATGTCGCGGGCACGGACCTCATCATCGTCCGAGACGCCGGCCAGCATCACGTCGATACCAGCAGGCTGGGCGAACGTATCGCGAATGAACGGTGTATAGTCGTCCTCGCCGCCCAAAACCAGCAGCGGCAAATAGTCGCCGGCGGCGCACATACCCTGGACAATCTCGGCCTTAGCGCGGGCGATGTTCTCGCGGCTACCCAAAATGCCGATATGAGAGGTACCAATCTTGCTCACGATGGCAAGGTTGGGATTGGCGGACTGGGACAGGCGCTCAATCTCGTGGAAATGGTTCATGCCCATCTCGAGCACCAGGACCTCGGTATCGGCCGGAGCGGAAAGCACCGTGAGCGGCATGCCGATCAGGTTATTGAAATTGCCCTTGGTGGCCCAGACACGATAGCGCTTGGCGAGCACGGCGGCGAGCACGTCCTTGGTCGTCGTCTTGCCGATGGAACCGGTAATACCAACGACCAGGCAGCCAAGCTCCAGGCGATACGCGTGCGCCAAACGCAGCAGAAACTCCTCGGGATCATCGGTCAGCAGGATGGCGCACCCCTTGTCCTGCGCCAGCGAGACCAGCTCGGCCTCGGGCTCACGCGTCATCACGACGGCGCCGGCACCCGACTGGACGGCACGGGAAGCAAAATCATTGCCGTCGACGTTTTCACCGGGAAAGGCGACGAAAATCGTCCCTTCCTCGACCTGGCGCGAGTCGATAACGCACCCGCGGCATACCCGATCGGCTTCTCCCGTCACGGTTCGGGCCCCTGTTGCGGCCGCGAGGTTGTTGACGGCGATCTCTATCATTGCAGCTCCCCTGTAAACCTAATAATGCTATCGGCGTATTGTATCCCAGCGCCGTACATGCGTGGTGCAGGGCATGTGAACACCCTCATATGGGACAACAAACAACGCCCCAAAGATTGTAACCCCCCTACTTCGTGTGCGGGATACCCAGCACGTCGAGCGCGTTGGCCATAATGGACTGGAACGGCACCGCAGCGGCATCTGAGCCGCTCGGCGTTCCGTCGAGCGTGATATAGCACAGCACCTTGGGCGATTGTGCCGGTGCAAAGCCCATAAAGGACGACATGTAGTTCTCCTTGAGGTAGCCGCCGTTCTCGTCGGCACGTTCGGCCGTACCGGTCTTACCCGCCACGTCATAGCCGTCAACCGCGCCGCCAACGCCCGTTCCCTCGGACACGACCGTCTGCATGCACGATGTCACCTGGGATGCGGCATCCTCCGAAATCGCGCGCTCGCCTTCGCCCCAGTCCTTCTCGTCGCCTTTGCTGGACTTATAGAAGTGCGGTGTCATCATCACGCCGCCGTTGGCGATGCCGCCCACGGCACGTGCGATCTCAATTGGCGAGACGGACAGTGCCTGTCCAAAGCTCATCGAGCCCAGCGTGGCGCCGTCATACTGGTCACGCTCCTTGACGATACCCAGGCTCTCGCCCGGAAAATCGACACCCGAGCTGTGACCGATGCCCCACTTGTCCACATAGGCGGCAAAGTCGTCGGCACCGATCTTGCGCCCCACTAGGACAAAGCCCACGTTGGACGAACGGCGCATCATCTCGCGCACATCCATGGTCATGGCATAGTCGCGCTTGTCGGCATCGGTGACGGTATCGTCGCCCACCTTGATGCTCGCCGGCACCTCAAACGACGTACTCGATCGCACGACGCCCAAGTCGAAGCCGGCGCCCGCCACGAGCGTCTTAAAAACCGAGCCGGGCTCGTAGGCGTCGGTGACAAGGCGCAAGTTCATATCCTCGGTCTTGGCGTTTTCCAGATCGGTCTGGTCGTAAGTCGGATACGAGCAGGCTGCCAAGATCTCGCCTGTCGTAGGATCGGTGACCAGCGCCGAGCCGTTCTTGGCCTTAGTCTTCTCAACTGCCTCTGCCAGGGCATCCTCGGCCGCACGCTGGATATTGACGTCGAGCGTCGTCACGATATCAACGCCGTCGACCGCAGCCACCTTTTTATAGGCACCGCCCGCGATATAGCCGCCGTCCCTCGCGCGCTCGCGTACGAGAGAACCGTTCGTGCCGGTCAGAAGCTTGTTGTATTGCTTTTCGAGACCCGTCAAGCCGTCGTTGTCTACATTCACTACACCCAGCACCTGCGATGCCAGATTGCCGTATGGATATACACGCTTCATGGCCTGCTCAAAAAGCACGCCGGGCAGGTTCTTCTTCTCCAGCGCCGCAACATCGTCTTCGTCCACCTGGCGCTTGATATACACCCAGGTTCCATCGGACTCGACGAGCTTGCGGCAGGTCTTTTTATCGATTCCAGTTGCCTTGACCAGCGCCGACACCGTCTTGTCAACATCCTCGACAAGCTGCGGGTTCACGGCGATGTTGCGACATTCGACCGACGACGCCAACACGTTGCCGTTGCGGTCGTAGATGGTGCCGCGTTTGGCATAGAGGGTCTGCGCAAGCAGGCGGCGCGCATCGGCACGCTCGCGCAGTTTATCGGCTTCGACAATTTGATAGTCGGCAAGGCGAAAGACGCCCAAGCCCAAGCCAAGCCCGATGAAGCCCATGACAGCTTTGCGGCGAGGCAGAGGTGCGCCTGTGAGCCATTCGGTCGACGAACTCTTGCGCGACCTGGTGTTATGCACTTGAGGGCCGCCCGAGCCGCGAAGTCGCGACGCCGGGTCGTTGCCACGGGACTGCCCGACGTTGTAAGATTGCCGACCCGTTCCTTGATAACCAGAACGTCCCCGCGACGAGGGACGTCCAGAACCGCGGCCCCCATCGGAACCGCGGCGATAGTCATTTGTCATACTCAGCTACCGTCTTGCTACTGAGCGGTCGCGGTCGCGTTGGCGCCCGCGGCTGCATCCTGCGAAAAGTCAAGTGTAACGCTCTCGCTGGGCTCCACCATGCCATAAGCGCCCGCAAGGTCGCGAATGCGCGTGTCGGCGCCATAGACCGAATGCATGACCTCCAGGTCGGAGCTCTCATCGGTCGCCTTTTCGAGCGTGCTGGTAAGCTCGGCGTTGCTGTTGAGCACCTGGGCCGTAACGCCGGCGAGCGCCACGCGGGCGACGCCGATCGTCATGAAGATAGCCGCAATGATGCAAAACGTTTTAAGAACGCTCATGAAAACCGGGCTTACCGCCTGGTTTGCCTGACGGCCCGCGCCCGTGTAGACATCAAAGCGCGGCGCGCGCTGCTCACGGGGAGCAACGGGGGCCTGCGGCGTCTCACGATAGGCGGGCATGGCGTTCATATCATAGGCGAGTGCTGCGCTTGAAGTGTTGTAGCCCATGATATGCCGCCTCCCATCCCGAGTACGTTGGTAGTGTGTTTAAGCTTCGTTTATGGTGCGAGCGGGAGGTCCAATATCGCGCGGTCGCGCCTACAGACGCTGCGCCACGCGGATTTTGGCTGATCTCGCCCGAGGGTTGCGCTCAACCTCATCAGGCTGGGCAACCAAGGGTTTGCGGGTGATGACCTTGAGTATCGGCACGTTGCCGCACACGCACACCGGAATCTCCGGCGGACACGTGCACCCCTGGCTCATCTCCTTAAAGTGGTTCTTTACGATACGGTCCTCGAGCGAGTGATACGAGATGACGCAGATACGTCCGCCCGGGTTGAGCCACCTGGTGGCGGCATCAAGCCCTTGTTCGAGCACATCGAGCTCGTGATTGACCTCGATGCGAATGGCCTGGAAACTTTTCTTGGCCGGGTGTCCGCCATGCCGACGAGCGGCAGCCGGGATACCCGCCTTGATGATCTCGACAAATTGGCCGGTGGTTTCGATCGGTTCTTGCTCGCGGCGGCGCACGATCTCGCGCGCGATCTGCGAGGCGAACTTCTCTTCGCCGTAGACGCGTAGAATCCGGGCGAGGTCGTGTTCGTTATAGGTGTTGATGACCTCAGCTGCGTTTAAGGTGTTATTACCCGGATCCATCCGCATGTCCAATGGGGCGTCCTCGTTATACGAAAAGCCCCTGCCAGGGATATCGAGTTGCGGTGACGAAACGCCCAAATCGAACAGGAAGCCATCGACCCCGGGCACCTCGGCCGAGCAAAGAAGCTCGTCCAAGTCGCCGAAGTTGCCCTTCAGCAGCTGGTGCGGAACGCCGGGAACCTCGCGGTCCAGACGGGCGCCAGCGGCCTCGAGGGCCATGTCGTCCTGATCGACGCCGAGCAAAAGGCCCGTCTCCCCCACCTGCGCGGCCATCTTTACCGAATGGCCGGCACCGCCAAGGGTGCAATCGCAGACAACGGAGCCGCTCTTTAGCCGCAGCGACTCAAGCACTTCGCCGAGCATGACAGGTTCATGCCGATATTCTTGTGTCAAGATCCCACGCTCCATCCGTTACCCGTGCCTTGCCCTTACGAGAAGAAGAGGTCCAGCAGGGCCTCATCGTCATCGTCCTCATCGGCCGCGGCGCGATCCCAAACCTCAAGGTGGTCGTAGTTGCCCACAACCGTGACCTCGCGGTCGAGGTTCGCCTGCTTGCGGAGAGACTCGGAAAGACCGATACGACCGGCGCTGTCCACGTCCATCGACGTGGTGCGCTTGTTGATCGCCCTCATGAGCTTCTGGTCATTAATGTCACGCGGGTTAAAACCCTCGTGGCCCTCACGACCCGCGAAGAGTCCTTCGACCCACTTATCGAAGGCCTCGGCAGAGAACACGTACAGAGCATCGACATCCAGGGCTTTGAACACGCGAACGTGCTCTCCAAGCTCCTCGCGAAGGGGTGCAGGCAGGGACAGACGACCTTTTGCATCGAGATTGCGCTCGTATGCACCAGTCATTCCCATGTGCGCCCTCCCCTCGGTTACTCAGATGGCACGTACGCGGGGAACCACCCCGCCTGTCGACGTCATCAATAATATGGGGAACCGCCCCATTTTTCAACACCTTTCCCCACCCCTTCCCCCACCCCGCCCCACCACTCCACTCACCATATATTGCAAAACACCCCCAAGCATATGTTCGAAAACACAATATGTTGTGTTTTCAGCAAAGGCGTGATGCCACCTGTAGAACCACACCCGCGAACCTCAACCTTCAAGTTGACCTTGAGGCGATTTTTACGTCCCTTTACATGCCGTTCACATCGCCCCCAAACTCCCCCACACAAGGCACGTGCGGCCCACCACCGCGACGCCAAGTGGCGAAAAATGGGACGGGCCCCAGATTGCCCATGCGCGCGCAAAAGCACGCCGCGGCAATCTGGAGCCCGTCCCCAAATACCTATAAATATGCAGGTCAGCGATGTGTTAACGATGTGCCAGCGGGTGCGCCGCCAAATAGACCTCGGCCAGTTGCGTACGATCGACATGCGTGTAGACCTGCGTGGTCGATATATCGGCATGCCCCAAGATCTCCTGTAGCACACGGAGGTCTGCGCCGCCCGCAAGCATATGGGTGGCAAAGGAGTGACGCAGCGTATGGGGATGGAGCCCCACCAGTCCCACCTGGCGCCCGTAGCGCTCACAGATGGCATGGATGCCCTGGCGCGACAGACGGCGGCCGTTCTTATTTAAAAAGACCGCCGAGGTCTCGGTTCCGCGGGCATGGGCCGCCAAGCGAGAACGCCCCTCAGTTACATAAAGCGTCAGAGTTCGCGCCGCGCTTCCCACCAGCGGGGACAGGCGTTCCTTCGAGCCCTTACCACGAACGAGCACAAAGCCATCGTCGATATGGATATCGCCCACATCGAGCCCCACCAACTCGCTCACACGCAAACCGCATCCGTAGAGCACTTCCAAGATGGCATGGTCGCGCAAGCCCATCTCGCCCTCGGGGAAGTCTTGATTGAGCAGCGCCGAGACATCCTCCACCGATAGATACTCCGGCAAACGCTCAGCCTTTTTAGGCAGGCGCAACGCCGCCGTTGGATTTTGGGCCACAGCCCCATCGCGCACCAAAAAGGCATGTAGGCCCTTCACGGCCGCAAGCGCACGCTCCACCGAGGCATCCGAATAGCCCCCATCGCGACGGTCGGCGACAAAGCCCTCCACGACCTGACGGGTCACCTCTTCAAAAGACACAATACCCGCCCGCTCCAGATAGGCGCAGTACGTCGTCAGGTCACGACGATAGGCCGCAATCGTGTTGCGCGCCAAACCCCGCTCGACCGCGAGGTAATCGAGATACTCCCCCGCCGCCACGGCGAGCGACGAGGGAGTAGCTTCGGTATGTTCCTTATTCGCCGGCACCCTTAGTCCGTAGCGAGGTTCATGGGCGTCACCTGCAGACGGTCGACACCCTCGTGCTGGCCGATCGAAGCGCGCACGAACTCGCGGAACAGCGGCTGCGGGTTGGTCGGGCGGCTCTTGAACTCGGGATGAGCCTGGGTTGCCACATACCACGGATGCACGTCGCGCGGCAGCTCGACCATCTCGACCAGGCGCTCGTCGGGCGACAGACCCGAGATAACCAAGCCGGCGTCCTCGAGCTGGTCACGGAAGGCGTTGTTGAACTCAAAGCGATGACGGTGACGCTCGTAGACGAGCTCCTCGCCATATGCCTCGCGAGCAAGGGTATCGGCGGCGAGCTTGCACGGATAGGCGCCCAGACGCATGGTGCCGCCCTTCTCGGTCACGTCCTCCTGCGAGCTCATCAGATCGATGACGCTAAACGGGCCGTCCGGATCGAACTCGGAGGAGCTGGCGCCGGCAAGGCCGACGACGTTGCGGGCGAACTCGCACACGGCCACCTGCATACCCAGGCAAATGCCCAGATACGGAATCTTGTGCTCACGGGCAAACTCGGCCGCGAGGATCTTGCCCTCCAGGGCGCGCTTGCCAAAGCCGCCGGGGACCAGGATGCCCGAGGCGTCGCCCAGAACCTCGGAGACATTCTGCTCGTCGAGGCTCTCGCCGTCGACCAGCTGGACGTCCACATGGCGATCGTAGAAGACGCCCGCATGGTGCAGGGCCTCGATAACCGACAGGTACGCATCGGGCAGCTGCGTGTACTTGCCCACGACGGCGATCTTCACCTTGTCGGCGTGATGGTTGGCATGATTCTGTTTGCGCAGGAACTCGTTCCACTCGCTCATGTCGCGCTCACGCGGGTCCAGACCCAGGCGCTCGCAAATGCGCAGGTCAAAGTCCTGCTCGGCAAGCAGCTGCGGAACATCGTAAATGCTCGCGCAGTCCTCGTTGGTAAAGACGCAATCGGTGTCGACGTCGCAGAAGCTTGCGATCTTTCCGCGGATAGCGTCATCGATATGGTGGTCGGAGCGCAGCACGATAATATCGGGCTGGATGCCAAAGCTGCGGAGCTCCTTGACGGAATGCTGCGTGGGCTTGGTCTTGACCTCGTGGGCGGCGGCGATATAGGGAACGAGCGACACGTGGATGTAGCAGACGTTCTCGGGGCCGGCCTCCTTGCGGTACTGACGGATGGCCTCGACAAACGGTTGGGACTCGATGTCGCCGATCGTGCCGCCCAGCTCGGTGATGACTACATCGGAGCCGGTCTGCTCCTCGATGCGGCGGAACTTGTCCTTAATGGCATTGGTGACGTGAGGAATCACCTGCACGGTACCGCCCAAAAAGTCGCCGCGACGCTCGCGGGCGATCAAGCTCTTATAGATGGCGCCGGTCGTAAAGTTGGAATCGCGGGTCAGGTTCTCATCAATAAAGCGCTCGTAATGACCCAGGTCCAGGTCGGACTCGTAACCATCCTCGGTAACGAAGACCTCACCATGCTGGAAGGGGCTCATGGTACCGGGGTCGACGTTCAGATACGGATCGGCCTTCTGCATCGTTACTTTGTAGCCACGCGACTTGAGCAGACGGCCCAGCGAGGCCGCGGTGATACCCTTGCCCAGGGACGAAACCACGCCACCGGTTACGAACACATGCTTGGTCATATTGAGTTACCTGCGCTTCCCGTAGAAGTTGTTTATCCACATCTTACGGGTCTTCATTGTAATACTCGCGCCGCGGACCGTTCGCAATTTTTCTCGCGTGCGATTGCATTTCTCAATCTTGAAACAAAACGCCGCCCGGTTTCCCAGGCGGCGTCGCTATGGCAAGGGTTACATGCTGCTATCGATCAGCAACCTCGTCCTCAAGCATTTCTTGAACGAGCATGCCGGTACGGACGCCCTCAAGATACCACTCACCACGTTCGGTGAGGCAAATGCCATTTGCAAGCTGACCGCCGTCGTCGCTATAACGCGAGACGACATCAATCATGCCTTCGGAATCCAAGCGATCGATTGCGGCGCGGGCACGATACGGCGAAACCCCCACGCGCTCGGCAAGCGTTTTGCGCGAGAAACCATACGGCCCGCCATTGTCTTCGGTTTGCTGGTCGATCTCCATCAACACCAGCACCTCGACACGCTTCATATCGTTGACACTCGCACGACCCTTGCCCGCCATAGCAGCCTCCTCAAACCGAGCACGAGCATCTAACGCGCCGTGCGCGACCGACACACCTCACGATGGCAGGTAATATCCATCATGCGGCATCCCGCTAAGGATGAAACAGTTACGGTTATTGTATACCGCTCAAATTGTTTCTAGGCAGGTAAACAGCTATTTTTGCCGAAATAGGCGCTTTATTGATCAAAAAGCCGTACCGGGCGCTAACCCGATACGGCCAAAATGCAATGCAATTACCGCGGTACTTCAAACTTAGCGATGGAAGAAACCGCGGCGCTCAAACTTGGGCTCGCAGCACACGTTGATACCCAGTTTGCGCAGTACCGTCTCGTCCGTCGGCGAGATAATCACGCTAAAGAAGGCATCGCAACCGCGCAGCTGCTCCAGGCCCGAAAGGACGCGGGCGGCCGTCTCACTCGTGGCCGAGGTGATCGACAGCGCCATAAGCGTCTCGTCGGTGTGGAGGCGCGGGTTTTTGCTGCCCAGGAAATGCGTCTTGAGCTTGCTGATGGGCTCGATCGCCTCATCGCTAATGACCTCGAGCTCAAGGTCGACGCCCGAGACATGCTTGAGGGCGTTCATAATGAGCGAACTTGCGGCGCCCAGGCGCGTGGAGGTCTTACCGGTCACCACGGAGCCATCGGGCATGACCATGGCACCCACGGGACCACCCGTCAGCTGCTCCCTGGTGAGGGCCGCCGAGCGTGCCGGTGAGTAGTTCTTATCGATGCCGGCTTTCTTCATAATAATCTTGAGACGGTCGACTTGCTCATCGCCCACGCCGGTACGGCGCACATTTTCGACCGCGGTAAAGTAGCGGCGGACGATCTCCATCTTGGAAGCGTCGCGGCAGGCATCGTCATCGGTGATGGCAAAGCCGACCATATTGACGCCCATGTCCGTAGGGCTCTGGTAGGGGCTCTTGCCCAGGATCTTTTCCATCAGGGCACGGACTACCGGGAAGGCCTCGACGTCGCGGTTGTAGTTGACCGTGGTCTTGTTGTAGGCCTCAAGGTGGAACGAATCGATGATATTGGCGTCGTCGAGGTCAGCCGTGGCGGCCTCGTAGGCAATATTGACCGGATGCGTCAGAGGAAGATTCCAGACAGGGAAGGTCTCGAACTTGGCATAGCCGGCGGCCGTGCCATGCTTGTGCTCGTGATAGAGCTGAGACAGGCAGGTGGCAAGCTTGCCCGAGCCCGGACCGGGGGCAGTGACAACGACGAGCGGTCGGGTGGTCTCGACAAACTCGTTCTTGCCGTAGCCATCGTCAAACACGATCAGATCGACATCGTGCGGATACCCCTCGATGGGATAGTGCAGCTTGGCGGGAATACCGAGCGCGTTCAGGCGGTTGCGGAACACATCGGCAGCGGGCTGGCCGGCATACTGGGTGATGACCACAGCCGCGACGGCAAAGCCGTTGCCGCGGAACAGGTCGACCAGGCGCAGCACATCCTCGTCATAGGTAATACCGAGGTCACCACGAGCCTTGTTTTTCTCGATGTGGTTCGCGTTGATCGCGATGATAACCTCGACATCGTCGGCGATGCTCTTGAGCATGCGGAACTTGCTGTCCGGTTCAAAACCCGGCAGCACTCGGCTCGCATGATAGTCATCGAACAGCTTACCGCCAAACTCCAAATAGAGCTTGCCACCAAACTGCGAGATGCGCTCCTTAATGTGAGCAGCCTGCAGCTCGATATACTTCGCGTTGTCGAAACCCTGGCGCATGTATGGCTCCCGTCCCGTTTCCAATTAATGTTCTAGGCGATTATAACGGAGCCCGCCCTCCCCGATACCCAGACCATCAACAGGCACCAACCAAACACGCCCACCGCCCCAAACGATCTACCCCAAACGCACCGCCCCACCACGCCAAGTTGGCGCAGAAACCAAAACGCTCCGCACCAACATCGGCAACATCGCAGGTGGAGCATAAGTCAGCGAACGGACACCAGGGCGAACAAATTGGCATGAAAAGAGGCCGGCATAGACCTTTTGGTCATGCCGGCCTCTTTGAATGACAAGTTGTCGCCCTGGTGCCCGTGCAGCGTCAACCGATCCGCCGTTCGTTAGAACGGCGGAACCCATAGGCGCAGCGTCGAGTGGTTCCGGCGTTTGGTAAAACGCCGGAACACAAGAGCGCCCCCTCCCGCGCACGGAACGGGAGGGGGCTAAAGGTAGGAGTCTACCGGTGGGTTGACCCCACCGGACAGACGATGACCAGGTGATCCTTTACAGGATCGTCAAGGTTTCCGTGGGGTACCCGTTGGGTACTTAGATCAGCACGCAGGCGACGGTCAGGATGACGGCGCAGACGACGGAGAGAGCGACGATGAGCTTAAGGGCAAACTTGAGCCAGGTCGTCCACTCGATCTTGGCCAGGGCGAGACCGCCCATGATGGCGCCGGAGGTCGGGGTGAACAGGTTCACGACACCGATGGCGGCGGAGAAGATCATGACCATGACCTCAGGCGAGAAGCCGAGCTTAACAGCCAGCGGTCCCATGATGGGCATGGAGACGGTGGCCATACCGGAGGTCGAGGGGATCAGGAAGGACAGGCCGAAGTAGACCAGGAAGCTCATGGGAGCGAAGATCACGCCGGACAGGCCAGCCAGGGCATTGGCGGCAGCGTCGAGGACGAAGACATCGAGGCCGGTGTTAGCCATGAGGACGGAGATACCACGGGCGAGGGCGATGACGAGAACAACGGACATCATGTCGGCAGCGCCGGTGATGAAGGTGTTGACGATCTGCTTCTCGGACAGGCCACCGATGATACCGATCAGGACGGCCATGAGGAAGAACCAGGCGGAAGCCTCGTCGAAGTACCACTGGCCAATGGGCAGGCCGGTGATCAGGGCAGACCAGCCCTGGACGACGGCGTTACCGTCGGCGTCGTAGACAGCGCCAGCGTCGAAGAAGTTGGCGACGCCCTCGTTGAGGTCGGCCAGCGGAATGAAGCCGACGATCATGACGACGAAGGTGAAGGCGAAGGCGATCAGAACACCCTTCTGACGACCGGTGAGCTTGACCTCCTTGTGGACCTCGGAAGCAGCCTTGCCGTGAGCCTCTTCGGCGTCCTTGAGCTCCTGCATCGACAGGATGGTGGAACCCTTGTCAGCCTTGACCTTCTTGGCGTAGCTCATCACGAAGAAGATGGACATAGCGGTAGTGACAATCCACAGGACGGCACCGAGGCCGATGATGATGGACTGGTTGACCTCAATGCCAACGCCGGTCAGAGCGTCGACGGCAGCGCCGACGGCGAACGGGTTAACCGTGGAGCCCAGGCAGCCGCAGCCAGCGCCGAGCAGGACGGTAGCGGCACCGACCATGGGGTCGAAGCCAGCAGCCATCATGGTAGCGGCGAGCAGGGCGTAGAAGGGAACGGTCTCCTCGCACATACCATAGGTGGTACCACCGAGGGAGAAGATGAGCATCAGCACGGGAATGAGCATAATCTCGTTGCCCTTAAGCTTCTGCACCAGAACGGCGATGCCGTTGTCCAGGGCGCCGGTCTCGGTCATCATGCCGAGGAAGCCGCCCAGGATCATAACGAAGAGGCAGACGGGCAGAGCGTCAGCGAAGCCCTTAATCGGGGCGGTGCAGAAATCGCTCAGACGGGCGGCAGTAACCGCGCCGCCGGACGAGCCGGAGACGATAACGGTAATCACTGCGACAATTGCCAGCAGAGCAAGAAGAATGGTGAACGATGAAGGCATACCGCGCTTTTTCTTAGCGGTCTCAGTCATAGTTCTCATCCCCCCTTCATAAATCATTTACTGATCTCGCCCGAAGCGGCTCTTCCGTGCCGTGCCTGCCGCTTGATGCGAGATTATTACCAGATAAAACCGCTCGGGGTGTGCAGCAATACACCCCGAGCGAGATGCTAGATGCTCTTACTTGAGCGTGGCGTACATGACAGCCTTAATGGTGTGCATGCGGTTCTCGGCCTCGTCGAAGACCTTGGAAGCGGGGCTCTCGAAGACCTCGTCGGTGACCTCCTGCTCGGTGATGCCGAACTGCTCGCACTTCTCGGCGCCAATGGTGGTGTTGGTGTCGTGGAAGCTGGGCAGGCAGTGCAGGAAGATGGCACCCGGGTTGGCCATAGCCATGACCTCGGAGGTGACACGATACGGGGTGAGCTGAGCGATGCGCTCGGCCCAGACCTCGTCGGGCTCGCCCATGGAGACCCACACGTCGGTGTAGATAACGTCGGCACCGGTGACGCCGTCCTTGACGTCAGTGGTCAGCTTGATGGTGCAGCCGTTAGCCTCGGCGATGGGCTTGCAGGCCTCGATGACGTCGTCAGCGGGCATGCACTCCTCGGGGCCGCAGGCCACGAAGTTCATGCCGAGCTTGGAGCAGACAACCATGAGGGAGCGAGCGACATTGTTCTTGCAGTCGCCCATGAAGACGAGGGTCTTGCCCTTGATGTCGTAGTTGAAGTTCTCCTGGACGGTCAGGATGTCGGCGAGCATCTGGGTGGGGTGCCACTCGGTGGTCAGGCCGTTCCACACGGGCACGCCGGACTTGGCAGCGAGCTCCTCGACGTCGTCCTGTGCAAAGCCACGGAACTCGATGCCGTCATACATGCGGCCGAGAACGCGGGCGGTGTCCTCGATGGACTCCTTCTTGCCCATCTGCGACGAACCGGGATCGAGGTAGGTGACGCCCATGCCCAGATCCATGCCGCCGACCTCGAAGGCGCAGCGGGTACGAGTGGAGGTCTTCTGGAAGAGCAGAACGATGTTCTTGCCCTCGAGATAGCGGTGCGGAACGCCAGCGCGCTTCATGTCCTTGAAGTTCTTGGAGAGCTTGAGCAGGTACTCGATCTCCTCGGTGGTGAGGTCGAGAAGCTTGAGGAAGCTACGGCCGGAGAGGTTAACACCCATGGTTTGATTCCTTTCGAAGAAATGAATTACGTAAGTATTAGTGTTGCCCGTTTAACGGGCGAAGCCGGTGCGGTTGTAGGGGGACCGCACCGGAAACGGAAAGACTTAGAGGTCCTCGCGCCAGAAGGGCATGCTCATGCAGCGCGGGCCGCCGCGGCCGCGGGAGAGCTCGGCGGAGGGCACGACGAGAAGGTCCAGGCCCTCCTTGTACAGCACGTCGTTGGTGACGGTGTTGCGGGCGTAGACGCAGATCTTGCCGGGCTCGACGCACAGGGTGTTGGAGCCGTCGTTCCACTGCTCGCGGGAGGCCGCGATCGGGTCGCCGCCGCCGCAGGGAATCAGCTTGACCTGGTCGACGCCGGTGGCGTCCTCCAGGACGTGCTCGAGGGTGTCCTCGATCAGGCGGATGTTCACGTCGCCCGGGTTCTTGCCGGCGGTCAGCTCGTAGACGCGCAGGGTGCCCATGATGGCGGGGTGGATCGTGAACTTATCGACGTCGATCTGGGTGAAGACCGTGTCGAGGTGCATGAAGGCGCGCGAGACCGGGATGTCGAAGGCCAGGATGCGCTCGACCTTGGAGTCGGAGTTCCAGAAGATGTTCTGGGCCATGACGTCGATAGCGGCGGCCTGGGTGCGCTGGGAGATGCCGACGGCGAGGGTCTTCTCGTTGATGTTCAGCACGTCGCCGCCCTCGGTGTGGAACTGGCAGTCGCGGCGGAAGTACAGGGAGACGTCCTTGTAGTC
>CAUDAE010000030.1 GCA_958447445.1 uncultured Collinsella sp.
GCTGGCATGTAAAGTTGCCTTCACCGACTGCGGAGCACAGGGCGGGGAAACACCTTTCCCTCTCGCTCACGGCTGCGCAGGTCGCGCGAGGCAAAGGTGTTTCCCCACCCTGTGCTCCGGCTTCGGGTCGTCGCGTGCTCGCTACTGAAAAACTGATAAGAAGTTAGCGTGCCGCCCCTTTTGGGGCGGCACGTTTTTGTATGGGTCCCGGTCTCCACAATTTTCGTCAAGCTTTTGGTTAGATTTTGGTTAGTTGGCGGGTTGGCGGAAGGGCGAAAGATCATTCGATAAAAAAGCTCAAAGAAAGTGCTGGTAGGGGAGTTGTTGAGCCTTTCGACAGTTTTCTGACAAAAGAATCCTTGCGGCTATTGCCGCGGATTTCGTTGCTACTGCCGCGATGGTGCGGGATGCTGGGCGCAAGCGTCGAATGCTCCGATTGAGGAGGCCAACATGGATCTGTTTCTTGAGACCCCGCAGCAACAAGCCGAGCGCATGTTGCGCCAACAGCAGCGGCTTATGGAGATGCAAATGCAAGGGGCAACCGTCCAGCCTCCTGCGCAAAACGCCGCGCCCGCGGTATCGTTTGCGGGTGAGGTGGACCCAGGAGCCTATTCCGTACAGCAAGATTCATATGCGCAGGAGCTTGCGTTCGACAAGCGTCGTGCGCGTCGCCGTCGCTGGGCCCAGCGCCTGCATACGCTGGCGATGATCGTGCTGATCCCGTTGGGACTCGCGGCAATCTTCTTGGCCTCATATGCCCTCACGTGCATTCTCAACGGCGCCTCGCCCAGCGAGGTGCTTGAGCACTTGGCAGCTCTCGGCCAGCGCCTGGGCGATGTCGTAACAACCATCCGCGCCGGCTGGGAGAGTTAGCGTTTGTCGCATCAGGACTTCGAGGGTGTAGGGATTGTCGCCACGAGTAGAATCCTTGCATCCTGTGGGTCCCGTCATGCGACTGAATAGTATTATTAAAGATGAATAATAATAGCAAATGAACGGAGGTGCTCGGTTGAATCTGACCTTTGAGGGATTCTTAAAAGGCTATTGCCGAGAGCTATCCGGACAGCAGTCACTGAGTTTTAGAAAACTGGTTGAGCAGGCGATGACGGTTGCGCCGCGCGTGGCGGAGCCTCTGTTTTTGCTCGCTTTGGCGCAGGGCAAAGCAGAATACGTTCTGGGTTTATCCGAGGGCTCGTGGATGGAAGAGGGTTACCGAGGCGTTTTGTCCTTGTACGGCCAAACGGGTAGCCTGGTATCTCTATGCGCCGAAGACAAACTCCCTAACCGTTATACCAACGTTTGGCGCGCGTATAGAGCGGCGAAGGAAAAGCCGGCGGCCGACAGAAGGGTGAACGCCCTGATGAGAAAGAAAACGCTGGAAGCATTGGAGGAATCGGGTGTAACGCGCTATGGTCTCTGCCGTGCTCTGCACCTGAATAAAGGAAACGTATACGCATACTTGGCCGGCGATGACTCAAAGGTGAGCAGGGAGACGGCACGCCGCATTATGGAATATGCGGAGGAGAGGGGCACCCAAGAAGGGGCCGGGCGCCCGGTGCGTGTGGCGGGGTAAGATTGATCGCGGTTTTGATTGATGATTGATTGGGTTTGTTGGGCGGAGACTATGTCTGCTATTGATATCGTGCTTGTTGTGATCGCCTTGGTGGCGGTGGGGGTTGCTGTGGCTTGTGCCCTGCAGCTCAAGGGCCTTCGCACCGAGCTGCGGGAGCGCGGCGATAGCGGGGCAGAGATGCTGGCTGCGCTCGAGCAGGCCAACAACGCGCTCGGCACCCTGAACGTCGCGTTGGCAGAAACCCGCCGCACGGCAAATGCCATCGCGCAACAGCAGACGACCGATGCGGCCGTAGAGCAGCAGCGCTACCTGACTATCGCGCGTGAGTTCTCACAGGCTGGCGACCGTATGGACGACCTGCGCCGCGAGACGGCCCAACAACTCGGTGCCAACCGCGAGGGCATCGAGCGCCGCCTGGACAAAGTGCGCGAGACGGTCGATGCCCAGCTGGGCGCCATCCGCAAGGACAACAACGTGCAGCTCGATCAGATGCGCGCGACGGTGGACGAGAAACTTTCCCGTACGCTCAACGATCGCCTGTCTGCATCGTTTAAACAGGTGAGCGACCAGCTCGAGGCTGTGTACAAGGGCCTGGGCGACATGCAGTCCATTGCTACCGGCGTAGGCGACCTCAAGCGCGTGCTGGGCAATGTAAAAGCGCGCGGCATTTTGGGCGAGGTGCAGCTGGGTGTAATCCTGGCGGACATCCTTACGCCCGACCAGTATCTGGAAAATGTCGCCACCAAGCCTGGCGCCTCGGAGCGCGTTGAGTTTGCCGTCAAACTGCCGGTGGACGAGGGCGATCCCGTGCTGCTGCCGATTGACTCCAAATTCCCGGGCGATGCGTACGAGCACTTGCTCGACGCGCAAGAGTCGGGGGATGCCGAGGCTGTGGCCACCGCGCGCAAGACGCTCGATGCGATGGTAAAGCGCGAGGCAAAGGACATCTGCGAAAAGTACCTGAGCGTGCCCGCGACCACCAACTTTGGCATTATGTTCGTGCCTTTTGAGGGTCTGTACGCCGAGGTCGTCAGTCGCCCCGGGCTTATCGAGACCCTGGGCCGCGACTATCACGTCAACGTTGCCGGCCCCAGCACCATGGCGGCCATCCTCAACAGTCTGCAGATGAGCTACCAGACGTTTAAGCTGCAAAAACGCACCGACGACGTGCTGCGTGTGCTCTCTGCCGTCAAGGCCGAGCTGCCACGCTATCAGGCGGCGCTGCGCCGCGCCCAGCAGCAGATCGAGACCGCGGGAAAGACAGTCGAGGGCATCATCACCACGCGCACCAACGTTATGGAGCGCAAGCTCAAGGATATCGACGCGCTGGAAGACGCGCGGGAGGCCGACGAGATCTTGGGGCTCACATCCGCAGGCCCGCTCGCAGACCAAAAAGACGAGGACTAGCTGCATCTGACGGCGGGGCGCTCGCGCAAGCACGGCGCGGGCGCTTTTCGCATCGTGCTTGCCTGAAGTGCGCTTCAATGTGCAACAATGGCGTTTCGCCCTATCAGACGCGAAAGGAAGCCCATGTCTCAGAGAAGCACCAGTCCGCTCAAACGCTCCACTGTGCGTCGCACGCTCCGGCGTTTTTGGGATGTCACGCGCACACAGCCGCTGATCGTCTTTCTCTCGGTATTCTCGTCGGCGGGCTATATCTTTTTGCTCACGTTTGCCAACACCTACGTGATGGCCCTCATCGTCGACCGCGTCCAAGCGGGTTCCGTGGCGGGCGATCAAGTATTCGAGGTCTTTGGCCCCTACATTCTGGCGCTCGTGCTCGTTAACCTAGCGGGCCAGATCCTCTCCAAGCTGCAGGACTACACCGTCTACAAGCTCGAGATTGCGGGTAACTACCACTTGGCGCGCCTGTGCTTCGACACGCTCTCCAATCAATCCATGACATTTCACACCAGCCGCTTTGGCGGATCGCTTGTGAGCCAAACGAGCCGTTTTATGAGCGGCTACACGGGTCTGGTGGACGTAACAGTGTATTCGCTCATTCCCACTATCACCTCGGTTGTCTGCACGGTGGCGGCGCTCGCCCCGGTGGTGCCGACATTTACCGTGATCCTGGTGGGCATTATGGTCGTCTACATCGCGTTTGTCTGGCTTATGTACAAGCGCATCATGCCGCTTTCGGCCGCGACGTCCGCCGCGCAGAACAAGCTGTCGGGCGTGCTGTCCGACGCGGTCACGAACATCCTAGCCGTTAAGACCTGTGGGCGCGAGGACTTTGAGCGCGACCTGTTCGATACCGCCGACCGTGCTGCACGCGACGCCGAGACGGTCTCGATGCACGCCATGATGCAGCGCAACTTTACGACCTCGGGCCTTATCGTCATCACTATGGCCGTGGTGAGTGTGTTCGTCGCGGGCGGCAACGCGTGGTTTGGCATCTCGGCCGGCGCGCTCGTCATGATCTTTACCTATACGTACAACCTCACCATGCGTCTGAACTACGTGAGCTCCATGATGCAGCGCATCAACCGCGCGTTGGGCGATGCGGCCGAGATGACGCGTGTGCTGGATGAACCGCGCCTGGTGGCGGACGACGAGAACGCCCCCGAGCTCAAGGTGGGCGAGGGCGCGATTGATTTTGAGCACCTGAGCTTCGCATACCGTGACGCCGCGGCGGGCGAGAGCGTGTTCGACGACCTGACGCTTCATGTGGCGGCGGGCCAGCGCGTGAGCCTGGTGGGCAAATCGGGCTCGGGCAAGACGACGCTCACCAAGCTGTTGCTGCGCCTGGACGACGTACAGGGCGGCCGCGTGCTCGTGGACGGCCAGGACGTCTCGCGCTGCACGCAGCAGAGCCTGCGCCGCCAGGTTGCCTACGTACCGCAGGAGGCGCTGCTGTTCCATCGCTCCATTCGCGAGAATATCGCCTACGGCCGTCCCGACGCCACCGACGAGCAGATCCGCGAGGCCGCGCGTCTGGCCAATGCCCTGGAGTTTATCGACCGCCTGCCCCGTGGCTTTGACACCATGGTGGGCGAGCGCGGCGTTAAGCTTTCGGGCGGCCAACGCCAGCGCGTGGCCATTGCCCGCGCTATCCTGACCGACGCGCCGATTCTGGTGCTCGACGAGGCGACGTCTGCCCTGGACAGCGAGTCCGAGGCGCTGGTGCAGGAGGCGCTCGAGAACCTGATGCGCGGCCGCACCTCCATTGTGGTGGCGCATCGCCTGTCCACCGTGGCGGCGCTCGACCGCATCGTGGTACTGGCGAACGGCGAGATTGTCGAGGACGGTACGCATGCGCAGCTTGTCGAGGCGGGCGGCGAGTACGCAAGCCTGTGGGGCCGCCAGACCGGCGCATTTTTGGAGGCGTAAAGACCCCATACGTGGGAGAATCGTGCCCATAAGTTTGTTATGCCGCTGAGCCGAGGAGTCGTTATGCCACGCGAGACCAATGCCGCCAAACGCGAGCGCGCCGTTGAGGTGTGCGAGCGCCTCAACCGTCGCTATGGCCCGGTCGAGTGCTTTTTGGACCACGAGAATCCCTTTAGGCTGCTCATCGCGGTGCTGCTCTCGGCGCAGACGACCGACGCGCAGGTCAACAAGGTGACGCCGAAGCTGTTTGCCCAGTGGCCCACGCCCGAGGCCATGGCGGGGGCGAGCGTGGCCGATGTGGCCGACACCATTAAGTCACTCGGCTTTTATAAGAGTAAGGCCAAGCACGCTGTGGAGGCCGCGCAGATGATCGTTGCCGATTATGGTGGCGAGGTGCCGGCCGACATGAAGGAGCTCGTCAAACTGCCGGGTGTGGGTCGCAAGACGGCGAACATCGTGCTCAACGTGGGATTTGGCATTGTCGAGGGCATCGCGGTCGATACACACGTCAACCGCATTGCGCACCGCCTGATGCTGAGTCCCAAGACGCATGCCAAGGAGCCGCTCAAGACCGAGCAAGACCTGCTCAAGATTTTGCCGCACGAGTATTGGGAATCGGTCAACCACCAGTGGATTACCTTTGGCCGCGAGATCTGCGACGCCCGCAAACCTAAGTGCGACGAGTGCCCGCTGGCGGATTTGTGCCCCAGCGTACGGGTGAGCTAGGTTACAAGGGCAGGCCGCCACTCTTGCGTATCTCCGGGCGGTACAAATCGGGACGCGGCCGGTGACCACGGCGCTCGCTACGACTCCCGAAGCAAGAACTCTTCTACCGGCACGACCGATGCCCCCTCGGTATCGTAGCGCTCGGAGCCGCGATATACGACGGCTCGGTCCTTTGCGGGAATGCCAAGTTCGGAACCAACAGAGCGTAGGTGTCGAGCGAATGTGTCGCGGTAGGTAGCGCCCGATTTGATTTCGAACGCCTGTGGGCGAGCCGGCTCTGTTAGATCGATAAGGTCGATCTCTCGTTTGCTGTCGTCGCGATAAAAGGCAAGCGTGGGCTCGAGGCCTCTGTTGAGGTATGCCTTCTGGCGTTCCGAGACAACGAGGTTTTCGAATATTTCCCCGCTTAGGGGGTGGTTCATGAGACTGCGCTCGTCGTGAATGCCAAGCAGATGGCAAAGTAGTCCCGTGTCGTAGAAGTACAATTTTGGCGCTTTGGTAAGCCGCTTGCGCATGTTTCCAGCATATGGTTGAAGCAGGAACACCAAATAGCTTGATTGCAGGATCGAAAGCCACGAGCTGATCGTCGCCGTGGCGACTCCCACATCAGCAGCGAGTCTTGATAGGTTGAGCAGCCCTCCCACGCAAGCCGCGCACAGCCCGATCATTTTTCTAAAGGAGCTCAGGTTGCGCACGTCGAGAAGGCCGCCCGCGTCGCGTTCCACATAGGTCATAAGGTAATTTTGGTAGAACATATCGGTGGGGATGCCCGCATCGTATATGCGCGGGTATCCCCCGCGAATCAGGTAGGTGTCAAGCGAGATTTGCGTGTCGCTGAGCTCCTGGTAGGAGAGAGGCAGGAGTTTGAGCATGCCGACGCGCCCGGCAAGCGATTGCTGGATGTTGTGCATGAGCAAAAAGTTTTGCGAGCCGGACAATACATACTGGCCGGTCCTTCCGCGTTCGTCGGAGGCGACCTGAATCATGCTGAACAGCTCCGGTGCATATTGGGCCTCGTCGATGATCAGATGATCGGGGCGCCTGCTGATAAAGCCGACGGGGTCATCGAGTGCGGCGCGACGGACTTCCGGGTTTTCGAGGTTGAGATATTCATATTCAGGAAAAACGGCCTTGATGAGAGTTGACTTGCCGCTTTGGCGTGGCCCCGTAAGCGAGACGACGGGAAACCATTCTGACATGTCGCGTAGCTTCTGGGCCATGGTTCGCTCAATCATTTTTAACGCCCTTCGTGTCTAGCATCTCATGCTCGTAGGCATGCTTTTGGTTTGAAAGTCTCGTACCGAGTTTGTCGGTATCTGCCGGGTTTCGTGGCAGGTCTTTGGGATTTGCCACATCGGCAAGGCAAAAAACCATAATTACTAACTAGAAGTTACCACAACTGTAAAGTAGAAATTGCCATAATTGCAAAGTAATGCAGGTAGAAGCTGGTAATTGGTGCTGTCCGATCAGGCTGTTTTGTGCCGAGGGCGTTCGGGCATGCGCGTTTTGGGGTGGCTGTTCGGCGCGCGCTGGCGTGCCCACCTCATGCGTTACCATGACAGGCAACGAAATCCGCCGCATACCCGCCGAGCTTGCCTCGGCGGGCTTTTGGCGTTGCAATGCCGGAGGAACAGCATGCTCATTCACCGTATAGCCGCGCAGCTCTACACTGCCGAGGCCTTGCAGACCGTCGAGGCCGGACTCGATGCTGGCGAGGACGTGACGCTGGCTGTGTCGCAGTCGGGCCGCACGCTTATGGCGGCCGCCCAGTTTGCGCGCCGTCCGCGCCCGACGGTCTATATCGTGAGCGGCGAGGATGCGGCCGATCGCGCCGCGCGCAGCCTTGCCGCCTACGTGGGCCTGGCACATGTGTGCCGTTTCCCCGAGCGCAAGGACTATCCGTGGCGCGAACAGGCGCCCGACGACGCCGTGGTGGCGCAGCGCTGCGAGGCGCTCGGGCGCATCGTGCGCGGGGACAACTGCATCATGGTCGCCTCGGCCCGTGCGCTGCTGCGTTGCGTGCCGCCAGTCGAGAGCCGCTACTGGGAGTCCACTACTTTTGCGGTGGGCGAGGAGATTCCTTTTGACGAGGTGCCACAGCGCCTGGTGGGCATGGGCTACACCAATGCCGGTGCCGCCGACGCGCCCGGCCTGTTCCGTGTGCACGGCGACACCGTCGAGGTGTTCCCCGCGCAGGAAAAGGCGCCCGTGCGCATTGAGTTTTTCGGCGACGAGATCGATCGCATCCGCCGTATGGTGAGCTCAACGGGCCAGACCATCGGCAACGAAGACAGCATCGAGATCTTCCCCTGCCGTGAGCTGGCGCTTACCGACGAGGCCGTCCACAACATGCATGTGGCGCTCTATCGTGCCAGCCAGGACGACAGCAAACTGGCCGCATTGCTCGAGATGGTGGATGCGCGCATCGTCACGCCTGAGCTCGATCGCTTTTTGCCGGTGATGTACGGCCAGACCTTAAGCCCGCTGTCGCACGTGAGCGGCAAGGCGCTCGTGGTGCTGTCCGAGCCGCGCTCGCTGTTCGACGATTGCCTGCGCGCCTACGAGGATATCGAGGCCCGTGCCGGCGAGGCGGGGGTCGATCGCCTGGACGGCTTGTACGTGCGCGCCCAACAGCTCGACTTTGGTGCCCAGCAGCGCCTGAACTACGTGAGCCTCATCCGTGCCGGCGGTGCGGTGACGGCCGAGCTCAAGATTGAGCAGCCGGCCATCGCAGGCTCGGACAACCGTTTTATGACGCGCATCCAGGAGGTCATGGGCAAGCGCTATGCCTGCGTGTTTGCCATCCCCGACCGCGGTGCGCGCGAGTCGATGGAGCTCACCTTTGGCGACGAGGGCATTACCTTTGAGGAATCACTGACCGCGGCGCCCGAAAACGCCGGCGCTATCGGCGACCGTGTGCGCGTGGCAACGGCGGATTCTGCCGATCGCGCCGCCCGCCAGGAGGCCCATGCCTCCATTCGCGAGCGCCGTGCCGATGCGCTCAACGCCCGCTCGCTCGAGGCGGGCGCGGCCCAGGCTGCCGCCGGTGCCGCCGTGCCCACCATCTCGCGCGGACGCGTGACCTTTGTGGATGCCGCCCTGCCGCAGGGCGTGGTGGTGCCCGATGCCAACCTGGCCGTGTTCTCGATTGCCGACCTCAACGCCCGCATGGACGCCAACCGCGCGCGCAGCCGCCGCAAGGTGGACATTACGCAGATCACGTTCCCGTTTAAGCCGGGCGACTACGTGGTGCACGCCACCCATGGCATCGCGCTCTTTAGCGAGATCGCGCGCCAGGAAGTGGGCGGCAAGGAACGCGACTACTTTTTGCTGGAATATGCCGACGGCGACAAGCTCTACGTGCCGTTGGAGCAGGTCGACCGCATCACGCGCTATGTTGGCCCCGACGGCGACAAGCCGCGTCTGACCAGACTCAACACCGCCGACTGGACGCGTGCCACCAACAAGGCGCGCAAGAACGCCAAAAAGCTGGCGTTTGACCTGGTCGATCTGTATACGCGCCGCTCGTCGATTACCGGTATCGCCTGCCCGCCCGACACGCCCGAGCAGATCGAGATGGAGCAGAGCTTCCCTTACGACGAGACGCGCGACCAGCTGGAGGCCATCGCCGACATTAAGGCCGACATGGAGGCGCCCAAGCCCATGGACCGTCTGCTGTGCGGCGACGTGGGCTTTGGCAAGACCGAGGTCGCTTTGCGCGCGGCGTTTAAGTGCGTGGACTCCGGCCGCCAGGTCATGGTGCTCTGTCCCACGACCATTCTGGCCCAACAGCACTACGAGACATTCTTTGAGCGCTTTGCCCCGTTTGGCCTCGAGGTCGAGGTGCTCAGCCGCTTCCGCACGCCGGCGCAGCAAAAGCGCGCGCTCAAGGCGTTTGCCGAGGGCACGATCGACGTGCTCATCGGCACGCATCGTCTGCTTTCGGCCGATGTGAACCCCAAAAACCTGGGCCTGGTGATCATCGACGAGGAACAGCGCTTTGGCGTGCAGCACAAGGAACAGCTCAAGAACCTGCGCGAGCAGATTGACGTGCTCACGCTTTCGGCCACGCCTATCCCGCGTACCATGCAGATGGCCACGAGCGGCGTGCGCGATATGAGTCTGATCACCACGCCGCCGACCGGGCGTCGTCCCGTGATCGTGCACGTGGGGGAGTACGACCCCGATGTGGTGAGCGCGGCGATTCGCCTGGAGGTGGGCCGCGGCGGCCAGGTGTACTACGTGTCCAACCGCGTCAAGACCATCGATGACGCCGTGGCGCGCGTGCACGAGGCCGCGCCCGAGGCGCGCGTGGGCGTGGCGCACGGCAAGATGAGCCCGCGCGAGGTCGAGGACGTGATGATTGAGTTCGCGACCAAAAAGATCGATGTGCTCATCGCCACGACCATCGTGGAGAGCGGCATCGACAACGCAACGGCCAACACGCTGATCATCGAGGACTCGCAGCGCTTGGGCCTGGCACAGCTCTACCAGCTCAAGGGCCGTGTTGGCCGCTCGGCCACGCAGGCATACGCGTACTTTATGTTCCCGGGTGAGCTGCCGCTCACCGAGGAGGCTACGGCGCGTCTGACCGCGCTTTCCGAGTTCCAGGACCTGGGCAGCGGCATGCGCATCGCCATGCGCGATCTGGAGATCCGCGGTGCCGGTTCGCTCATGGGTGCCGAGCAGCACGGCAACCTGTCGAGCGTGGGCTTTGACCTGT
This sequence comes from uncultured Collinsella sp., assembly GCA_958447445.1. GTDB lineage: Bacteria > Actinomycetota > Coriobacteriia > Coriobacteriales > Coriobacteriaceae > Collinsella. The sequence goes on from CAUDAE010000030.1 coordinate 10,356, forward strand.
TTACGCAGATGCTGGGCCAGGCCGTGGCCGAGGCGCGCGGCGATGACGACGCCGGCGTGGAGGCGGCGAGCGTGGGCATCAACCTGCCGGCCGACTACTTCTTGTCCGAGGAGTACCTGCCGGTGGTGGATCAGCGCGTGCTCGTGTACCGTAAGCTCGCAGCGGCCGAGGACCTGGAGAGCATCGATGAGGTGCAGGAAGAGACCGAGGCCGCGCATGGCGAGCTGCCGCTGGCGGGACTCAACCTGTTCAATCGCGCACGAATCCGCATTCGCGGCGAGCGCCTGGGGCTCGAGAGCGTCACGCTCAGTGGCGGCCGCATCACGTTTTTGGGCGTCGACGTGCCCAAAAAGGTGGCCTTTGAACTTAAGACCCGCTATGGCGCGGTGAACTTCCCCAAGAGCCGCAAGCTGTCGGTGCCCTACAAGGCGGGCGCCGGCGCGGGCAGCGGCCTGGGTCGCGGCCTCGACGCCAACGACGGCACCGGCCCCGTGGCCGCGGCACTCATGCTGCTGCAACAGCTGGGTGCGACTGACGATGATTAGTGATCCGAAGGGGACGGAGGAAAACGGATCATTTCCCTGTCATCTTGCAGGTTGACCGCCCTTCACCCGACTGAAAGGAAGCTATGTTCGGATACATCTATAAGAAAGATGTCGCCATTATCGCGGTTGTCCTGTGCCTTTGTCTGGGCGTGGGCAGTTTCTTCGATTATCAGATCTCGAGCGCGCTGTTCAACGCCGGCAGCATGTACGGCCGCTTTATCGAGGCCACCGGCGAGCTGCCGTTCGAGCTGACGGCGAGCGTCGCGGGCGTTATGCTCGTACGCGCGATGCGTCCCGACTCCAGGGGGAGCAAATGGCTTGCCGTGCTCGGCATCCTCGTCAACGTTGGCCTGGCCGGCTACGAGATTGTTTCGTCCCTGCGGGTTGGCGGCAAACTCATTGCCGTTCAGCTGGTGCTGACGTTTGTGCTGGTCATCGCCGCCAACCTTATCATCTATCGCCTCACGCGCACGACCGAGCCCGATGAGCTCACGCGCTGGGCGTTGATGGTGCTTGCCGTGTGGGTCGCTCAGGCCATTATCCTCAACGTCATTGTTAAGCCGTTGTGGTCGCGCCCGCGCATGCGCGTGATCGAGGTCACGCCGGGGCTCAATTTTCAGCCGTGGTGGGTGATTGGCAACCCCGACAAGTGGAGCTATATCGCCGCCGGCGTAATCAAGGACGGCTTTAAGTCGTTCGCGAGTGGACACACCGCGCATGCGGCGATTGGCCTGATGCTCGCCGGGCTTCCCGCAGCGGCCTTTAAGGAAAAGCCGTCGCACCGCCGGGTGGTCTTTTGGACGGCGGCTGTGGTCGCGGCGCTCGTCGCCTTTGGCCGTATCGTGATCGGGGCGCACTTTTTGAGCGACGTGAGCTGCGGCTTTGCCCTGGTGCTGGCGCTTGAGTGTCTCGCCGCGCGCATTGCCTATCCCAACGGCGTACAATAGCTCCGTTTGAATCATCTGGCCGATACCCGGTAAGAGAGGATTGCCATGCTCGCGTTCAACAACGATTATTCCCACGGCGCACACCCGGCAGTGCTGCAGGCGCTCGTCGACACCAATATGGAGCCGCAGCCCGGCTACGGTACCGATGCGCACACCGAGCGTGCCAAGCAGCTTATCCGCGAGGCCTGTCAGGCTCCCGATGCCGACGTGTTTTTTCTGGTAGGCGGCACGCAGGCCAACGCGACGGTGATCGACATGCTGCTCGCGCCGTACGAGGGCGTCGTTGCCGCCGAGACCGGCCATGTCGCCTGTCACGAGGCGGGCGCCATCGAGTTTGGCGGCCACAAGGTGCTCACCATCCCCGGCTACGAGGGCAAGATGCACGCCGAGGACCTCGAGAACTATATCCAGGTGTTCTACGAAAACGAGAGCTACGAGCACACGGTGTTCCCGGGCGCCGTGTACGTGAGTCTATCGACCGAGTACGGCACGCTGTACTCCAAGGCCGAGCTCGCGGCGATTCACGCGGTGTGCCAGAAGCGCGAGATTCCGCTGTTTGTGGACGGTGCTCGCCTGGCCTATGCGCTGGCGGCCGATGAGTGCGACATTACCCTGCCCGAGCTGGCGCAGCTGTGTGACGTGTTCTACATCGGCGGCACCAAGTGTGGTGCGCTTTGCGGCGAGGCTGTGGTGTTCTGTGGCATGCACGCCCCGGCGCATCCTATTCCGCGCATTAAGCAGCACGGCGCGCTGTTGGCCAAGGGCCGCCTGACGGGCGTCCAGTTTGAGGCGCTCTTTACCGATGGCCTGTATTTTGAGATTGGTCGCCAGGCGATTGAGACCGCTCGGGCGCTGCGTCGTGTGCTGCACGAGCGCGGCTACCAGTTCTTCTTGGAGACGCCCACAAACCAGCAGTTTGTGATTCTGCCCAACGAGGATATGGCCCGCATTCGCGAGCATGCGGCGATCGAGTACTGGGAAAAGTACGACGATACTCATACGGTGGTGCGCTTTTGCACCAGCTGGGCCACGACGCAGGAGGACATCGACGCGCTGGCGGCTGTCCTGTAGCCTGATGTAATGACGAGGGGCCGCCTTGCGCCGGGTTTGGCGCAGGGTGGCCTTTGCTTTTGGGGGAGAAGGGTTGTATGACCGAGATGTCCGAGCCGACGATTCGCCTGGCGACGCCCGAAGACGCGCCGGCGTTGCTTGCCATCTATGAGCCGTATGTGCGCCAGACGGCGATTACCTGCGAATACGAGGTGCCGAGCGTTGAGGAGTTCGCCGGGCGCATCGAGCGTACGCTCAAGCGCTATCCGTATTTGGTGATGGAGCTGGACGGGCGTCCGGTAGGCTATGCCTATGTGAGCCCGCTCAACAGCCGCGAGGCATACGACTGGTCGGTCGAGACGTCGATCTACCTGGCGTGCGACGTGCGCCACGGCGGGCTGGGCCGCAAGTTGCACGATACGCTCAAGCAATGTCTGATCGCGATGGGCATCACCAATATGTGCGCGCTCATTGCCGTGCCGCACGACAAGGACGACGAGTATCTGACGCACAACAGTCAGGACTTCCATGCCCATATGGGATATCGCCTGGTGGGTGCCTTCGACCGCTGTGCCCAAAAGTTCGGTCGCTGGTACGACATGTGTTGGATGGAGCTGGTCCTAGCCGAGCGCACGCCCAACCAACCCAAACCAACCTGGTTCCCCGACCTCCCCAAACCTACCATTTAGGGACAGGTCTATTTTGGCAGGTTAGCCGATGGGCTCGGTGTATTTGGCGCGGTCGGTGCGTTGGATGCGCTTGGAGACATGGAGCGGGCGGCCGTCGGTGTCGTAGACGTAGTCGGTGATCAGGATCAGCGCCTGCCCGCGCTCAACGTTGAGCAAAAACGCCTCGTTTTGCGAGGCATAGCACACTTCAAAGGTCTTATGCCCCTGTGCCGGTGCGCGATGGAACTCCTGTCGCAGCGTGGCGTAGAGCGAACCGTTGATATCGCGATCGATGAGTGCCTCAAAGCTCGGTGGTAGATAGGTGGTCTCCAGGCACAGCGGCGCATCGTCCAGATAACGCAGACGGACAAGTTTGACGAGCTTGCTGCCCACGGCGGCATCAAAGAACTTAGCTATGCTGCCGCCTGCCTTGGTAAAGCCCGAGTCCACGGTGCGCGTGGTGGGCTTCATGCCCTGGCCTTCGACCTGCTTGGTATAGCTCGAAAACACCAGGTTGTTCTCGTGGAGCGCGGGCGTGTCGGCCACAAAGGCACCACGTCCGCGCTCGGTGCGAACCAGGCCCTCATCAACGAGCACCTTAAGGGCATGGCGCACGGTGCTGCGCGACAGCCCCGATTCGTCCATGAGTTCCATCTCGGACGGCAGCTTGTCTCCGCGCGCGTAGGTGCCGGCGGCGATGCGGTCGCGCAGCATGCCCGCCAAGCGCTCGTATTGGCTCAGTTTCTTTTTAGATGAGACGCTCATATTGCCAACCTATATCTAACTTGTATGCCTAACTAAGCAAGCATGTATTCAATACAAGAACAAAACTGCTGGTAATGAACAATCGAAAACCTTACCAGCAAAATTTCTAAGACAAATATAGCATACAACTAGTCGACATAACCAAAACATGTATGTAACTTGTATGCCATCGAGAGCATCAAACGAGAAGAAAGGCTGATGCACGATGACTACTCAGGAACAGGTTAAGGATGTCGTCTCCCAGGTTTTGGCTGACAAGGCAGGCAAGGGCGGTATCAAGCGCGTCGTGTGGATTGGCGCCGGCGGATCCAATGGCGGCAACTACCCTGCTCAATACTTTATGGAGCACGAGGCCACGCAGGTCGTGAGCTCCAGCTACACCAGCAACGAATTCGTGCACGCAACCCCGGCCTACGTCAACGAGAACACCCTGGCCGTCGTCGTGTCCATGCGCGGCACCAAGGAGACCATCGTCGCCGCCCAGGTCGCCAAGGACCACGGCGCCAGCACCATCGCCATCTATGTTGACGAGTCCGGCCTCACCGAGGTCTGCGACTACAAGATCCAGTACGACAGCCTGGCCGTCGACGAGTCCTGCATGGGCCGCACCAACTCCGCCGTCGTGACCATGATCGCCATGGAGCTCACGCAGCAGACCGAGGGCTATGCCGAGTACGAGACCGCCATGGCCGCGTTCGACTTGGTCGACCCCATCTATCGCAAGGCCGTCGAGTATACCCGTCCGCTCGCTGCCAAGTGGGCCGAGCAGAACGCCGACAAGCCCTGCATCAACGTCATGGCCCAGGGTCCGCTCTTTGGTGCCGCCTACGTCTTTAGCATCTGCAACGTGCAGGAGATGCTGCAGATCGACTCTTGCACCATCAACACCTGTGACTTCTTCCACGGCCCCTTCGAGATCCTGGACAAGCGCACCTCGCTGTTCCAGCTCATCAGCGTCGGCCGCAGCCGCTGCAACGACGAGCGCGGCATCCGCTTCGTCAACCAGTACGGTGGCGAGCGCGTCTATCAGCTCGATGCCAAGGAGCTCGGCCTCAACGACATCAAGGACAGCGTGAGCGAGTACTTCAACCACCTGATCTTCGCCCCGATCCTCAACAACGTCTACATGCGCGCGCTCTCTGCCGTCACGCACAAGGACTACATGACGCGCCGCTACATGTGGAAGCTTGAGTATTAGTTACGCGGTTTTACCAAACCGCGTAACGGCTCGACGCTGCGCGGTCCGCATTTGGGCAATCTGACGTTCAACTTCAAGGGCGCGACCAGAAGGTCAGCGCCCTTTCGCTTCACGTCACCTTGTCTCAAATGCGACCCGCTCGCTGTCGTTGCCAAAACATCGGCGTTGCCGGAACACTTGGCACTTGGGGACGTTCCTTTTAATATGAGCAGGACATTGTCAAGAGGCAAAATC
>CAUDAE010000031.1 GCA_958447445.1 uncultured Collinsella sp.
GCAACGCCTGCGGACAAGCCAAACAAACGAACCTGTGTGATCCCTGGATTCTGTATCTAGAGAGCGGGCGTCTTGCCGTGACGGGACCCCTCCCCGGCAATTGTCTCGATCTGTAACAGTTAGAGGTCATTTTCCCTGCTAGATGTTACAGATTGAGATGATTGGTTGGGACGGTCCATCGGCCAACCATCCATCCTCATCTGTAACGAAATCTCATATATTATTTCTGTACTGGACACCCCCAGGGGGTATGGGTGTATAGTATCGGATGGTTAACATTTCCGACACTACGTCACAGAAAGGAGAAGCCATGGCTCAAGATAAGTTCGACGTGGGCGGCATGACGTGCGCCGCGTGCCAGGCGCACGTGGACCGTGCCGTAAGCAAGCTCGACGGCGTAGAAAGCGTCGCGGTCAATCTGCTCGCCGGTTCCATGATGGTGGACTATGACCCCGCGCAGGTCTCCCCCGACGATATCTGCACCGCTGTCGATCGCGCTGGCTACTCGGCCTCGCCCATCAGCGCGGGCACCGACGCCGCCTCAAGCGGCAGCTCGCAGGCCAGGTCTGGCGTCACCCATATGGAGTCGCCCACCAAAAAGCTGGAGGCCGCCGCCTCTGCCATGCGTACCCGCCTCATCATCTCGATCATCTTCCTCATCCCGCTGTTTTACACAGGCATGGGGCACATGCTCGGCTGGCCGCTGCCCGGCATCTTCACCGACCATACTCACAGCATGACGCTCGCCCTCACCGAGCTCGTCCTGCTCATCCCCATCGTCTATGTCAACGACGCGTACTTTATCAATGGGTTTAAATCGCTCGCGCACGGCGCGCCCACCATGGACGCCCTCATCGCCGTCGGCGCCACCGCGTCCATTGCCTGGTCGCTCTACGCCATGTTTATCATGGCCGACCAGCTGGCCACAGGTCAGGTACACGAGGCCATGATAACGGGCATGGACAATCTGTATTTTGAGAGCGCCGGCACGATCCTGTCGCTGGTCACCGTGGGCAAATACCTCGAGACGCGCAGCAAGTCCAAGACCGGCGGCGCCATCGAGGCGCTCATCGACCTGGCGCCCAAGACCGCGACCATCGTGGCCGACGACGGCACCGAGACCGCTGTGGACGTCGACGCCATCCTTCCCGGCCAGGTGCTGCGCGTGCGCCCCGGCGAGTCCATCCCTGTCGACGGCGTCGTACTCGAGGGCGCTTCGGCCGTGGACGAGAGCGCGCTCACCGGCGAGTCCATCCCCGTGGAAAAGACCGCCGGCGACACCGTCAACGCCGCCACTGTCAACCGTACCGGCTCGTTTACCTTCCGTGCCACACGCGTGGGCGCCGACACGTCGCTCGCCAAGATTATCCAGCTCGTCGAGGACGCCAACGCCACCAAGGCGCCTATCGCCCGCATGGCCGACAAAGTCGCCGGCGTGTTCGTGCCCGTGGTGTTTGCGATCTCGGCCGTGACCTTTGCGGTGTGGATGGCACTGACCGGCAGCATAAACGAGGCGCTCACCTCCGCCGTGGCCGTGCTGGTGATCAGCTGTCCGTGCGCGCTGGGCCTGGCCACGCCCGTCGCCATTATGGTCGGCACCGGCAAGGGCGCCGAAATGGGCATTCTGTTTAAGAGCGCCGAGGCGCTGGAGAACCTACGCAGCGTGGGCACCGTGGTGCTCGACAAGACGGGCACCGTCACCCGCGGCAAGCCGGCTGTGACCGATATCACGGTAGCCACGCGCGCTGACGGCTCGCCCGCCATGAGCGAAAAGGCATTGCTCAAGCTGGCCGCTGCGCTGGAGCGCTCAAGCGAGCACCCGCTGGCCGAGGCGATTATGGCCGAGTGCGAGGCGCGCGGAATCGTCGCACGCATGGTCGAGGACTTTACCGCCGTGCCCGGGCGAGGCGTTACGGCACGCGAGGGGCAGAATGTCATCGCCTCCGGCAACGTGCGTCTGATGGACGAGCTGGGCGTGAAGGTTCCCGCCGGCCTTGCCGAACAGTTCGCGGCCGAGGGCAAGACGCCGCTGTTCTTTGCCAAGAACAGCGAGCTTGTCGGTACCATCGCCGTGGCGGACGAGGTCAAGGAGACGAGCGCCGGGGCCATCGCCGCACTGCGCTCGCTTGGCGTCGACGTGTGCATGCTCACCGGCGACAACCGCGTGACGGCCGAGGCCATCGCCCGCCGCGTGGGGCTGAGCAGCGAGCAGGTCATCGCCGACGTCCTCCCCGCCGACAAGGAACGCCACGTGCGCGAGCTGCAGGATGCGGGCAGCAAGGTCGCCATGGTGGGCGACGGCATCAACGACTCCCCCGCCCTGGCGCGCGCCGACGTGGGCCTTGCGATCGGCACCGGCGCCGACATCGCCAAGGAGGGGGCAGATGTGGTGCTCATGCGCAGCGACCTCATGGACGTCGCCCGCGCCATCGAGCTGTCGCGCGCCACGATCCGCAACATCAAGCAGGACTTGTTCTGGGCGCTGTTCTACAACGGCATCGGCATTCCGCTTGCCGCGGGCGTGTTCTTCCCTCTCACGAGTTGGCAGCTCTCGCCGATGTTCGGCGCCGCGGCCATGAGCCTGTCGAGTGTCTGCGTCGTGTCCAATGCGCTGCGCCTGCGAACCTTTAAGCCGAAAGTGGCAAAATAGGCTCACCATTCAGTCCATTTAGAACGGGTTTTCCAGATGCCCGAGATTGACCTGAAAGAGGAGCGACGCGTACTTTGATACGCGAGCGACGGCTTGAAGGTCAAGGTCGGGTGCCTGGGAAAGCCGACACAACAGAGAGGAATATCCATGCGTTTCACAATTAAGACTTCCGGCCTTATGTGCGGCCACTGCGACGCCACCGTCGAGACGGCGCTGCTCAACGTTGCCGGCGTGACCGATGCCGACGCCGATCACGAGACCCAGACTGTCCAGGTGGAGTGCGCCGACACCGTGACCGCCGAGCAGCTCGCCGCCGCCGTCGAGGGCGCCGGCGAGAAATTCCATGCCCTGTCCGTAACCGCCGCGTAGCAGGCGCTGCCTACTCAATCCTCAGAAGTTGCGGTGAAATACGGACTGTTGGGCCGCCCTAGGCCTTTGAACAGTCCGTATTTCACCGCAACTGACGGGGGCATCCGGAAGATCGACCAGAAACGAGGACCCGCCATGATGGCAGACCACAAATCGGTGACCCGCATGCTCAAGACGGCACGCGGCCAGATCGACGGCATCTTGCGGATGGTCGATGAGGACCGCTACTGCGTCGATATTTCCACGCAGCTCATGGCAACGCAGGCGCTCATTGCGCGCATCAACGCCGACGTGCTCAAGGCGCATATCGAGGGCTGCGTGACTTCGGCAATCGAATCGGGCGACGAAGATCTCAAAGCCGCCAAGCTCGCCGAGATCGAACGCGTCGTCGACAAGCTCTCCAAGTAATTGGGGCATTGGGGACAGGTATGTTTGCACCACATTGGTGCAGATTAACCTGTCCCCCTTGCTCTAAATCGGGTATAAAGGCGTGCAGCATATCGAACGAAAGGCAATTTGCATGAATGACTTTATGAAGGGTCGCAATGGTGCCGATGAACTCACCATCGTGATGGGTTTTGCCGGCATCGTCATCGCGATGGTCGGATCGATAGCCCGCATCCAGTGGCTCAGCTGGATCGCCATCGCCGTTATCGTGATTGGCGTGCTGCGCGGCCTGTCCAAAAACGTCGACGCACGTCGCAAGGAGAACGAGGCCTTTGTCGCCGCGACCGCGAACGTCCCCGGCCTGGGCAAGTTCGTCGCCAGCTTGGGCGGTAGAACTGCAGCGGCTAGCACCTCGCGCGCGGCCGGCACCAGCAAGGAAGACTTTGAGCGCGCCAAGCGCACGGCCAAGAAGATGTGGAAGGGTCGCAAAACCACGGCATACCTCAAGTGCCCCAACTGCGGCCAGATGCTCTCCGTTCCCAAGGGCAAGGGCAAGATTCGCGTCACCTGCCCCAAGTGCCACGCCAAGATGGAGACGCGCTCCTAGCCGCCATACCATGGGACAAAATAAAAGCCGAGGCCTCGTGTTGAGACCTCGGCTTTTTTTGATTATGACAAAGGGACCGTCCCTTTGTCTCGTCTACGCCACGCCGTCGCGGGCCAGCTCCTCGGCAAGCGCTTCGGCTGGCATGGCCATAATCGCGTCGAGCTCGGCGTCCACCTCGGGAATACGCTTCACCTTGAGCTTGCGCACCACATCGCCACGGCACATCACGTGCGTCGGCTCACGCAGTGCGCACAGGTCATCGAGCGGGTTCTTGCGCGTCACCAAGATATCGGCGGCCTTGCCGCACTCGATTGTGCCAGTCTCGCCGTCCAGCCCCAGCAGCTCGGCGTTGACTTGCGTAGCCGTATGCAGTGCGAAGGCGTTGCTCACGCCGACATGCTTGGCAAAATAGGCCACCTCACGCCACATGTCGTACTGCGTCACGAACGGGCAGCTCGAGTCCGTGCCCAGGCCCACCTTAACGCCAGCTTCCAGTGCGGCACGGGCGCTCTCGATAATGCCCGAGCACACGATGCCGCCGTTCTTCTTTTGCGTATCGGTCGAATGGGTCTTTTTCGGGTCGAGCAATACAAACGGCAGCGCCGGGCTGATAGTGCAGGTAACGCTGGGCGCGCGATCCTCAAGCTGCGTGCCCGCGGCGCCGCGGTACAGTTCCAGAATCTCGGGCGTCAACGGAGCGCCGTGCTCAATCGTGTCAACGCCGGCCTCAAGCGCGGCCTTCACGCCTTCGGTGCTCTCGACATGGGCCATAACCGGCAGGCCCACCTCGTGCGCAGCCTTGCACGCCGCCGCGGCAACCTCCACCGGCATACGCAGCACGCCCGGCTCGCCCACCTCGGTCGCGTCGAACACGACGCCCGTTACGAACAGCTTAATGACGTCGGCACCGCGCGCATATAGGTCGCGCACCTGTTCGGCTGCCTCGGCGGGACTGTTTGCCACCTGGGCGAACAAGCCCGCACCATGGCCGCCCGGAACCGTGACGCCCGTTCCCGGCGCCACCAGGCGAGGACCTTGATACTTGCCGGCATCGATAGCATCGCGCACGGCCAGATCGGCAAACAGTGGGTCGCCCGCGCCGCGCACCGTGGTCACGCCGCTTGCCAGTTGTTGTTGGGCGCTGCCCTTAAGAATATGGCGCACGATGGCGCGCCCCACGGGGTTATCGAGCTTCTTCATCAACGCACCCGCATCGCCCGCCGAAACCGGCTTGCCCGAACCGCACAGGTGCACGTGCATATTGATGAGACCGGGCATGAGATACGCACCACCCAGGTCGATAACCTCGGCACCCGCGGGCGCCTGCGCCACAGCACTCGGCCCCATCCAGGTGATGACGCCGCGCTCAACAGTCACGGCCATATCGGGTTGCGGCTCCATATGTTCCGAACCATCCAGGACGGTCGCATTGATAAACAACGTGGAACGATCGGCAGACGCCATATCGAGCTCCTCCCTCACGATTAACTTGAACATTTGTCCATTATCACCTAATGCAGCGACCTAAAGTCGAGCATATCGGTTAACGGAGGGAAGAGGGGATGTGGGGGACGGAATACGTTGCAGTCCCACCCCAGCGACACCAGGGAAATGTCTCGATCTGTAACAGTTACGGGCCCAAACAGCCGCCAAACGTTACAGATTGAGACAAAGTCAGGGCTGTAGGGCGGCACCAATCACATCCCCTACTCCCATTCTTGTTCGTAGATGTTGAGGGACTTTACGTAGCGCCCCTGGGCGCCCATGATGTCGCGGACCAGGCGCAAAAAGAAGCTGATGCACGAGGTGTCAAAGCCATCCTGCAGGTCCTCCGGATGCACCGCACCCGGCCCATCGACTGCCGTGTCACTCAGGCGCGCGATGTCGTACAGATAGAGCTGTCCCGCCGTCAGCCAGACATCGTCGACGCAAGCGAGGCGCACCGCAATCGCGCCGTCGCTCCAATGCTCCTTTTGCACGATATGCGGGTCGTAGACATCAAAGCGACGGTCGGTGCGCGTATCCTTCAGCGCAACTATGCCGTTCGCAGGATCCTTGTCCAAAATGCCAAAGCGCGAGAAATACTGCGTGTCGCGTACCTGCTCGAGCCGCTTGAGCGAGGCAGGCGAAAGCGATGCCGGCGGCTCGTCAACATACAGCTCGAGCAGCGTCTTGCCATGGCGATAGGAGCGCTCGAAGAGCAGCCAATCGGTAAACGCCATGTTGTAGGCCATGATTTCGTTTTGCGAAGGCTCGGTGCAATAGCTGAGCCACGGGTCGACAATGATCTCGAACTGTTCGCGCGCCGGCTCCAAAAACTGGAACTTCCGCAGCATCCAAAAATGGGCTATGTCGGCAATATCGTTGCCGACGGCTTCGGCTAGCTGCGCTCGGTCTAAAGCGTGGTCAGTCATGGCATCCTCCTCAAACTGATAGACCTCAATTTGAGCTTACGAGGAGGGTGGTCGGCCACGACCAGCGCGGGCAAAATAGGCCTCCGGCTGCAAACCAGATGCTGACCAAACACTTGACGAAAAGCTTGACCGAAAATGCGCACCGCAACAAAACCGCAGGTAAACATAGACGGCCAACCCGCCCTTTTGAGCCAGATACCCACAGCCACCACAGAAACAACAGGTGACCACAGCCCAAGAAGTCGACAAATAAACACCCGTACGTCGACAAACGAGCAAATCGCTCGCAAAGAGTGTCCCCAACGACTAGACAAAAAATGACTAGTCATTGGGGACGTTCCTTTTGGGCCGGCCGTTGGGGACAGCCCTTGACGATTCAGCTGTGGACAGCCGCCTTACAGCTCCAGCGCCTCGGCGACTTCGGCAGCGCAGGCCAGGGCGTCGGCCATGGCGCTCACCACGAGCGAGCTGCCGTTGCGGGCATCACCCGCCACATACACCGGCGCGGCATCCGCGGCGACACCCTCTGTGCGAGCCGCGAGGTGCGAGCCCTCGGCGGCCATCACAGGCAGCGGACGACCAGCGGTGGCAACAGGCACGCTCACCGCATCGAACACACTGTGCTCCGGGCCCGTGAAGCCGCAGGCGATGAGCACCAGCTGCGCCGGTACCTCGTGCTCGGAGCCCGCGATGCGCTCGGGCTTTCCCGCCGACCAGTCCAGATCGACCACGCGCAGACCCGCAGCCGCACCCTTCTTGTCCAGCAGCACCTCGAGCGTATCCACGCCCCAGGCACGCATCTCGCCACCCATCGCAGCGATAGCCTCCTGCTGGCCGTAGTCGGTCTTCTTAACGTTGGGCCACTGCGGCCAGGGGTTGCTCGCCGCGCGCACATCAGGCGCCGCCGGCAAGAACTCAAACTGGCGCACGCTGCGCGCACCCTGACGTACCGCGGTGCCCACGCAGTCGTTACCGGTATCGCCGCCGCCAATGACCACGACGTCCAGGCCGCGTGCATCGACGACAGGCTCGCCGCCATCGAGCACCGAGACGGTCGAAGCCGTCAGGTAGTCCACGGCATACACCACGCCCGGGGCATCAATGTTCGCAGCCGAAAGCCCACGCGGAGCACGAGCGCCGGCAGCCACCACGGCGGCATCAAAGTCGTCGAGCTTGGCGGTAACCTTGGGATCGCTCACGTCAGCACCCAGCTCGAACACAATGCCCAGCTCGCGCATAAGTGCCACGCGACGCTCGACAACGGACTTCTCGAGCTTCATGTTGGGAATGCCGTACATGAGCAGGCCGCCCGGGCGGTCGTCACGCTCAAACACCGTCACGCGGGCACCGCGACGCGCAAGTTCCCATGCAGCCACCAGGCCAGCCGGGCCAGAGCCAATCACAGCGACCGTGGGAGCATCCTCCCCTGCCGGCTCAAAGCGGCGCGGACCGCCATTTGCCCACTCATGGTCGCTGATCGCGCGCTCGTTGTCGTGAATCGTCGTGGGCTGGCCGTCGACCGAGCCCAGGTTGCACGCGGCCTCGCACAGCGCCGGGCACACGCGGCTCGTGAACTCGGGCATAGGCGAGGTGAGCGACAGGCGCTCGGTAGCCTCATCCCAGCGGCCGCGGTACACCAGCTCATTCCACTCGGGAATCAGGTTGTGCAGCGGGCAGCCACTCGGACGCGCCTTGCCAAAGCTCGCGCCCATTTGGCAAAACGCCACACCGCACATCATGCAGCGGCTCGCCTGGGCACGGCGCGCATCGTCGTCGAGCTCCACGTACAGCGGATCGAAATCGCGGCTGCGCTCCTCCACGGGGCGCAGCTCGTGGGTCACGCAATCGATATCAAGAAAAGCACCGGGCTTACCCATGGCACTTACGCCTCCTTCTTGGTCGAAGCAACAGAGCTGGCGGCGGGCACAGCGCCAGCGACACCACCCGCCACATCAAAGCGAGCGACATCGGCGGCGTCGGCGCGACCGGTCACAATGTCAAACGCCAGCTCCTCGGCCTGCTCATGCGTCTTGCCGACGGCCTCGGCGGCGGCGACAATCGCCAGCACGCGCTCGTACTCGGTCGGAATGACCTTCACAAAGTGCTTGCTCATCGTCTCAAAGCTGTAGAGCAGCTTAATGCCGCGCGGGCTCTGCGTCGCGTCAACGTGCTCCTGGATGAGCTCGCGAATCTGCGCCAGCTCGCCGGTCGTCGGGGCCTTGAGCTCAACGCTCTCGTGGTTCACACGGGCATCGAGGGTGCCGTACTGGTCAAAGACGTAAGCCACGCCACCCGTCATACCTGCGGCGAAGTTCTGCCCGACCTCGCCCAGGATGAGCGCCAGACCGCCCGTCATGTACTCGCAGCCATGGTTGCCGCAGCCCTCGACCACCACCGTGGCACCGGAGTTGCGTACGCCAAAGCGCTGGCCTGCCAGGCCGTTAATGAAGCTGCGGCCGCTCGTGGCGCCAAAGAACGCAACGTTGCCCACGATGATATTCTCATCGAACTTGTAGGTCGCATGCGGGTTGGGGCGCACCGACACCTCGCCGCCCGAAAGGCCCTTGCCAAAGTAGTCGTTGGCGTCGCCGCACACGTTGAGCGTAATGCCGCGCGGCAGGAAGGCGCCAAAGCTCTGACCAGCCGAACCATCGCAATCGATGGTGATGGAGCCGGCGGGCAGGCCCTCGGGATGCGCCTTGGTCACCGCGTTGCCCAAAATGGTACCCACGCAACGGTTGACGTTGGCGATGTCGGCGCGGAAGCGAATCGGGCGCAGGTGCGCACGGGCATCGGCCGTATAGGGCACAAACAGCGTGGAGTCGAGCGTCTTGTCGAGCTCGCTGTCCGCAGCCATCTGGGGCAGGAAGTGACGGCCGTCGGCGCCCGGGATGTGGGCACCAAACTCACAGGTCGCGCTTGCCAGCACGGGCGACAGATCGAGCAGGTTGGCCTTGCGGTTGCCCGGGACCTCGATCTGGCGCAGGCACTCGGGATGGCCGACCATCTCGTCGACGGTGCGGAAGCCCAGGCTCGCCATGACCTCGCGCAGCTGCTCGGCAACAAAGAGCATAAAGTGCTCGACGTGCTCTGGCTTGCCGCGGAAGCCGCGACGCAGGCGGCAGTTTTGCGTAGCGATGCCGGCCGGGCAGGTATCCTGCTGGCAGTCGCGCTGCATGAGGCAGCCCATGGAGATGAGCGGCATGGTCGCAAAGCCAAACTCCTCGGCACCCAACAGGCAAGCAACGGCGACATCGGTACCGTCCATGAGCTTGCCGTCGGCCTCGAGCACCACGCGCGAGCGCAGGCCGTTTTGCAGCAACGTCTGTTGAGCCTCGGCAAGGCCAAGCTCCAGCGGCAGACCGGCGTGCCAGATCGAATCGCGCGCCGCAGCACCGGAGCCGCCGTTGTGGCCGCTGATCAAGATCTTGTCGGCGGCACCCTTGGCCACACCGGTGGCGATGGTGCCGACGCCGGCCTCGCTGACCAGCTTGACCGACACGCGTGCGCCGGGGTTGGCGTTCTTAAGATCGAAGATAAGCTCCGCCAGGTCCTCAATGGAGTAGATGTCGTGGTGCGGCGGAGGCGAGATCAGGCCGATGCCGGGCGTGGACTGACGGACCTCGGCGATCCAGGGGTAGACCTTCTTGCCGGGCAGGTGGCCGCCCTCGCCGGGCTTGGCGCCCTGGGCCATCTTGATCTGAATCTCGAAGGCGCTGCACAGGTAGCGGCTCGTCACGCCAAAGCGCGCGCTTGCCACCTGCTTGATGGCGGAATTCTTGGAGTCACCGTTGGCCAGCGGGGTCTCGCGACGCGGATCCTCGCCGCCCTCGCCCGAGTTGGAACGACCGTGCAGGCGGTTCATGGCGATGGCCATGCACTCGTGTGCCTCTTTGCTGATGGAACCGTACGACATGGCGCCGGTGTTAAAGCGGCGGACGATGTTGAGCGCGGGCTCCACCTCGTCGAGCGAAACCGGCGTGCGACCGTTGGCATTAAAGTCCAGCAGGTCACGCAGGCGCACGGCACGGCCGGTGCGGTGCAGGCGGGCGCTGTACTCCTTAAAGGTGTCGTAGCTGTCCTCGCGGCAGGCGGTCTGCAGCAGGTAGACGGTCTGCGGGTCGATAAGGTGATCCTCGCCGCCGAGCGGGCGCCACTTGGTCAGACCCAGCGTGGGCAGCTGATCGGGAGCCGGGCTCTTAAGGATAGCGAGCGCGGCGTCGTAGCGCTCATTCTGCTCGCGCTCGACGTCCTCGACACCCATACCGCCCACACGGCTCACCGTGCCGGCGAAGTACGCGTTGACGAACTCCGGAGTGAAGCCCACGGCCTCGAAGATCTGCGCCGAATGGTAGCTCTGCACCGTGGAGATGCCCATCTTGGACATGATGGAAACGATGCCGGCGGTCGCAGCCTTGTTGTAGTTGGCGATGCCCTGCTCGGCCGTCACGTCCAGGTCGCCGCGTGCCGCCAGATCACGGATGCACGCATGTGCGTTGTACGGATAGATGCCGCTCGCGGAATAGCCCACCAGCGCCGCAAAGTCGTGCGGGGACACGGCGTCGCCGCACTCCACCACGATGTCGGCAAAGGTACGCACGCCGGCGCGGATCAGATGGTTGTGCACGCAGCCCACGGCGAGCAGCGACGGCACGGGCACCTCGCCCGCAGCGGCACGATCGCTCAACACCACGATGTTCACGCCGTCGCGGACCGCAGCCTCAACATCCTCTGCAAGCTGCTTGAGCGCAGCCTGCAGCGCGCCCTCACCCGCGTCGCGGCGGTACACGGCACGGAAACGGCGGGTCTTAAAGCCCACGCGGTCGATGGCGCAAATGCGGTCGAACTCCTCCTCGCTCAGCAGCGGACGCTCCAGGCGCACCAGCTGACAGGCCGTACGGGAGTCCTCGAGCAGGTTACCGTGGTTGCCCAGGTAGAGCGTGGTCGAGGTAACCATATGCTCGCGAAGAGCGTCGATGGGCGGATTCGTGACCTGAGCGAACAGCTGATAGAAGTAGTCGAAGAACGAGCGCGTCTTCTTGGACAGGCAGGCCAGCGGCGCATCGATGCCCATCGAGGCGAGCGGCGCCTTGCCCTGCTGGGCCATGGGACGCACGACCTCGTCGACGTCATCCCAGTGGTAGCCGAGCTTGGCCATGCGCACGGCGGCGGGCACCTCGGCGTCCTCGGCGGGCGTTGCCGCAACGGGCTCATCAAGCGCGTCAACGGTCAGCGTCTCCTCGGCAATCCAATCACGGTAGGGCTTTTCCTTAGCATAGCGGGCGCGCAGCTCGTCGTTGTAGATCACGCGGCCGCGGGCAAAATCGACCTCGAGCATCTGGCCCGGCCCCAGACAGCCGCTCGTCAGGATGTTCTCGGGGCTCACCTCGATGGTGCCCACCTCGCTTGCCAGCATAAAGCGACCGTCGCGCGTCACATAGTAGCGGGCGGGACGCAGGCCGTTACGGTCGAGGGCGGCACCCAGCGTGCGACCGTCGGTAAAGGCGATGGCCGCCGGGCCGTCCCACGGCTCCATGAGCATGGACTGGTAGGCGTCGTAGGCGCGGCGCTCCTCGCTCAGACTGTCGTTGTGGTCCCACGGCTCGGGCAGCAGCATGGATGCGGCACGCGTGAGCGGACGGCCGTTCATGACCAAGAACTCGAGCACGTTGTCCAGAATCGCGGAGTCGGAGCCCTCGCGGTTGATGATGGGCATCACACGCTCAAGATCGTGCTGCAGCACGGGGCTGTACAGATTGGGCTCGCGGGCGCGAATCCA
Organism: uncultured Collinsella sp.; assembly: GCA_958447445.1. Classification (GTDB taxonomy): domain Bacteria; phylum Actinomycetota; class Coriobacteriia; order Coriobacteriales; family Coriobacteriaceae; genus Collinsella. Next base: position 12,207 of record CAUDAE010000031.1, read on the forward strand.
GTTGACGTTGCCCTTGAGGGTGTTGATCTCGCCGTTGTGGATGATAAAGCGGTTGGGGTGCGCGCGCTCCCAGCTGGGCGTGGTGTTGGTGGAGTAGCGTGAGTGGACGAGCGCCACGGCCGTTTTGACGGCGGCGTCGTTGAGATCGATGAAGAAGCGGCGCATCTGCGTGGCGACCAACATGCCCTTGTACACGATGGTGCGCGAGCTCATGGAGCACACATAGAAGATCTTGTTGCGCAGGGCAAACTCGGCGTCAGCCTTCTTCTCGATGGTGCGGCGGCACACGTACAGGCGGCGCTCGAAGGCGTCGCCGGCGGGCGTGTCGTCCGGACGGCCCAGGAAAGCCTGCAGGATAGTGGGCATGCAGGCGCGGGCCGTCTCACCCAGGTCGTGCGGGTCGACGGGCACCTCGCGCCAAAAGAGCAGCGGCACGCCGGCCTCGGCGCAGCCCTCCTCAAACGCGCGACGGGCATCCTCCACGCCCTTGTCGTCCTGCGGGAAGAACAGCATGGCCACGCCATAGTCGCCCTCTGCCGGCAGAATCTGGCCGCACTTTTGAGCCTCTTTACGGAAAAAGTGATGCGGAACCTGGAACAGGATGCCGGCGCCGTCGCCGGTGTTCTTCTCGAGTCCGGTGCCGCCGCGGTGCTCCAAGTTGACCAGAATGGACAGCGCGTCGTCCAGAATCTGGTGATGGCGCTCGCCGTTGATATCGGCAAGCGCGCCGATGCCACACGCATCGTGATCGAATTCGGGGCGATAAAGGCCCTGCTGCTGAGCGGAATCTGCCTGCATCGCGATCCTCCCCTAGATATTTAGACAGTCAGTTGAATAGGCATACTAGGAGCATCGCCGGCCCGTTGTGTTTCCCGCCCGTTTCGAAACAATCGCGTAACGCACACCCTACGAGTGGACACCGCCGACCTCAAGGACGGCAACAAGGGCCCCAAGTTCGACCTGTAAGCTCACCGCTTCAAACATCTCAATCTGTAACAGTAAGACCCAATTTCCATCCCTAGTTGTTACAGATCAAGACATTTCGGTAATCCCCTTTCACCATCCTATTCAAATACAACAATTTTGTTAGTCTTGGTTAACTTCTTAGCCTAAAACGGGTATCCTTTGCGGAGTCAAACAAACGGCACGCAGGAGCTCACCATGCTCAACCATCTCAAACAACACTTTGGCTCGCACCGCACCGGAGGCCACGGAGGTCTGGATATCGCCCGGCATATCGGCCCCGGGCTGCTCGTGACCGTCGGCTTTATCGATCCGGGCAACTGGGCCTCCAACATGGCCGCCGGCTCGCAGTTTGGCTACGCGCTGCTGTGGATCGTCACGCTGTCCACGATCATGCTGATCGTCTTGCAGCACAACGCGGCGCACCTGGGCATCGCCACGGGCGCCTGCCTTGCCGAGGCCACGACCCGCTTTCTCCCCCGCTTCGTTGGGCGCACGGTGCTCGCCAGTGCCTATCTCGCGACCATCGCCACCGCCATGGCCGAAGTCCTGGGTGGCGCGATTGCCCTTCAAATGCTCTTTGGGCTGCCCGTGCGCGCGGGCTGCGTCATCGTGGCGGCAGTATCGATGGCGATGCTCATGACGAGCTCCTACAAGCGCGCCGAGCGATGGATCATCGCCTTCGTAGGCGTGGTAGGGCTCTCGTTTTTGGCCGAGCTTGCACTAGTCAAGGTCGACTGGCCGCAAGCCGCCGCAAGCTGGATCACGCCCAGCATGCCCACTGGCTCGGCCGCGATTATCGTTAGTGTCCTGGGTGCGGTCGTTATGCCCCACAACCTCTTCCTGCACTCCGAGGTCATCCAATCCATGCACTTCGAAGGCCAAGGCGAGCAGGTTATCGAAGAGCGTCTGCGCTATGAGCTCTTCGACACGCTCTTTTCGATGGGCGTGGGCTGGGCAATCAACTCGGCCATGGTCATCCTGGCCGCAACGACCTTCTTTGCTCACGGCATTGTCGTAGACGACCTCGCCGTCGCAGCGGACACGCTCTCCCCCATTCTGGGCCCGGCAAGCTCGACCATCTTTGCGGTGGCACTACTGTTTGCGGGCATATCGAGTAGTGTGACGGTGGGCATGGCGGCAGGCACCATCACCGCGGGCATGTTCGACGAGGAATACGACATCCACGACCGACATTCCTCGATCGGGGTGGCGGCCTGTTTCGTCGGCGCAGTGACGGCGTGCCTGGTCGTCCCAAATCCTTTTGAAGGTCTCATCTGGAGTCAGGCATTGTTGTCGCTTCAGTTGCCGATTACGGTCTTTGTGCTCATACGACTCACCAGTTCGCGCCGCGTCATGGGCAAATACGCCAACTCGCGCCCGCTCAACGCGCTGCTCGTAGGGATCGGCGTCATCGTGACGATTCTCGACATCGTGCTGCTAACGGGAATGTAATTGAGATGGCGTGACTGTCCAGATATAACGTCTTAATCTGTAACACGTGAGACCGTTTTAAACCGTCAGATAAATCAAAAGGGTCCCGGCCGAGAATTCGACCGGGACCCTTGGACAGAGCTATGTTCGGCTTTCGCCGTGTGCCTGCGAGCTACTCCTCGACGAGCTCAAACTGATCGGGACCGACGCCGCACACCGGGCACACGTAGTCCTCGGGCAGCTCGGGCGTGTCGACCTCAACCTCGTAACCGCAAACGGTGCACACAAACTTATACGTCTTCTTCTCCTCAGCCATGATGTTCTCCTCTCGAACGCGACTGGTGATGTACTTCACTTATTAGTATAGATTCTCAATAAAATAATGCAAGTATTTTTAGAACATTTCTAGCCTTGATACGACGAGGCTTTGGGCGGGGTCTTGCCCTTTAGCACCTTGTGATAGTAGTCGTACGTCAGCGGCGTCTCGTCGCTCAGGCACTCGGCATCCTCGACCTCGCCAATAAACAGCAGATGCGTGCCCACATCCACAGTGTCGATCAAACGGCAGCTAAACAGGGCCGCCGCGTGCTCGGGCACATAGGGCATGCCCAGAGCCGTCTCGCGGGTCTCGTATTTGGCAAACTTGTCATAATCGCTGCTGGTGCGGAACCCAAAGTTACCGATGTAGAGCATGTCGGCGGTCTGATCGATCACGGTCAGTGCAAACGCCTTGGCAGACGAGATAACACCAGACGTGACATT
>CAUDAE010000032.1 GCA_958447445.1 uncultured Collinsella sp.
GCGCCTTGCGAGCTACGCTGGAAAACGCTTGCGCGTTTCCTCAGCTCCGCGCCCTCACGGGGTTCGATTCCATGTATGGTCCACATAAAAGAAAAGGACCCCTTTGCAGAGGTCCTAGTCAATTCAAGGTGGCGGGGAAGGGAATCGAACCCCTGACACGAGGATTTTCAGTCCTCTGCTCTACCAACTGAGCTACCCAGCCATTTGAGGTTTGCCTTGTTTCAAGGCTTGATTAGTATAACCAAGGACGCGCTCCGGTCAACCGAGAATTTGAAAAAAGTTTTTGAGCACGGCGCCAGCCACAAGGCCGACCCTATAGAACAGCACGTTAGAGACATCAACCCACCGCAAGAAGTTTTTCGCTCAAGGCTGCACGGGCAAACTCACTTGGCGTCATTCCTTCAGCCGCCGCCCGACGACGAATCGCCTCCTTCATCCCTAGGGGAATCTTGACCGATAGCGTTGCCGTCCCTTCGCTTGAGAGCGGAGGCCGCCCGTGCACGATCCCCCCAACGGTATGCTCGCCGTCCGGAAACCCGCCATGCTCGTACGACTCGCACCACGCGTCAATCATTTCATCCGTTACAACCTGACCATTGGCAGCCGTATACGCCTTGCTCATCATCGACCCCTCTGCCGAGCTTGCTCGATCTCTTGCCAGAATTTCTTCTGAACCGGAGACAGGGCATGAATAATGAGCCATCCACGAATTAGTTCGACTGCAACAAGTTCCACACTTCGACCATCTGGAAGCCATCCAATGGCAAGCCATCTCGGCGGCTCGTCCTCCGACTCGCGGCGAATGCACTCAGTAACCGCGAACCAGGCACCAAGCACTTGCTTTTCCGTCAAGTGTTTTTTGGCGTTGGGATGGATCTCAACATCCATGCATCTTCTCCTCCATCTTACCCAATTTCGTATGACGAAAGTCCGCTGTCGCCAATTCTTACGCCGGCACTTGTTGAAAGGCGGGAGGTGTAGCGAGGATTGAAGGGCGTTCCAGCACCGCCCAGGCACCGGGACAGGAACACATACGCCAAGGACGGACGTTTTCGTAGCGCGCGAGGACGTTGCCGTTACGGTCAATAAAGGCAACGTCGATGGGATAGACCATAAAGCAGGTGTGGACCGAAGAGCAGCGCGGAAACGCCATGACGAGCGGCAACCCGTTGGCGGCAATCGGAGACCGTCCCAGCATGCCGCGCAGGCGCACGGCAAACGACTCCGCCACCACAAACTCGGCAGGCGTCCAACCCAGCCTGTTGAGCGCCCGCGCGTAGGCAATGTAAGATGAGGCCGCGGTCACATAACCACCCCCGGACGCCACGGATCGACCGTCACTGCGCGCTCGTGCGACAACTTTGCCGGTGCCCCCAGCGAAACGCCGGCGATGCTGAGCGAGCTCGGCCACGGCTCGTAGCGCATGGTACAGGTATAGGTCCTAAACGTGCCGGAAAGCGAAAGCAGACCGCCATCCGATGTCGTCGCACCCTGCTCGCTCGACACCTCAATCTGCAAGTCATAGCCCTCCATGGCGGACTGGACCTCGGCCTGTACGCGTGCCGAAGCGTCAACAGCGCTGTCGTCGCCCTCCCCGCCCGGCGCCACGGCGTGCGCCAGCACGATATCGGGCACCACGCGATCGAAACGCGCAACGGCGCCGGCATAGACCATGACGTTGTACACGATAAGCGCCAGAACCAGCAGGACGGGCGTGACCACGGCCATCTCGACCGTCGCCTGGGCGCGCTCCTCGCACAGGCGCGTGCGGATGCCCATTACGACCCACCGCCCAAGGCACCCGCCAGTGTGGCGACATCGACGGTAAGTGGGATGGAACCGCCGCCGGGCAGCGGAATCTCCGCAAGCGTGAACACCGTGCCGCTGATGGTGCGCTCGACTTGATATTCCAGCGCCTCGCAAAGCGCCTTGGGATCGGTCACGCCCAACGGAATACTTCGTAGCTTGTCCTGCGCATTAGAAAGACCCGTGATGTCAGACCCCGGGCTCTTGATGACGTTGGCGGTGTCGGTCAGCACCGGCTTTCGTAGGCGCAAGTCGCACGGCTCCAAGCCCAGCGCCGCCACGGACGCCGAAACGGTATCGCCAAGCCACGACGCAATGGAACCCAACGCACCGCTGCCCCCTCCCAGGTCATCGATCATCTCGTCCATGAGCTCGTCGGCGGAGCCTTGGATGTCTCCGTATCCCACAAGCAGCCGCCCCCAAACATCCATGACGCCGTCGAGCACGCCGGCAACGCCGCCCGAGCGTTCCTTCAATGTCGAGAAAAATCGCGAAAGCACGTTGTTTTGCGCCGTCGCGTCATCGGGCGCCAGCACCGCAGCAGAGATCGCGCCGCGATCGCCAAGCCTGACTGTCGTGTTAAACGAAGAGTTGAGCTCATCGGGGCTCGAGATGGCACCCGAAACCGCAAGGGCAACCACGCCATTGCGGCCGGGCGGGGCGATACGCGGACGCTCGCCCGAAAGCGCTTTAATGGCCTCGTCAAACGCATTGCCCGCACGGTCAGCCTCGTCCTCGGTCTGGCGCATGAGCTCGAGCTCTTTGTTGCGGCATTCGACGTATTTCTTCAGGGCGTCTTTGAATCGATCAAAGTGGTACTCGAAGCCGTTTTCGATAGAAGTCGAAGGAGCCGCAACGGCGCCGAGCGACGAAACACCAAAATGGCATCTGTTGCATTTGTCCTGCCCGTCATAAGCAGCGACCGAGGCTAGCCCGCCTGGCGTCCCTTTCTTATAGTTGGGGCAGCTCGTTCCATAATGCAGATACGTTTTGCCATCGTTGGTACTAGTTGGCCACGCCGCATCGGTATAGAGTTCCGTCGCTCGCACCTCGTCAGTGTTGCGCGGCAACAACGGAATATAGGAAGTGGTCCGGTCTCCGTCTTCGGTTATATATGCGCGATTGACCTCTGCGCTCGCATAGGTATAGAACGCCTTGCGCGCCGCCGACTCCGCCTTCGTCTCGACGCTTGAGCCTTGAGGCGCCTCGTTTGCAAGGCGCAAGCGGTAATAGGCCTTCGCGCGATCGAGCGCCACTTGCGGCTCCCATGTGACGCTCGAGGCATAGTGCGGATTCTCAATATCCGAAAGCTTTGCCAGACTCCCCGCGCGCTCCCACATACATGAGTACCTACCAACCGCGCTCTCATCCGACCCGCCACAGTCCGCAAGCCAGGCGCGCTCCTTTGCCTTCGCCGTCTCCTCCGAGGCCTTCCGCAGCTCCTCGGCCGCACGCTCTAAATCATCTGATGTGTCTTTAATGGTATCGGTCGAGATCTCTGACCCTTTGAGCGCAGCGAAGTCCGACTCGGATGTCCTGGGCACGGCAAGCGCCGTATCGGTATAGGCCACACTATCGGTATCCTGCGCCGACACCGCCTGCGTGGCACGCGCGGCAATCAGATACGGCAGAGCCGTCTCGATTTTCTGCAAGCCTTCCGATGCGCTTTTGGCAAACTTGTTGCGCGTTTTAATGATCTCAATCCCGGTGTCGACCATATTGCCGGCAACTGGTTCGGCACCTGGGATGAGAATGGCAACCAGGCCCGTCCCGATTGTGGCAAACCCCGCTAGCCCCAGACTCAAGATGCTCGCATCAACCACCGTGGCAGCCGTGTGATAGGACGACACCACGTTGGCACCCGCCAGCGCGCCGCTATCGGCCGCCACCTGGGTATCCCCGGCACGCGACATGCTCCATATCGCCGCGGTCGACGAAAACAACAACGTGAGCACCACTAGGATGACCACGGCAGAAGAAAGCGTGGTATAGGCGCCGTCTTCGATAAACAGATCAACACCGGCGCGGCCCATAAAGCCGCCTCGCTTGCGATGGCAGCTCGGACGGCGCGTCAAAACGCATCTAGACCAGAAACGCTTAATCCCATGCAGCAATCCACGAATCATAATCTCCCTCCAGCCATTCGGGACGCGATTGATACGAGACATCGACCTTGAGCTCAACGTAGCCGCCCTCGGCGGTACCACCCATAGCCTGCGCAAACGCACCGATCACAGGCAACGGCTTGACCTCGCCGGAAACGGACACGGACGAGACGCCACCCGCACCGGCCCGGACAAGCTCGATATCCCACGACAACGGCCCGCCGGCATGAAAGATCGAAACGTTGGGCACTGCGGCAAGCCGGCGGCGGGTGAACTCCTTAAGATCGTCGTCCTCCGCCGTCGTCGTGGTCATGAGCCGCGCGGTCTCGGCAGCGGCAGACTCCATGACCGCGCGCGTATAGAGCAAACACACCGGTTGCAGTGCGAGAAGAATGAGCATCAGAAACGTCGGCAGCAAAAAAGCAGCCTCGACCGTAGACTGCGCCCGGTCCTCGCGCGCGATATCAATACAACGCGATGTCCTTAGCGCCCGCAGCGGCGTCGATAACCGACGTCGAGGCAACGCCATGGGATGCCGCCCGCTCAACCAGCGCCGCCAAGCGCCCATCGGTGCCAGCACGCCAAAGCCCCGCGATCGCCAGCACGATCGATAACAGCGCCACCGTGACGATGGCGTATTCCACAGTCGCTTGGGCAACCTCTTCACGCAGAACGCCATGCATTTCACGATCCCTTCTTTGAGCTTATTGTTTGCGGGACCAGACGCACGGCGCGCAGACGACACGAAGCATCGCCAGCATCCGCGGCAACCGTCACCATATCGACCCAGCCGCGCCCATCGCGCACGATGGCGCCCCATACGTTGCCCTTAATATCGAGATAGCCGCTCAGGGCGAGCTGGGCCGTTGGCACCTCGCGGTAGGCGCGTAACATATCCGCCGCTGCCTCGGTCATCGGTCGGTCCTCGGACCATGCAAGCCGGACCGCAATCGCGTTGTCCTCAGGCGAATCCGTCGCAGTGCCAGACCGCTTGCCAAGCGTCCGCAGAAAGGTTTGCGCCGTGACAGCGACATCCGAATCGTCCACATCTCGTATCTCATCTTTTTGAGACGCCACCGCCGAATCTGAGCCCGAATCGAAGGCGGCCCCAGGACGCTGCTGCCGCGCGGCGTTAAGCCCCCAAAGCACCGCCGCTATCGCCACGGTCAGGCAAGCAAACACCAGCAGCACCCCGATGGGGCGCTCGCCCTCTACAGGCTGTTGATGCCCTCGCTGATAGCGTTCCATAGATCTTGGACCTTGCCTTTAAATGCAACGATGGCAATAATCGCGATCACCACAAGCACGCCCACCAAAATGGCGTACTCGGTGGTACCCTGCGCGCTCTCCTCCCGCAACAGCTCCTTGGCATGCTGGCGAGCGCGGATCGCCCGGCAAAAAGCCCAGCTCCAGACCTTGCCAGCAACGTCAGTCATCGTGTTCATGTATTCCTCCCTACATCATCCCGCCTGCTCCCAACAGCGGGCCCAATATGGACAGAAGCAACGCCGGCAAGATGAGCGTGCCGGTGGGAATCAGCAGCTTGACGGGCGCACGCTCGATCTCGCGCTCGACCGCGGCGCGATGAGCCGCACGGATCTCGCGACTTTGAGCGGCCAGCGTCTCGGCAAGTGGGGCACCCAGAGCGAGCGCCTGCCCCACCGTGATGGCAAAGGTCTCGAGCGCTCGCACGTCCAGGTCGCGTGCGGCGGCCAACAACTCGTCCTCACGCGTGCCCACGCCCACCTGCCACGCCATGCAGGCCCGCTCAAGTCGAAGAGCCAGCACTGACCGGCGGTTGGCGCAGAAAATCTCAAGCGCCGCATCAAACGAAAGACCGGCCGAAAGACCCAAGCGCACAACATCGATCATCTCGGACACTTCGCCGAGCGATACTCGCGCCGGGCCGCCCGCTCCAACCGCGCCCTTCATTCGCGCGGCCAGAGCATCGACCACCGAGCGACCCGCGGCAGCGACCAGCACCGCCTCGCGCTTGCAGGCCCCTGCGATCTTGCGTGCATCCGCCCGATCCAAACCCGTCGCGACAAATACACTCAGAGCGCACAGGCAAGCCGCAACTGCAACCGGGGCGCTCATAGCTCCACCCGCATAATGCGCCGGATTACCACCAGGGCAACGGCGTTGAGGCCAAGACCCAGCACCACAGCGGCCGCGCCGGCAGGCGTCGCAAGACCGCGACGAAAATCTGCCGAAAGCAGCGCCAACACCGCGCACATGCCCGTCGGCATCGCCGCGACCATATGCGCAGACATGCGAGCCTGCGACGTCTTAACATCCAGGCGGCGCTTGAGCTCAATGCGCTCCCCCACCATGCTCGACGCCTCGGACAGTAAGTCGGCAAGCGGAGCACCGGTGCGCTGAGACACCTTAAGCGCCAAGGTCACAAGCGAAAGGCCGGGGGCGTCGATGCGCACGAGCAGGTCATCGAGCGCGTCGGTCGCCGAGATGCCGCAATCGATCGCCGCCGCCACCCGCAAAAACTCGGTATGCACCGGCTCTTGCGCATGAGCGCCCACAAAGCGCATGCCCTGGGCCAGCGAATGTCCCGAGGCAAGCGACATGGAAAGTGCGGTAAACGCCTCGGGCATGGCCTCTTCTGCATCGTGTTGCTCGCGCCGGCTCTCAAAGCCATCCCGAGCGGCGCCAACGGCAAACGGAGCAACAAGTCCCAAGGCAAATCCGAGGGGCGATAACGACACCATCGTTAGCAATACGCAGCAGACACCGCTCGATAGCAGTAGAAACGCCAAACGCCCCGAAGCATCTTCGATCACGAGGCCAAGGCGATGCGCCGGAGCCAGCGATGTCCACGAACGGGCGATCTTTTTCAGCAGATCGTTTTCCACCAGCTCACGCGGCAGCTTCTCTGCCACCGTCTCGAGCGCCTGACGCGCCAGCTCCGCCGGCGGTACCTGCGGCACACGAGGTTCCGCCCCGCACGCCGTCGCAACAGAAAACCCTGCCAAACCCCCTACGACGAGGGGCACAGCGACCTCCATTCGTCCACCTCCTCTTGTGTGAGCGTCCCCGACCGCAGGCCTTCTGCGATAAACGGCGGCTCGCGGTCAAGCTTCCAGGTGCGCTCGGCGGCATCGAAAGTCACATAGCGCTCGAGCTCTACGCCGCCCGACGCGGCGCGACGCACCCCCGAATACGAGGAGACGAAGCGCCTGCCATCGGCGTGGCGCTCGGACATCACGATGCCGTCGAGCGCCATGGCAATCTGCTCCTCGATGAGCTCGCTCGGCAGATCGATGCCATAACGTGCAAGCAACGTCAGACGCACCACGGTCTCCTGTTCTGAACCCGCATGAAGTGTCGTGAGCGACCCGTCGTGGCCCGTGTTCATGGCCTGCAACATGTCGCAGCACTCGGCACCGCGCACCTCGCCCACCACGATGCGGTCGGGGCGCATGCGCAGAGCATTGGTCACCAGGTCGCGGATCGTCACCGCGCCCTCGCCCTCAATTGAAGCCTCGCGCGCCTCTAGACGCACCACGTGCGGATGATGCGCAAACTTGAGCTCGGCAGAGTCCTCGATCGTCACGATGCGCTCGCCGGTGGAAATCTCACATGACAACGCGTTGAGCAGGGTGGTCTTACCAGATCCCGTGCCTCCCGCAACCGCCAGGTCCTGTCGCAGCGACACCGCGCACGACAACAGCTGCGCATACCAAAGCGGCAGCGACCCCAGCCCCACAAGCTCGTCCAGCGAGCAGATGCGGTCCGAGAACTTTCGGATGGTGAGAATCGGTCCGTCAATCGCCACAGGCGGAATCACCGCGTTGACGCGATAGCCCGTTTTGAGGCGGGCGTTGACGATGGGGCTGCGCTCGTCGATACGGCGGCCAAGTGGCGAGATGATGCGGTCGATAAGCACACGAATCTGCTCATCATCCTCAAACGCATGCTCGATGGGGTGCAAGACGCCGCCGCGTTCAAAGAAAGCCGAGCGGCAGCCGTTGATCATGATCTCGGTAACGGTGTCGTCCTCGATGAGCGGCTGCAACGGCCCCAAGCCCACCACGTCATCCAAAATCTCGTCGATGATGGTCTCGCGCTCGGGCGTCGCGAGATCGGTCGGCTCCTCAACATTGAGCGCCGCCTCCACCGCAGGACGCAATTCCGAGCGGGCAAGTGCCGGGTCGATATAGGCGCTGATACGCGCCACTTCGTCGTAACCCATGCGGTCCATCACGGCGCGCTTAGTGCGTCGTTTCACCGCGCGGCGGCGCCCCGCATCTACAGGCGTTGCCGCCGCTGCAGCGCCGGCAGCCTTAATCCTCGTTTGCAGGCTCATCGCTGATCACCCTCGCGCGACCAGGGAAGGCGGATACGCGGGCGTTCGGTGCGCGTTGCACGGTCGGCGACCATATCGCTCCAAGGGCCGACGGCGCACCCCAGTTCCACGAGCATCTCGCGCGTGGCCTCGCGCACGCTGGTCGCAAAAGCGCTGGTCTGCCCCACTGCCTCGTCAGCGCGCCCAAACGCCATGAGCGCGGCGAGATCCTGCCCGCCATCGGCGATACGAATCTTGGAGCTCAACGCACAGGCAATCTCAAAGCGCATGGCGACGTCCTCGTCTGCCCCGCGCGCACCGAACCGGTTGAACACGGCGCTCATGCGCGTGCGCGGCACACCTACCCGACTTGCCAGTTCAATGACGCGCGATGCCGATGTCGCGGACGACACCGCCGCATCGCCAACGACCAGGCAACGGTCGCTCGCCGCCACCGCAGCCGCCACGGCATCGCCCCAAAAGACCGAGGTATCGATAAAGACCACGTCGGATTCGCGACGCAGGACATCGAGCAGTAGCTCCACCGGACGTGCCATGAGCTCGGCTTGCTCGGGCGCCGCGACGGGACCCCAGAGCGTAACGCCCGGCGCCACGCGCATCGATGCGGCTACGATATCCGGCTCGGTGAGCGCGCCCGCCGCCGACGGCTCGATAAGTGCCGCCATATCGCGCGGAGCATCGACGCCTAACAAGTCGTAAAGGTTTCCAAACATCAGGTCCAGGTCGAGCACGGCGGCACGCAAGCCCAACAGCGACGATGTGTGTGCCATGGTGGCAACGATCGTCGACTTGCCGCAACCGCCCGAACCCGAAATGGCGCAGATGACCGGAGCTCGATGCGGCGAAGCGGCAGCGTCTGCCGGCGGCATCGGAGGCGGCGGAGCGGGCGTCGGTGACAGCGTCCCCGTCTCCTCCGCCGCAACCACACGCTGCGTCCAAGCCGGCATGGCAGCTTGTTCGGTCTGCGAGGCAGGCTCGTTCTGTGCAATCTGCTCATGCTGCATCAGCGACAACTCGCCGCACCCGGCAAAGCCCTCAACTTCGTCGAGTTCATCCACCAGATTCACGCCGTGCACGTATCCCGTATCTACAGCCGGGGAATCGCCAGCATGCTGCGCCGGCCCTCCAGCGTCATCGTATACAAGGGGGTTCCGGGGGCGCCGACCATGCTCGGCTTCCGCTTTTCCATAATCATCAACACGCGGGCCTCTTGTAGCGCGAGGCGCCCCGGGTTCCCTATCAACAAAAGCATCGGGCTCAATCGTCATGCGCCGATCGGAATCAACCGCTCCCTCGCCCGCGCACCCGTTGCCGCATATACTGTGCGCAGCGATGACCTCGGTCGCCCCTGCGCGAAACAGCCCCTCGATATCCGACGGATCGAGTGCTTCTATCAACACGACCACGCGACTCACGCGGCCTTCGGCCGTCAGGCGCGCAACAGTCTTGCGCACATCTTCGGCATCAAACAGAGACGCCGCGATGATGGCGGCCCCGCGGCGCGACGGAAACGCCCGAGCCATGGAAACCAGCCCGTCCAGGTCACCTACGCGAAGCACCTGTGCACCCGCATCACGGCCCTCGACTTCCCGCTGCAACAGCCCGTAATCGCCGCACGCGCAGCACGCAAGCCAGATCGCCTTCATCACTTGTCGCCTCCGCTCTTTTTGCCGCGCGCCGTGGCGGGAATCGTCAAGCTGACCGTTCCCTTGCCCGAGGCTCCCAGCAGTTCCTTGACGTCTTCGGGGTCAGCCGCCAGCGTCACCCATTCGATCTTGCCCTCGCGCGTGGCACCGGAATCCTCACTGGTATCGATCACGTACGCGCCGCACAGTCGATCGGTTACGCCGTCTTTTTGCACATACACATCCACGTAGCTGCCCACGCCCGTGGCGCCGCCGACCGAGTGCTCGGCATCGACCGCCACCGAAACGGCGACTTTGCCCTTAGGCACCTCGAGCTTGTGGCTCTCGGCCTTGGTGTAGACATTGCAGATCACGGCGTTTTTGGGAATACGCGAAGTCGTCACGTCGCCGCGCACCTGGCGCAGCTCGGTCGCCGCGTCACGCGGCAGCAGACTCGTCAGCCATTCTTGGGTTATGACATTGGTCTCATCGAGGGTCTCGCCCACATCGATATCACGCGCCGCGACGCATACCTCGACGCGATCGCCACCGTACTTGGCCAAGGTCTCAGCCTGGACCTGTTCGGCTTGCGAGCGGATCGACGAGCCGTAAACCATGCAGAGCAGAGCAGCGAGCACGCCCGCGACCAGACTGATGGCGATGCGTTTGCTCTTGTTCACGGCCGCTCCTCTCATGGCAGTGCCGGGCGAATGCCCGTACCACCATTGTCTGGGCGGTCAGAGCGCAAAGCGGCGCAATCGCGATCTTGGTTTTCGATGTCAAACCAATCGCTGACCAAAAGCTGACCAGCCCGTCAAGCTCGTGGCAAGGTTTTGGCCAGCACGTCAGCAAACTGCATGTTTCGAGGCTTTTCCGCAGCAAAAAAGCCGTCTCCCGAACAGTTGGAAGACGGCTGTCATAGGAAAAATCAATTACAGATGGACATCGGGATCGAGCATTTGAGCACTCACGCGCATGGATGACGCCAGGTTTTGGAACGTTTCCAAACCCAGGCTGTCGATCTGCCCGGCGTCCTCGGCCTCGCGAACAGCGCAACCCGGCTCATGGGTATGCGTGCAATCGCCAAACCGGCACGCGCGCGATGCCTCGACAATCTCGGGGAAGGCGCGCGCCAGACCCCGCTCGTGACCCACGAGCGGTAGACTGCGCAGGCCCGGGGCATCGGCGATCACGCCGGCGTCGCCCGGCAGCGCCACCATCACGCGCGCGACGGTAGTGTGACGGCCCTGGTCGTCGCGTTCGCGCACACCGCCGGTCGCCAACGTATCGTGGCCCAGCAGCGCATTGAGCAGCGTCGACTTGCCGGCGCCCGACTCGCCCAGAATCATGGCGCAGCTCCCGGTAGGCACGCAGGCACGGACCTCGTCCAGGCCGCGGCCCTCGGCAGAGGACGTCACGATCACGCGCACGTCCGGACCCACCAGGCGGCGCACGCGGTCCAGATCGCGCTCGAGCTCCTCGGCATCGCAGCGATCAGCTTTGGTGAGTACCACCACCGGCTCGGCATCGCAGTCGAGCGCCAACACCAGCGAGCGCGCCACGCGGTCGAGCAGCACCTCACCGGCACCGAGCGCCTGCACGATTAGCACGCTATCCACGTTGGAGCAGAGCACCTGACGCTCTCCGCGGGCACGGCCGCGCCAACGCTCAAAGCTCGTACGGCGCGGCAGAACGCACTCAATCACGCCCATATCGTGCCCGGGAGCGCGGCGCACCGCCACACGGTCGCCCACGGCGGGCAGCAGGACCTCGTCCTCGCCGCGCGACTTAGCAAACCCCACGGCATGCTCGGCACGAAACGTGTCATCGGCAGTCGCCACCAGTGGAAACCCGCGATCCAAGCGCACCACGGCGCCAAGCTGCATCTGCTCGGGTTCCTCGGCATGTGCGCAAAAATCGTCAAAGGCAGTCTGCTGGGCTTCATCGACCGGCAGGTCATCAAACGCCGGAACGTCCTGCAGCGCGTCGAGTCCCGGCACGCTTGCCAGCAGCTCCTCGGCAGACGCGGGGGCCTCGGTCGCAAGCTTCCGACGACGATCACGCTTAGCCCGCGCCCCCGTCGTCTTTTTCTTCGCTTTAGCCTTAGCCTTGCCCACAAGCGCCTCCCAGCACCATAAATCACAACTGAGCAGGTATTTTAAATCAAAAAGAGCTGGCCGGGCAAAGCCCGACCAGCTCACAAACTTTCCCTCAGCCCTTTATCATCCGCGCGGGAGAAAAGCCAGCAAGGATACCGCAGGGCCCGCCCGCCGGGAGGGGTTTCCTAAGGGCACATCCCGCAGCCGCAAAGCGGCGAGGACGTGCCCGTGGAAACCCCGCAGGCGGTCGGGTCCGGACAGGAACGTTACTCTTTTTCGACCGCGCGCATGATCGCCTTGTAGATCTCCATCAGCGGGATGATCAGGAAGGCCAGGCCCAGCGCGGCAAGAACGCCCTTGAGCTCAAGCGTCACGGGGCCAAAGAACATCTCGGCAAGCGTCGGCTGCACGGTCACGATCACCGTCAGCACCAGCGCCAGCGCGGCCGAAGCCCACAGCCACTTGTTCTGCTTCTTCATGGTGAACAGCGACGCACGACGGCTGCGCATATTGAAGCAGTGGAAAATCTCGACCATGTTGAGCGTGATGAACGCCATCATCACGCCTTCCTCGTCGGCATTGCCGGCGATCATATCGGCGATGTGGATGTAGCCCATGTCAAAGTACACGCCCACAAAGAAGCTCGCCAGCACCAGCACGGTGATGATCAGGCCCTGGACCACGCAGTCCAGACCCATATTGCCGGCAAAGACGCCGTCCTTGGCGTTGCGCGGCTTGCGCTTCATGATGTCGCCCTCGGCATCCTCCATGCCCAGCGCAAGCGCGGGGAAGCAGTCGGTGACCAGGTTCACCCACAGCAGCTGCACCGGCTGGAAGATGGTAAAGCCGATGAGCGTGGCGATAAACACCGAGAAGACCTCGGCAAGGTTAGCCGAAAGCAGGAACTGGATGACCTTGCGGATGTTGTCGTAGATGCGACGGCCCTCTTCGCAGGCACCGATGATGGTGGCGAAATTGTCGTCGGCGAGCACCATGTCGGCGACGTTCTTGGTGACGTCGGTACCAGTAATGCCCATGCCCACGCCGATGTCGGCGCGCTTGATGGACGGGGCGTCGTTGACGCCGTCGCCCGTCATGGCCACGATCTGGTCGCGCGACTTCCAAGCCTCGACGATGCGTGTCTTGTGCTCGGGCTGGACGCGGGCGTACACGCCGTAGTCCTCGATGTGCGCGTCGAGTTCCTCGTCGCTCATGCGATCGAGGTCGGCACCGGTGATGGCATGGCTGCGATCGGTGACGATGCCCAGCTGCTTGGCGATGGCCACGGCGGTGTCGATGTGGTCGCCCGTGATCATGACGGTGCGGATACCGGCATCGTGGGCCTCGCGGATGGCGTCGGCAACCTCGGGGCGGACCGGGTCAATCATGCCGGACAGGCCGCAGAAGACCAGGTCGTGCTCGAGCGCAGCGGGGCTGCAGTCGCTCGGGACCTCGGTGTAGGTGCGGCTTGCCAGCGCCAGTACGCGCAGGGCCTCGTCGGCCATGGCCTTGTTGGCGGCCACGAGCTCGGCGCGACGCTCCTCGGTCAGGGGGACGACCTTATCGCCGTCGTAGATATGGGTGCACAGGCCGATCACCACGTCGGGCGCGCCCTTGGTGTACTGCTCATACTCACCGTCAAGGGTCTCGACGACCACGGACATCATCTTGCGGCCCGAGTCGAACGGGGCCTCGCCCACGCGCGGGTGCTCGGCAGTCAGCCCAGTGAGGCCCGCCTTGCCGGCGTCGTTGACGAGCGCGCACTCAGTCGGCTCGCCCACGGCCTCGCCCAAGTCCTCGTCCCACTGGGCATCGGAGCACAGCGCCATACCGGCCAGGAACTTCTCCTTAGGCGCGGCGAGCTCGTGCTTGACGACGGTCATCTTGTTCTGGGTGAGGGTACCGGTCTTGTCGGAGCAGATGGTCTGCGTGCAGCCAAGGGTCTCGACGGCAGAGAGCTTGCGGATGATTGCCTGACGCTTGGCCATCTTGGTCACGCCAAGCGACAGCACAATGGTCACGACGGCAACCAGGCCCTCGGGGATGGCGGCGACGGCAAGCGAGACAGCGACCATAAAGGTGTCGAGCAGGGCGGTCGGGTCGGTAAGAACGTTGCCCACGCCGTGGCGGATGATATCGACACCAAAGATAACGACGCAGATGACGATAACCATGATGGTGAGGATGCGGCTGAGCTCGGCAAGCTTCACCTGCAGCGGCGTGAGCTCTTCCTTGGCCTCAGCCAAGGCACCGGCGATCTTGCCCATCTCGGTATCCATGCCGGTACCGACTACGACGGCGCGGCCACGGCCGTACACCACGGTGGAGCCCATGTAGCACATGTTCTTGCGGTCGCCGAGCGGCACGTCATCGGTGCCGGTGGCGAGCTCGATCACGTTGGCATGCTTCTCGACAGGCACGGACTCGCCGGTGAGTGCAGCCTCTTCGATCTTCATCGTGGCGCTCTCGAGCACGCGGCAGTCGGCCGGGACGGAGTCGCCCGCCTCGAGCATGATCACGTCACCAGGCACGAGCTCGGCGCTCGGCAGGTGCACGAGCTTGCCATCGCGCAGCACCTTGGACTGCGCCGCGCTCATCTCCTGCAGGGCCTCGAGAGCCTCCTCGCTTTTAGCCTCCTGGACCACGCCCAGCACCGAGTTGACGATAACGACGAACATGATGATGGCGACGTCGGCAAAGTCCGCCTCGCCCTTGACCATGCCCGTGAGTGCACTGATGACGGCGGCAACGATCAGCATGATGACCATGGGATCGGCCATCTGCTCAAAGAAGCGCTTCCACAACGGCGTCTTCTCGGCTTCCTCGAGCTTGTTAGGGCCTGTCTTGGCGAGGCGCGACGACGCCTCGTCGTTGCTCAGGCCGAGGTTCTCATCGACACCTTGGTCGCTGAGTACCTCCGCCGCGGCGGACAGGTATTCCTTTTGCATATAGAGTCCCCTCCTGGGATTCGGGCCACT
>CAUDAE010000033.1 GCA_958447445.1 uncultured Collinsella sp.
CGCCTGCTCTACGTGGTGCTGATCGGCACGCTGTATGGCTTGGACTTTGGCCTGGTTGCGGCGCTGCTGGCGTCGGTGGGTTTGGCCGCGAGCTACTTTACTCAGTACGGCTATACCTTCCAGGGCCTGTTCTACGAGCCGTCCAACTGGCTGCCGTTTATTGCGTACTTTGTGGTGGGTGCCGTGTGCGGCTATGTGCAGCTGCGCAACAGCGAAGCTATTAGGGCGGAGCGCGATCAAAATGAGCTCGTTCGCAACCGCAATACGTTCCTTACGCAGCTCTACCACGACGCGATCGAGGACAAGCGCGCGTACAGGCGCCAGATCGTGGGTCGCCACGACAGCTTTGGCAAGATCTTTGCCGTGACGCAGGAGCTCGACGTGCTCAACCCATGCGACATCTATCGCAAGTGCTGCGAGCTTCTGGGCGAGATCCTCGAGAACGATTCGGTGGCGATCTACCATGTTTCGGGCGGGGCATTTGCTCGCCTGGTGGCAGCAAGTCCCGCGATTGCCGAAGATGCCGCACGCTCGCTCACGCTTAAGCAGCTTGCACCTCTTTTGGGTGACGGGGGCCGTTCGAACCTGTGGGTGAACCGCGAGCTGACGCCGGGGCTTCCCATGTTTGGATACACGATCGAGCGCGACGGGGCACCCGCCGTGTTGATCTTTGTGCGTAGTGCGGCCGAAAACCAAATGACCCTCTATTATCAAAACCTGTTCCGCATCTTGTGCGGGCTGGTCGAAAGCGCGCTGGGCCGTGCCTTTGACTATGAGGCGGTGGCGCAGGATAAACGCTGCGTTGGCGGCACTTGCGTGCTCAAGCAGGCTGCCTTTGGCCAAGAGCTCGCGGCGGAGCAAGCGCTGGCAGATAGCAAGATGGGGAGTTTTTTGCTCCTGCGCGTGGTACCGGGCGTGGAGCCTGTCGGCGAGCTGGTGGGCGCAATTGGGTCGGCAATCCGCGAGAGCGACGCGGCGGGCTTGGTCGACGGCGACGTGCTCTATCTGCTTATGCGCCAGGCAAAGGCGTGCGATCTGCCCATTATCCGCGAGCGCCTGAGCGCAAAGCAGATTGCGGTGGAGCCCGTCGACGGCGAGGACATCGTGGCGCTGCTGCAGCACATCTCTTACACCGGTGACGGTGAGGGGGGTGCCGCTTGATCTCGCTTGTCGTTGCTGCCGTCTTGCTGCTGATTCATGCGCTGGTTTGCCTGATGCTGTGGACGCTCATGAAGCTGGGCCTGCTGCCGGTGCGCGGGCACATGCTGGCTGTGATAGTGCTGGTGCCGCTGTGGGGCCCGTTGCTGGTGGTTCTGCTATCGGTCCGCAGCGCGGTGTTTGGCGAGGGGCTGAAAGAGTCTGCGCTGGAGTCGCTGCGCTTCAACGACGACCTGCATCGCAGTATGTCGGTACCGAGTGGTGAGGACGATGCAGGCGTAGTGCCGCTCGAGGAGGCGCTCATCGTCAACGACCCGGCATACCGGCGCCGTCTAATGCTTTCCATGCTCACCGAGGAGCCCGACGCGTACCTGGCGCAGCTACAGGCGGCTAAACTTAACGACGACGTTGAGGTGGCGCACTATGCCGCGACGGCGGTGGCGCAGATCTCCAAGGAGTCCGACCTTAAACTGCAGCAGCTGGAGCGTGCCTTTAAGACGGACCCGAGTGCGCAAAACCTCAACGAATACTGCGATTTTCTTGGTGAATACTTGGGCTCGGGTTTGGCTGAGGGGCGCGTGGCTCAGATTCAGCGCCAACAGTACGCGCGCCTGCTTGCGCGTCGCTGTGAGCGTGAAGACACTTTTGAGCTGCGCATTCGATACGCGACGGCGCTGGCCGATGTCGGACAGATCGACGAGGCGCAGGCCGTGACCGACCAGCTGGTGCTCGACGTCCCCGAGGAGCAGGAGGTTTGGATGCTTTGCCTGCGCCTTGCCGTGATGCGCCGCGATGGTGACGAGGTTCACCGTGTGATCGATGCGATTGACAAGCAGCATGTGTATTTGAGCGCCGACAACCGCGAAAAGTTGGCGTTTTGGCGCGACGGGGAGGAGGCCAGATGAGTGTGGCGCAACATATCCGCGACCGTGCAGGCCGCTTTCGTTGGATGGGACTCCTCGTGGTGTGGGCGGTCTTTATTGCCATGGCCGCCGTGCTGCTGGTGGAGCGTGCCGGCGTGCAGTACAGTGCGGGCCAGCATAAGCTGGGGATGCTTGCCGCCAACGATGCGGTGCCTGCCTCCTCGGCAATCTTTGGCCAAAAGCCCACATGCCTGGTCATTATCGATTCCGATCAAGCTGGCGTCGAGGACGTAAAGGAACAGTTCGACCAGATCCTGCTCGACATGAAGATCGCGCACCGCGACGTGGACCTTGCCCTGGATGGTGCGGATGCCATTCCCTCGCTGACCTCCTTCGATCGCGTGATTTTGCTCATGCCGTCGCTCGATGGGATCGGTAAGCATCTGACCGACATTATGAGTTGGGTGAGTGCGGGCGGCTCACTCATGCTGGGCATGACGCCAGATAACTCGAACTATCTGCAGGCTATTGCTTCCAAGCTTGGGATCGAATCGGCCGGATATGACTATGCGACAGCCGAAAGTATCGTTTCGAGCGAGGACTTTATGTTGGGCGGAGGAGAGCGCTACGAGTTCTCGGATCCCTTCGATTCTTCGCTTTCGGTTTCATTGCGCGAAACGGCGCACGTATGGGCAAAGACCGGTGACGCGGGCATGCCGCTCATTTGGTCTAACGATTGCGGCAGTGGTCACACCGTGGTGTGCAACATTGGCATCTACGACAAGGTCATGCGTGGGTTCTATGCTTCGGCCATAAGCTTGCTGGGTGATGCCACGGCCTATCCGGTCATCAACAGCGCCGTGTTCTATTTGGACGACTTTCCTAGCCCCGTGCCCTCGGGCGATGGTACTTATATCAAGCGTGACTACGGCCTCTCCATTGCCGATTTTTACACCAAGGTCTGGTGGCCCGACCTGCAAAAGCTCGCGCAAAAATACGGCATTCGCTATACCGGCGTGATGATCGAAAACTACGAGGACGCGGTCAACCAGACCGAGCCCGCGCGCCAGGCCGATACCACGCAGTTCCGCTATTTTGGCGGCATGCTGCTGCAGATGGGCGGAGAGCTGGGCTTTCACGGCTATAACCATCAGCCTTTGGCGCTCTGGGACACCGACTACGGCACGCTGTACGTCTACAAGACCTGGAAGAACAAAGAGACGCTCGTCGCTTCGCTCAACGAACTTATAGCCTTCCAGGACGAGGTGCTGCCCAACGCTCACGGCTCGGTCTACGTGCCGCCGTCGAATATCCTTTCGGCCCGCGCGCGCCAGCTTATCGGCACTGACGTTCCTCGTATTAAGACTATTGCCAGTACGTACTTTGAGGACGGCACTGACCTGCCGTACGTGCATGAGTTTGGCGTGGCGAGCGATGGCATTGTGGAGCAGCCACGTATTGTTTCGGGCGGCATGGTCGACGATTCCTATATGCGCCTGGCTGCCGTGTCCGAGCTCAACATGCACTACGTGAGTACGCACTTTATGCATCCGGACGACTTGCTCGATCCCGATCGTGGTGCCAAGGAGGGCTGGGAAGTCTACAAGGGCGGCCTGACCGACTACCTGGACTGGCTTACCAGGTCTGCGCCCGACCTACGGCACCAGACGGCGTCGGAGTGCTCCGGTGCTATCCAGCGCTTTTCGTCGGTTACGGTGAGCGTGGATACCAGCGCGGACGTCTGGACGCTTAGTCTGGGCAATTTCCACGACGAGGCGTGGCTCATGTTCCGCGCCAACAATGGCGAGCCGGGTGCAGTCACGGGTGGCGAACTGACGCACCTTACGGGCAATCTGTATCTGCTCAAGGCAAATGATAAGACCGTGACGATCGAGCGCAAGGAGGGTGGCGACAAATGAGGATCTGCTTGGTACTCGAGGGTTGCTACCCCTATGTACATGGCGGCGTATCTACCTGGATGCATGGCTATATCCAGGCCATGCCCGAGCACGAGTTTGTGCTATGGGTGATCGGCGCACATGCTGCCGACCGCGGCAAGTTTGTCTACGAGCTGCCCGGTAACGTGGTCGAGGTGCACGAGGTGTTCTTGGACGATGCCCTGCGGCTTTCGGGCGAGCAACATGAAGCCAGTTTTAACGACCGCGAGCGCGAGGCGCTACGTCGGCTGGTGTCGCTCTCTAATCCGGACTGGGACGTGCTGTTCGATATCTTCCAGCGCCGTCGCGTGCATCCGCTCTCGTTTTTGCAGAGCCGAACGTTTATGGACATCTTCCGCGACGTGTGCCTGGCCGAGTACCCCTACACGCCCTTTGCCGATGCATTCCACACCATGCGCTCCATGTTGCTTCCCGTGCTCTACCTGTTGGGCAGCGAGGTGCCGGTGGCCGATGTGTACCATGCCATCTCGACTGGCTACGGCGGCTTGCTCGCCTGCCTGGGCTCGAGCGTTTCCCATGCGCCGGTACTGCTGACCGAGCACGGCATCTACACCCGCGAGCGTGAGGAAGAGATCATTCGCGCCGACTGGGTGGTGCCGTCGTTTAAGGACCGCTGGATTCGCTTTTTCTACCTGCTTTCGGAGGAGATCTACCGCCGTGCCTTCCGCGTGACCAGTTTGTTCCATAACGCCCGCAAGACGCAGATCGATATGGGCTGCGATGCGGACAAATGCCTGGTCATCCCCAACGGCATCCAGTTTGACCGCTTTAAGGATATTCCCTTAAAGACCGATGACGGCTGGGTGGACATTGGCGCGGTGGTGCGCCTGGCGCCCATCAAGGATGTCAAGACCATGATTTATGCCTTCTTTGAGCTGCACGAGCGCCTGCCCAAGGTGCGCCTGCACATCATGGGCGGCGTAGACGACGAGGAGTACGGCGCCGAGTGCCACGCGCTGGTCGAAACCCTGGGCGTGCGCGACCTGATCTTTACCGGCCGCGTCAACGTGGTCGAGTACATGGAAAAGCTCGACTTTACCATTTTGACGAGCATCTCCGAGGGCCAGCCGCTCAGCGTGCTGGAGTCGCTTGCAGCGCGCCGTCCCTGCGTGACGACCGAGGTGGGCTGCTGCCGCGAGCTGCTCGAAGGCGCCCCGGGCGACGACTTTGGCGTGGCGGGTTTTGTGACGCCGCCCATGTATCGCAAGGGCTTGGCCGATGCCATGGAGCGCATGTGCACAAGCCGCGCCCGTCGTATCGAGATGGGGGAGCGCGGGCGGCGTCGCGTTGCCACGTACTTTTTGCACGAGCAGATGCTCGCCAACTATCGCGCGCTGTACGACGAGACGGCGTGTGCGTTTAACCTGCCCAGAGAGGGGGAGTAGCCGATGGCCGGAATCGGTTTTGAGCTCAAGCGCCTGTTTAGGCGCAAGGGCCTGTTTGCCACGATGCGCGCTTACGGCTACGCCGGCATTGTGTGCACGGGTCCCATGCTGTTGGGCGTGCTGCTCCAGGTGGGTATCTTGGTGCTGTGCGGTCTGTGGGGTGTGGGCCGTGCCAACCAAGATCTGCTGGTGTGCATGGTGACCTACACACTGCTGGCCTCACTTTTGCTCACGAGCTTTTTCTCCATGCCGGTCACGCGCTTTTTGGCTGATATGTTGTTTGCCGAGCGCGAGGATAAGATTCTGCCCTCGTTTTGGGGCTCCAACGCTGTCATGCTCGTTGCGGGCACGGTGCTCTACGGTGTCTTTTTGCTGTTCTCGGGCGCCACGCTGCTGCAGGGGCTGCTGTGCCTGTGGCTGTTCAACATTATGATCGTCAACTGGAACGGCATGAGTTACCTCACGGCCATCAAGGATTACCGCGGTATCCTATGCAGCTTTGCGGCTGCCATTGGCGTGGCGTGCCTGTGCACCCTGGCCGCGCTGGCGCTGGGGCTGCCGCCGGTCGAGGGCCTTTTGGCGTCAATTGCTCTGGGCTACGGCGTCATGCTCGCCTGGGACGTGGTGCTGCTGTACCGGTATTTTCCGCAGAGCGACCGCAGCCCCTGGCTCTTTTTACGGTGGCTTGATCAGTTTATGCCGTTGGCGCTCACGGGCTTGTTTACCAACCTAGGCCTCTTTGCGCACTTGGTGATAATTTGGGCCGGTCCCATTGGCGTGCAGGTCAAGGGCTTGTTTTATGGTGCGCCCTACCACGATGTGCCGGCGCTCATCGCGTTTTTGACGATCCTGGTCACGTCCGTCAACTTTGTGGTCTCGGTCGAGGTCAACTTTTATCCGCGCTACCGCGACTACTACAGCCTGTTCAACGACGGTGGCGTGGTGGGCGACATTGTGGTGGCCGAGGAGGAAATGCTTGCCACGCTCAACCGAGAACTGCGGTTTTGTGCGCTCAAACAACTGTTTGTGACGGCGGCGGTCATCTCGCTCGAGACCACGGTGCTGTCGGCCCTACCGTTGGGCTTTAATAACCTGATGCACGGGTATTTTCGCACGCTGTGTGTGGGCTACGGCCTGTATGCCGTGGGCAACACGGTCCTGCTGATCTTGCTGTACTTTACCGACTACAAGGGGGCCGTGCTGGCTTCGGGTCTGTTTGCCGGTGTAGCCGGGCTGGCGACCGCCGTGTCGTTGCTTTTGCCGCAGCAGTTTTACGGCTTTGGCTTTTTGTTGGGTGCGTCGGTGTTTTTTATCGTGGCGCTGCTGCGGCTCGATACCTATACCGCCAACTTGCCGTATCGTATCCTGAGCCAGCAGCCCATTGTGGCGACCGACAAGACGGGCTGGTTTACCGAACTTGGCCGGGTGCTCGACCGTGTTGAGCAATGCTACGAGGACAAGCGCGCGGGCGGTGAGCCGCGCAGTGCGTTTGAACGTATGGTGGTTCGCCTGTACCAAAAACATTGGGGAGGTTCTGATGATCGATAAGTTGATGTCTCGCCGCTGCCTGATCGAGGCGGCTGCCGGTGCGCTGTTGCTTTCGGGCTGCTCGGTGCAGGAAGACTCCTCGACCAAAAGGTCAAAAAGCAGGACAAGATTAAAAAGACCGAGGCCTCCGACCAGTCCAAGCACCTGCGCGACAAGGACGAGCTCTACGAGGTCTACGATGACTCGGGTATTGTGACCATGTACCTGACGGTCTCACGCGGCAACAGCTCCGAGAACACCGACCACAGCTGGGCCGAGATCAACACGTACTCGGTGTATGACTATGCCGACATGGGCGTGACGCGCTATCAGGTTATGGGCCTGCTGCAGCCGGGCGACGAAGACGGCCCGGTGGCCGGCGAGGTTGGCTATGGCGAGGAAGCGCCCAATGCCACCGTGCAGGTGCGAGGTCAGACATCGAGCATGAACTCGCAAAAGAATTACAAGGTGGAGCTCAAAAAGGGCAAGGGTACCTGGCGCCAACAGCGCGCGATTGCGCTCAACAAGCACATGGGCGAGGGTATGCGTTTTCGCAACAAGATGGCCTACGACCTTATCCGTGGGATTCCCCAGATGATGGGCCTGCGCACACAGTTTGTGCATCTGTGGGTGTGCGACCAGACCGAAAAGTCCAACGACACCTTTGAGGACTACGGCTTGTTTACGCAGGTGGAGCAGCTCAACAAGACGGCGCTTAAGGCGCACGGCTTGGATAAGAACGGGCATCTGTACAAGGTGAACAACTTCGATTTCCATCGCTACGAGGACACCATTAAGCTTGCCGACGATCCCGACTACAACCAGGCAAACTTTGAGGGCATGCTCGAGATTAAGGGCGATTCGGACCACACCAAGCTCATCGAGATGCTCGATGCGCTCAACGACGAATCACAAAAGATCGATGATGTGCTCGATACCTACTTTGATACCGAGAATCTGGTCTATTGGCTGGCGTTTCAGATCCTGACGGGCAACTGCGATACGCAGAACCGTAACTGCTATCTGTACAGCCCGCTCAACTCAAATACCTGGTACTTTTTAGATTGGGATAACGACGGCATGCTGCGTAAGCTGGAGCTTTCTCTTACCGGGTTTTCGGACTACGCGAGCTGGGAGCGCGGTGCAAGCAACTACTGGGGCAACGTGCTGTTTAACCGCGCGTTGCGCAGCAAGTCGTTCCGCAGCGAACTCGACCGTGCCGTCAAGGACTTGCGCTCGTATTTGACCGAGACTCGCTTGACCAAGATGATCAAGCACTACCGCGATGTGACTGAATCCCTGGTCTTTGCTTCGCCCGATATCGACAATCTGCCTGTCACCAACGACCAATACGAGCAGATCGCCGCGGCGAATCACTCCGAGGTCGAGGAGAACTACAAGAGCTTTCGCGAGAGTTTTAAAAAGCCCATGCCGTTCTACATCGGCGTGCCGCAGATCGATAACGGTAAGCTGCGTATTAACTGGGATGCGTCCTACGACTTTGAGGCGCGCGACATTCGCTACACTGTGGAGCTTGCTCGTGACTATGCCATTAGCGACGTGGTCTTTAAGGCCGAGGACGTGCTGCTTCCCGAGGTGACCTGCGATGCGCCCGATGCCGGCCAGTATTTTGTGCGCGTGCGTGCCACCAACTCCGACGGTTATAGGCAAGATGCGTTTGACTACTATGTGACCGACGACGGCAAGCACTACGGCATGAAGTGTTTTTACGTGCAAGACGGCGGTAAGGTCGTGGAGGACACGTATGAGGAGGGCTAGCGCGCTGCTTGAGCGCTTGGCGGCTCCGCCTGTGCGTACCACGCAGGAGCGTTACCGCCACGAGCTCAAATATCTCATTAACGAGGGCGAGCACTCCGCGCTTGCCTGTCGCATGGCGCCGGTTTTTAAACTGGACAAGCATGCGCGGGCAGGCGGTTACACCATTCGCAGCCTGTACTTTGACGACTACTGCAACTCGGCCTACGAGGAAAAAGATGCCGGCATTCTCATGCGCAAAAAGTATCGCGTGCGCATCTATAACGGCAGCGACAAGGTGATTAAGCTTGAGCGCAAAAAGAAGTACGGCAGCTGGATCTACAAGGAGGACGCGCCGCTCACGCGCGGCGAGTTTGAGCAGATTCTGGCCGGCGACTACGACTTTTTGCTGAGGAGCCCTTATCCGCTCTGCCGCGAGTTCTACATCGAGTGCATCTGCAACATGATGCGCCCGCGGACCATCGTGGACTACGAGCGCGAGCCGTGGGTGATGGATGAGGGCACCGTGCGCATTACGTTTGACATGAACGTGCGTGCCGCGGTGGGAAGCTTCGATATCTTTGACGCGACGCTGCCCGCGCTGCCGGTCCTGGAACCCGGCAAGCTAGTGATGGAGGTCAAGTTTACGGAGTTTTGCCCGCAGCTGGTGCGCGATATGGTGCCGCCGGGAGCGGCCGAGCTTACGGCGGTCTCCAAGTACTGCCTGTGTTACGAAAAGACCGCCTACCTGCGCGGATTTAATTACTGGGAATCGGATTTTGAGAACCGAGGGGATATTTAGACCATGAGCACCAGGGACTTTTTTAAGAACTCCGTCTTGGAGGCGTTTGGCCAGGTCGACCCTGCCAAGATTGGCCTTTTGCTGCTCGTGGCGCTCGCCATGGGCATCCTGATCTATTACGTGTACAAGCGCTTTTTTACCGGCGTGGTGTATTCGCGCAGCTTTGCCGTGACGCTTGTGGGCATGTGCGTGCTCACCTGCATGGTCACGCTCGCGATCTCGACGAACGTGGTCATCTCGCTCGGTATGGTCGGTGCTCTGTCCATCGTCCGCTACCGTACGGCGGTCAAGGACCCGCTCGACCTGCTGTATTTGTTTTGGGCCATTACCACGGGCATTACGGCCGGCGCCGGCATGTACGCGCTCGTGGGGCTCACGGCTGTGGTGATCGTGGTGATGATCGCCGGCTTTGCGAGCCACCAGGACAAGGCGCGCGTTTACATGATGGTCATCCACTACACGGGTCAGACCACTGGCGACGATATCGTGCGTGCATTTGGGCGCACCAAGTTCACCGTCAAGTCTAAGACCATGCGCGGCGACAAGGTCGAGATGGCCGTCGAGGTGTTCTCTGACGGTGTGGATATGCCCTATGCCGACGCCATCCGCGCGCTCGACGGCGTGGAAGACTTGACGTTAATCCAGTACAACGGCGAATACCACGGGTAACTATGTTCCGGCGTTCTAACGAACGCCGGACGGCTCGACGCTGCGCGGGCATCTGCCGGGCGATCTGCCGCTCAAACCGTCGCTCGCGTACATAAAGTACGCGTCGCTCCTCTTTCGCGGCACCTCGCCACGGCAGCTGCCCGCTCGCTGACGTTTGCTCCACCTGGTGGACTGATTTTGTTCGCATGCCGTCTTCACGGGTATCATGGTGAAAGCGATTTCAATGACAGGGGTGCTCGTGGTAAAGATGAAAGATGTGGCCGAGCTGGCGGGCGTTTCGAGCGCCGCCGTCTCGCGCTACCTCAACGGTGGATATATCTCGGCGGACAAGGCCGAGCGCATTAAGCAGGCAATCGAGTTGACCGGATACGTGCGATCCAGCCAGGCTCGCGCGCTGCGCACCGGTTCCACCAAGCTCATTGGCGTCATCGTGCCTAAGATCAACTCGGAATCCGTGAGCCGCATTACCGCCGGCATTGGTCAGGTGCTCGGTCGCCGTGGCTACCAGATGCTGCTTGCCAACACCGACAACGCGGCCGATCGTGAGCTCGAATACCTCGATTTATTCCAAAACCACCCGGTTGACGGCATTGTTCTGGTGGCAACTATGATCACCGACGAGCACCGTCGCGCGATTGAGTCGTGCCGCGTGCCCATTGTGTTGATCGGCCAACATGTCGAGGGCGCGGCGTGCGTCTATCACGACGATTACGAGGCCGCCTTTGAGCTGGGCCATGCGCTTGCGGGCCGCGTGGACGGCAAGATCGCCTACATTGGAGTTACCGAAGAGGACCGCGCGGCCGGTTATGACCGCCGTCGCGGTTTTGAGGCCGGCTTGCGCGCCGCGGGTAACCCGCTCGATGCCGCCTTGATTCGCCTGGGCTCGTTTACGCTCGACTCAGGCTATTGTGCAGCACGTGAACTGCTTTCCGTCGCTCCCGATGTTTCGTTTATCGCGTGCGCGACCGATACCATGGCGGCGGGCGCGCTTCGTGCCTTCGATGAGGTTCGCGGCGTGGGCGAGGGCATGCATCGCGTAAGCGGTTTTGGCGACAACGCGTTTTTGCGCGCGCTGACGGGCGGTATTCCCACCGTGCATTATGGCTACCTGACCAGTGGCGTCGAGGCGACCAATATGTTGCTCAACACGCTCGATGGCGTGGAGGGGGAGAGCGGTCTCAAGACGCTCAAACTCGGCCATCAGCTTATGAATGTCTAGATTTTGGGCACGTCTGCCTGCCTCTGAGCCGCCTGTTTTTGCCGTAAAACTACCATTCGCCGGCTTTTTCCTACCGTTTACCGCTATATGAAAACGATTGCAGACATATGAAACTGAAATCGATTACAGTGTAAGTGTCAAAGATGGCCGGGTGCAAATGCGCCCGTTGGAGGAAAGGGAAGTCATGGACTACCGCAAATCAGCCCAAGAGGTGCTCGACAACATCGGTGGCGCCGACAACGTTGTTTCGGCCGCGCACTGCGCCACGCGCCTGCGCCTGGTGATTGCCGATAACACCAAGGTTAACAAGGAGGCCATCGAGAATG
This sequence comes from uncultured Collinsella sp., assembly GCA_958447445.1. Classification (GTDB taxonomy): domain Bacteria; phylum Actinomycetota; class Coriobacteriia; order Coriobacteriales; family Coriobacteriaceae; genus Collinsella. The sequence goes on from CAUDAE010000033.1 coordinate 11,663, forward strand.
TCGATGGCGCTAAGGGCGTCTTTGAGGCCCAGGGCCAGCTGCAGATTATTTTTGGCACCGGCACCGTCAACAAGGTCTACGAGGAGTTCATCGCGCTCAGTGGCGTCGAGGCTGCCACCAAGGCCGAGGTCAAGGAGGCCGCGGCGCAGCAGCAGAACATCTTTATGCGTGCCATTAAGGTGCTCGGCGACGTCTTTGTCCCCATCATCCCCGCCATCGTGGCTTCGGGCCTGCTACTGGGCATTATGAGCGCCCTCAACTTTATGGCCTCCAACGGCTTTATCGCGCTCGACACCAATAACTTTATCTACAAGATCGCCGACCTGGTCTCGGGCACGTCCTTTGGCATTTTGCAGATCCTGATCGGCTACTCCGCCGCTAAGGCCTTTGGCGCCAACCCGTACCTGGGTGCTGTCGTCGGCGGTGCGTTCATCAACTCCTCGCTGCAGAGCGCCTACACGGTTGCCTCCGAGGGCGTGCAGACTATGGTCACCGTCGTCCCCGGCGTGTACAGCTTTGAGTGGGTCGGCTATCAGGGCCACGTTATCCCCATCGTTATCGCCTGCGCCATTCTGGCCTTCCTCGAGAAGCGCCTGCACAAGATCGTTCCCGAGATGTTCGACCTCTTTGTGACCCCGCTCGTCTCGGTGTTCGTGACCGTGCTCGTGACGCTCGTTGCCGTCGGCCCCATCTTTGTCTGGGCCGAGAACGCCATTCTCGGTCTGATCCAGGCTCTGCTGACCCTGCCCTTCGGCATCGGTTCCTTTATCGTCGGTCTGTTCTATGCCCCCACGGTCGTTACCGGTATCCACCAGATGTACACCGCCATCGACCTGGGCCAGCTCGCCCAGTACGGTGTGACCTACTGGCTGCCCATCGCCAGCGCTGCCAATATCGCCCAGGGTGGCGCCGCGCTTGCCGTTGCCTTTAAGACCCGCGATGCCAAGATTAAGGGCCTGGCGCTTCCTTCGGCCCTGTCCGCCTTCATGGGCATTACCGAGCCGGCCATCTTTGGTGTGAACCTGCGCTTCTTTAAGCCCTTCATCGCCGGTTGCATCGGCGGTGGCTGCGGCGCCCTGGTTTGCGCGCTCACCTCGCTGGCTGCCTCCGGCACGGGCGTTACCGGTATCTTCGGTATCCTGCTGTGCCTGGCCCAGCCCGTGCAGTACGCGATCATGTTTGCGGTCGCCGCGCTGGTTTCCTTTGGCGTCTCGTTTGTCCTGTACAAGGACGAGCCCAAGGCTTCCGAGCAGGCCTAAGAGCTTTTGATTGATGGGGTGCCCGCGGGTTGTATGCTCGGGGGCGTTTCCCGTATCTGGTGCCGATCTCTGGCGCCTTGTAACTTTCGATCCGTTAGGACTTTGATATGTCTAATGCACTTGGCCGTGACCTTGCAAAGTTGGTTGCCGCTGTTGACGCCGCCGCCTCTGAGTGCGGTCATGGCGTGTATGGCCAGCGCTTCCATATTATGCCGCCGGCGGGCTGGCTCAACGACCCCAACGGTCTTTGCCAAGCGGGCGGCGTGTTCCATGCCTATTTTCAGTATGCGCCGTTTGATGTCGAGGGTGGCGTTAAGGTCTGGGGCCATGCGACGAGTCGCGATCTTATGACGTGGGACTACGTGGGCGCTCCACTGTTGCCCGACGAGCCGTTCGATTGCCATGGCGTGTATTCGGGCTCCGCGCTTGCCGAGGACGGTCGCATTCGCGTGCTCTATACGGGCAACGTTAAGCTTTCCGATGCGGACGGTACGTACGACTACGTCAATACCGGACGCCGCGCCGATACCGTCTATGTCGAGAGCGTTGATGGCCTTGCCGGTCGGGAGTTCAGCCAAAAGCGCGTGGTGCTGGCGTCCGAGGATTATCCCGAGGATTTGACCTGCCATGTGCGCGATCCCAAGGCGTGGCGCGATGATGACGGGCGTTACCACATGGTGCTGGGCGCGCGTCGTCGCGTGGATGGGCCGCATGTCGATAGTCGATTTTGCGCCATGCACGGCGAGGGTGCCGGGCGCGATGTGGGCGAGATCCTGGTGTATGGCTCGACCGATATGCTGAGTTGGGAGCTCGAGAGTCGTGTGTCTACGCCCGAGCGCTTTGGCTTTATGTGGGAGTGCCCGGGATACCTTGAGCTTGAGCCGGATGGCGGTGTACCGGCGAAGTGGCTGTCCTTCTCTCCCCAGGGTCTTGAGGGCGGTCGTTGGGACCGCGGCAATGTGTATGCAGCGGGCTACATGCCTGTAACGGGCGACATTACGGGTGGCAATGACGCTTATGAGCTGGGCGAGTTCCGCCTGTGGGATGCCGGCTTTGATTTCTACGCGCCGCAGGAGTTTACGTCCGAGGATGGTCGCCACATTCTGATCGGCTGGATGGGCATGCCCGATGAGCCGACCTATGGCAACGCACCCACCGTGGTGCGCGGCTGGCAGCACTGCATGACGGTGCCGCGTGAGCTTACAGCCGGTGACGGCGGCGTGGTACTGCAGCAGCCGGCGCGCGAGATCGAGCGCCATTATGCCTCGGTGCGTGTGGGGGAGGGCTCGTTGGAGGTTGCCGGCGATACCTGCTTTGACGTTGTTGTTGACGGTGTCGATGGCGCGTTTACCGCGACCGTTGATGACGAGCTGAAGCTGGAGTTTGTGCCCGCCGAGGGCGAACTGCCCTCGCGCTTTGAGATGCGATTTACCGATGAGGGTCGCGCTTCTGCCGGCTGCGGTCGTACCGTGCGTTGGGAGCCCGTCGACGAGGTTCGTAACGTGCGCATTGTCGGCGATGTCTCGTCGGTCGAGGTGTTTGTGAACGATGGCGCGCTCGTGTTCTCGACGCGCATCTATCCTGAGGCCTATGGCGTGACCGTTGACGTCCCGGGTGCGAGCGTGACCTATCACACGCTCAAGATCTAGGCGATTCGTCGCATATCGGCGCTATACTGCAGCCGTTGCCCACGATGCGGGGAACACCCGCATCGTGGGTTTTTGTTTTGAAGGGACGGTGCCGTGTGGATGTGCAGCAGCTAGAAGAGACTTGGGCTTTGAGGGCCGGCGCGCGTGAGGCGCGGTTGCTTGCGGCCTCGCATGTGCCAGCAGCGCTGTCGCAGCTGGGGCTTGTGTGTCCCGGCGACCGGCTGGTTGCCTGTGCGGAGGACTTTGCAGATGCGTGTGCGCGCGGCTTCGATGGCT
>CAUDAE010000034.1 GCA_958447445.1 uncultured Collinsella sp.
GATTCGGTCGCACGGAGAGCATTTCCCAGTTGACAAAACTATAGGAACACCCCCCGCAGCGGGTACCGCGCCCGCTATCTCCGGTAGGCCCTCGGCGATCATGCCCCCGATAAATCGAGTCGCCATGTCTCCTCCTCATCCCTCCGTTCCGTCCCGGCGCTCCCCATGTTGCACCGACGCCGCGCCCTCGGCGGCCTCGCTCCGCATGTCCCGGCGAAACGCCGAAACCCTGCACGCGCCACGCCCCCGGCCCCGCCTCGTGGGTTCGCCCCGGCATGAAAAAGCCCCGCCGGGGCGGGGCTGAACTAGGCAAGCGGTTAGACCGATTAGCCGATTGATGGGCTAAAGGAAGATGCTAGAGTCATGCTCCATAAGCTTAGGCTCACCGGACGAGATGGACTCTTCCAGAAGGTCGGCATATTCGCAAACGTGCCCGTAGAACATAGGCGCATAGCCGAACATCTCAATAAAGACGGGTTCGGCCTTCTCGATACGAGCTTTTGCAAGCTTCTCCTGCTTAACCCGGCTTTCCATCAAATCAGCTCCTCAAGCATCTCTTCGAATATTTTACTCGATTCCGGTAGGTATTTTCGCAGGACATCAAGCGGTTCCTGATTAGCGGTACTTGCGCTTTCCCGCTGCCTCCGCCTCCGCCTCCTCGATCTCTTTGAGGGCGTGCGCAGCGCTCCACCGGGAACGACTGAGGGCATCGGGCACCCATTCGGCATGGATAGCGCCCTAGCCCTCCCCATGCTCCCCGCTTGCCCTGAGCACGTATGAGCTTCGACCGTTCTCCCTCACGGCCTCCAGACCCGATGGCGGTTGGCCGACGGTTTGCATGCCGTGCTTGCCGCAGCTCGAAACGATTAGGCCTCTGCCGTCTATCCATGCCTTTACCGCCTCATGGCATACGGGGCACGGGGCATGGAAGAACGTCTCGCCCGTCTCGAAAACGCCGGGGCCTCGCTCATAGTCGGTAGCCTCCTCGCTACTAGCCATTGGGCTTATAGGCCCATGGCTAGTAGCGGATAGGTCATAGCTAGTAGGTAGTAGTTTATAGCTATGCTGTGTGCACACCCCGTCCGGCACGGGGTCTGACACGGGGTGTGACACCCCCTCTCCAGCTGGGGGAACGTTGCCGTTCCCGTCCTCCAGCCACCCGGTGAGGTCTATGTCCCGCAGCATGTTGGCCTTTCGCCACGAGTCCTCGCGGGCGTCGCTGAGGCGGTCGGCGTTTGCGTCGAAATAGGCACGGGGCACGCCGTCCAGATGGTCGGGGCACACGCCCGTAAACCAATAGTCGATGAGCGCAGCAAGGTAGGCGCACCGCTCGCCCTCGTCCTCTATCCTGAGTGACGCTAGATAGTCCCGCAGTTGAATCTTGTCGTATGCGCACGGGGGCTTGCCGCTCGCAATACCCCGGTCCTTCCTCATGCGCCTTAGAGCTGCCGCCCGCCGCTCGACCTCTCGGCGGTACTCTGTTCGTTTCTCGCTATCCATCGGCTACCCCCACGAGTGCGAGTGCCGACTTTCGGGTTACGTAGACGCGCCGCCCTATGCGCACCTCGTCGAGCGTCCCATGCCTGATGAGGCGGCGAACGTCCCTCTCGCTGAGGTCGAGCACCGCGCCCGCCTGAGCCGACGTTATGAGCCTCCCCATGTTCACGGGTACGGGCCTAATGTCCTCGTTCCACACTGCCGCCGCCCCCTCTCTTTCGCCTCGCTATCTCGCGCCCGATGGCCTCGATACGGCCCCGCGCCCAAGCGCGGTAGGGCTGCCTGTACCCCTTGGCGGCTAGACGGGCCGTGAGGCGGTCTATCTCCTCGCCCATCTGCCGCCCGGTCATTCCCGGTACGTCGGCGTTCGCCGCGTGCCTAGCGGCCCCGAGCGCCGCCCTGATCGGCCTCATGCGCCGCGCCCTAGATGAGGCCCGCGTATGCGAGCAGGGAATCGCGGTTGACGTTCCAGCGGGTGCCCGTGTTCGAGGCTTTGAGCTGTCCGCTTTGGCAGGCGCGGGCGATAGTCACGCGCGAGCGACGGGCGATAGCTGCCGCCTCCGGTGCCGTGAGCGGGTTGGGAATATCGGAATAGCGGCCCTCGTTCGCGGCTTTCCTGAGTTCGTCAAGATGTTCCTGAGTGCACATGGGTATGTCCCTCCAATGGTTCGGTTGCTATCTTCTTGAGCGCTCTATAACGGTTATAGCCATGCTGCAACGAAACATAAAACAGGCGCTCTACCTGCGATTATTCAGTAGAGCGCCTGTTTCTTGACGTGTCGTTAAATATTCGGTTCATTTGTGCCGGTGGTATGTCTCTGCAATTTAGCGATGCCTGAAAAAACGCCGCACGAACTGAAAAGATTTTCAGCCTTTAGCGGTCTCGACGGCCTCGACGGCCCTCGCTAGGCTATTTGCGGCCTCCGTTTCCTCGTTGCACAGCAACAGCCCGCGCATAACCTCCAGCAGTATATCGACCTGCGATTCTGTCAATAGCTCCAACGTCTCTGAGGCGAACCCGCGTTTTGCCCTCGCCGTGTCTATCGGTATGACCGAGACCATCCCCCCTGCAACGTAAGCCGTAATATCCGCGTCCGGATCGATGGCCCCCCGCCGCCTAATAATCTCTGAGACTGCCTCGAGTACACGCATGGCCTTGTCTGGGTCGAGGCTGTCGCGCCTCGTCCAATTCGTCACTGTCGCTTGGGATACCTGCAACTCGGCGGCTAGCTCTTTCCGGGGAATGTCGAATCGTTCGAGCAGTTCCACAACGCCGCGCCCGCCGTCAATGAAAGTCGAGAACAGGGGGATACCGTAGCGCCCCGCCGCCTTAGTGAGTATTTCGAGAGCTTCGATATTCAGCGAAAATGCTTTCGTTTTACCGTGTTTGTCCTGATATTCGATATAATCCGCGCCCATCACGCCTCACCGCCCGACAAAACGGCTTGCATGGTCTGGGCTGCGCGTTGCTTGCCCTCGGCTGTCGCGTCGGCGTAAATGTTGAGCGTCATGGCGGCGTTCGAGTGCCCCATAGATGCTGAGATGGCCTTAATGTCCACGTGAGCGGCTACAGCCATGGTCGCGAACGTATGGCGCAGGTCGTGGAACGTCGGGCGGGTTCCCCTCGTCCCTTTCAGCTCCAGCGCCTCGGCAAGGTTGCGCCACCTCTGCCAAATCGTATTGGGGCGCATGAAACCGCCGCGAATGTCCCCGAGCACGTAGAGCGCCCCGGTGAACGGCACGCCCGCAGCACGGCAGGCGGCCTCCATCTCCTCGCGCCGGGCCACTAGATCGGCGGTAAGCTCTGAGCCGAAATACACCGCGCGGGCGCTGCCGTCGTTCTTGGGGTCTTTGGCGTAGAACCTCGTCCCGTCGCGGCCTATGCTGTCCTCCACCCTGAGCACGCCGCTATCGGTATCGACGTTCGCCCACCGAAGGCCGCATATCTCGCCCTCCCTCATGCCCGTGTATAGGGCGATTTTCACCCCGAGCATAGCCGGGGTCATGCCCGCCACCCTGAGCACCTCGCGCACGGTTCGCACGCCCTCGGCGGTAAGCGAGTTGGGGCGCGGGCGTCCGGCCTTGGGCGGCTTTACGCCTCGGGTCGGGTCTTTGCCCAACAAATCGGTATCGACGGCCTGATTGCACGCAGACCGTAGCAGCGTGAGCGCCTTTTTCATCGTGCCGGGGGCGTATGTCTCACCCATCTTGGCAACCCACGCCCTCACCATGTCCGGATTGAGGTCGGAAAGCGCCACCTCCCCGAGCAGCGGGGAAATGATGTTGTCGAGCAGGCGCCCGTACTCGTTGAACGTTGACGGGTCGATACTCGGGCGCTTGCCGTCGATATAGCGGCGAACGTAGGCGGCCACGGTAAGCACCGTCTCCGGGTCGAACCCCAGAACCGCCAACGCCGCGCCCTCGCGCTGCCTCTGGTTCCACTTGGCCTCCATGGCCGCGCGCCACTCCTCAAGCTCTTTCTGGGCCGCGCGTTTCCCGGTGGCCTTGAGGGCCTTGGTCGTTTTCCTCCTCGCGCCGTCCTCGTCGATGTATTTCAGCGCCGCGCGGTATTTCCCGCCCCTGCTTTCGAGGTTCGCGGCTATGTAGTGCGTGTACTCCATGCGTGCTCCGTAGACCAAAACGTAGACCAAATGTAGACCAAATGGCGTGTACTGCTTTGGTCTACGTTGCACATTATGGCACATAACGCGCGTTTTACCTGCAACGATAGCAACGCTTTTTATCTCTTTGAACACTTGCGTGTAAGATTCCCAAGCTGACACTCGCGGGTTCGAGTCCCGTTGCCCGCTCCATTCGAATTTCAGGCACGGTAACGTTTCGTTACCGTGCCTTTTTCAATAAAGTGCCGGGACTCGAACCCGACAGGGTGCGAGCGTTAAATAAACGCGAAGCGTTTATAGCGAGCAGGCAAGGTCGCCGATAGGCGACCGCAGCCGGTGCGTATTTGCGAAGCAAATACGCAGACGTCCCGTTGCCCGCTCCATGGAGCAAGGAAGATTTCGGGAATGGTAGATTCAGCCCGCTTTGCTCCCACACTTCCCCGGATCTCGGTATGCCACTGAAGCCGGTGCGTATTTGCGAAGCAAATACGCAGACGTCCCGTTGCTCGCTCCAATTCCAAAATGTTAGGTTAATGCCTGCTGCCCATACTTGCACCTGCGCACGGTACAATGGATGGGTTACGACCAACGTGCCAATAACCAAAAAGGAGCCGCTATGATCGATCGCTATACCCGCCCGGAGATGGGACACATTTTCTCCCTCGAGAACAAGTACGCCATTTGGCAGGAGATCGAGGTTCTGGCCTGCGAGGCCCAGGCGGAGCTCGGCAAGATCGGTATTTCCAAAGACGAGGCCCAGTGGATCCGCGACCATGCCAACTTTGAGAAGGCGAAGGTCGATGAGATCGAGGAAGTCACGCGCCACGACGTCATTGCCTTCCTGACCAACATGAAGGAGTACATCGATGCCGATGTTCCCGAGGGCGACCCCAAGCCCAGCCGCTGGGTTCACTATGGCATGACCAGCTCCGATCTGGGCGACACGGCCCTGTGCTACCAGCTCACCCAGGCCTGCGACATAATCATCGAGGACGTCAAGAAGCTCGGCGAGATTTGCAAGCGTCGCGCCTTTGAGGAGCGCAACACGCTCTGTGCCGGCCGCACTCATGGCATCCACGCCGAGCCGATGACCTTCGGCATGAAGTTTGGCTCTTGGGCCTGGGAGCTCAAGCGCGATCTGGACCGTCTTGAGGATGCCCGCAAGAACGTTGCCTTCGGTGCCATCTCGGGCGCTGTCGGCACGTACAGCTCCATCGAGCCGTTCGTCGAGGAGTATGTCTGCGAGCACCTGGGCCTGGTTCACGACCCGCTGTCCACGCAGGTTATCAGCCGCGACCATCACGCCTATCTCGCCGGCGTTCTCGCCACCACCGCAGCCACCTGCGAGCGCATCGCTACCGAGGTCCGCAATCTGCAGAAGACTGATACGCTCGAGGCCGAGGAGCCGTTCCGTAAGGGTCAAAAGGGCAGCTCCGCCATGCCGCACAAGCGCAACCCCATCACCATGGAGAAGGTCTGCGGCCTGTCGCGCGTCGTGAAGGCCAACGCGCAGGTTGCCTTCGACAATGTCGCCCTGTGGCACGAGCGTGACATTTCGCACTCCTCTGCCGAGCGCGTCGCCCAGGCCGACAGCTTCATCGCCCTCGACCACATGTTCCAGTGCCTCATCCGCGTTATCGACGGCCTGCAGCTGTACCCTGCCCGCATGATGGCCAACCTCAACAAGACACGCGGCCTCATCTTCTCCTCCAAGGTGCTGCTCGCCCTCGTCGATACGGGCATCACCCGCGAGGACGCGTACGCCATTGTGCAGGAGAACGCCATGGCAACCTGGCACGAGGTACAGGATTGTGTCTCCGGCCCCACCTTTAAGGAGCGTCTCGAGGCCGACCCGCGCTGCACCGTCAGCCAGGAGAAGCTCGACGAGATCTTTGATCCATGGGACTTCCTCACCCGTATCGACACGGTCTTTGATCGTCTGGAGCAGCTGAGCTTCGAGTAGGTTCGGGCATAACGTTAGCTTTTTAGGGCGCTTTGCTGGTAATGTGTGTTGCCGGCAAAGCGCCTCGTTGCATTTAGGGAAAGACGGGGATAATAGTCGTCTCGAATAACATTTCGAATAACATTCTGAGAGGGGATCGCATGATTTCGTTTGATTACAAGCCTCAGGGCGTGTGTGCTCGCAATATTCACCTTGACCTTTCCGATGACGGCAACAAGGTGATAAGCGTTGAGTTTACCGGTGGCTGCGACGGCAATCTCAAGGCAATCTCCAAGCTGGTCGAGGGCGCTCCTGCCGATCGCGTAATCGAGGTTCTCGCCGGTAATACCTGCGGTATGAAAAAGACCTCTTGCGCCGATCAGCTTACGCGCGCCATCGAGGCCGCTCGCGCCGAGATCGCCTAATGGGCATCGCTGATCACATCAAGAACGGAATATCGCGTCGCGGCTTTGTATTCGGTGGGGCTGCCGCGGGCGCTGCCACGGTGCTTGCCGGTTGTTCGAAAAAAACGGGCACGAGTGATGATGCCGCTGGCGAGCCGCAGGTTATCAAGGACGATTCGAAGATTGTCTCGATCACTGATGAGTTCGAAGCTGTTGATATCGATCTTGAGCCCGCGGCCTCGTGGACGCTGCCGCTGGGCACGCTGCTGTACTATTGCGATGGCGACTACGCTGCCGCGATGATGGCGCCTGCCTCTGCCCTGCATGCCAATACGCTTGGTGTGCTCAACCTGGGCGATGGCTCGCTTACCACACTTATCGAGGATCCCATTGAGGGAACCGGTTATGCGTTTTACGACGTTCGCGCGGGTGATGGCGTGTTTGCGTGGGTCGAGATGAACTTTGCCAATGCGTCTTGGAAACTCTATGCGCAAAACCTTGCGGGCTCTTCCCTCACCGGCAACGCTGTCGAGCTCGACCGCGGTGGCGAAAACTACGATCCGCCGCTCTTCACAGCGTATGGGTCGTCGGTCATCTGGTATAAGATGCCTTCGTCCAGCGGCACCAAGACGAGCAACGATTCGTACTGCTACCGTCAGTCGCCCAGTGAGTCCAAGCCTGAGACTATTTGGAAGTCAACGGGCCGTTTCGCATCCGCCCCGCGTGTGAGCGACGGCATCCTGACCATCTCGCCCCGCGTGCACAATGATGAGGGCGTCTATTACGGCATGACGGCGATCGACCTGACTGACGGCAACAACACGAAGCGAGCTCAGCTGGTGCTGCCTTCGTCGGTTTCGCCTTTTGAGGCCGTGTATATGGGCGACACCTTCGTGTTCTCCATTGAGGCGGCGTATAGCGGTGTGGGTGGCCTGGGCAATATGGGCACCTATATCGGTAACGAGGGTGGGCCGTACCTCTTCCTTTCGCGTGAGCCGCTCGCGTGCGCTGCGGGAAGGAAAAACAAATACCTGGTTAAAGTTCAGGCGTCGCATTTTTTGATTGACACTTCGGCCAAGACCTACGGCTCGCTTCTGTCGCCCGACCGAGCCTTGGAGTATGGCGATTATCCTGCTACGGCGGGTAAATCGAACTCGTTCTTAACGTACGCAACGGTGCGTAACAGCCAGGGAATTCCCGAGACGGTTACCGCTCGCTTGTTCTCTCTTTAGTCTCCGAGGGGTTAAAAAGGGCTCGACAGGGGAATAAGCGCGTTGTGACTATGAGTACCGCCCGCCGAGCTATCGCACCCATGCGATACCCGGTGGGCTCAGGTGCGTTAAAATGAGCTTGTTCTTAGCTAATTGAGACAGGGGGGCCGTGTTATGGCTTCAGATGCAAAAAAGATTCTGCTGGTCGAGGATGAGAAGGCAATCCGTGACGCTGTCGCTGCCTATCTCGAGCGCGAGGGCTATTGGGTTGTGGGCGTGGGCGACGGCCAGTCCGCTATCGAAGAGTTCGAGAAGCATCAGTTCGACCTGGTCGTGCTCGACCTCATGCTCCCCAAGATTCCCGGCGAGCGCGTTTGCCGCACCATTCGCGACACCTCGGATGTCCCCATCATTATGCTGACGGCCAAGGGCGAGATCGAGGACCGTATTATCGGCCTCGAGCTCGGTGCCGACGACTACCTGATCAAGCCGTTCTCGCCGCGCGAGCTTGTCGCGCGCGTACGCGCCTTGTTCCGCCGTGCCCACCAGGCCGATGAGCCGGCCGTCGAGGTGCTCGACTTTGGCGATTTGGTCATTGACATCTCGGGCCACAAGATTTTGGTTGAGGGCAAGGAAGTCGACCTGACGGCTTCCGAGTTCAAGCTGCTCACCACGCTCGCCCGTCACCCCGGCCGCGTCTACAACCGCATGGAGCTGGTCGAGAAGGTGCTCGGCTACGACTTTGAGGGTTACGAGCGCACCATCGACAGTCACGTGAAGAACCTTCGCGCCAAGCTGGGCGACGACCCCAAGAAGCCCAAGTGGCTCTACACCGTCCACGGTGTCGGCTACCGCTTCGAGGCTCCGACCAAGACCGATAAGTCGGACGAGAAATAAGGGAAATCACATATGACACCTGCGCGCTTTGAAATCGGGCAAAAGCATAAGCAGGAGAACGAGGCGGGTTCCAAGGCTAGTTGGAACACGCCTCGTTCCGATTCACGGCCGACGATGAGCTATCCCTCGCGCATGGCCCTGGCTTTTGCCCTGACATCGCTCATGACGGTATTGGTGCTGGTGGGCGTAGTCGCCGTTGTATGGGGCACGGTTTTTACGGATTACACGCGCTCCAATATTGTCGAAATCGCCAATTCCGCTGCCGATAAGTTGGCAACGTCATATGAGGAAAACGGTTCTTGGACTGCGGGCGAGCTGCGCACGGTCGCGACATCGAGTTTGGTGTCCGACGATCTGGGCATGCAGGTCGTCAATAAAAAGGGCGTCATCGTCTACGACGACTCGTGGCCCTCGGCAAGCGCTACTGCCGATGTGCGCGAAAATCAGGCGACGACCGACGATACGAGCGGAAAGAGTGCGTCGCACAGCCCAGTCCCGTCTGCTCCCACCGATTCCAATAGTGTTGCCAACGTTGAGATCGTGACGTCCTCCGGCGAGCACGTGGGTCAGGTCAAATTGTGGGCGGTTGGCTCCGATGCCCTGCTCACCAGGGCAGACTCAGCATTCAGAGAGAAGACCTTTAACGCCATGGCCCTTGCCGCGGTTGTGGCCGTCTGCATCTCGGTCGTTATCGGAGCGCTCGTGTCGCGCATGCTCACCAAGCCGATTCATCGTATTACCAGCACCGCCAAGCAGATTCGCGATGGAGACCTGTCCGCTCGTACGGGCTTGCGCGGCGATGATGAGATCGATCAGCTGGGAGAGACCTTCGACGAGATGGCCACCTCACTCGAGAAGGACATGAAGCACGAGAAGCGCCTGACCTCTGATGTTGCCCACGAGCTGCGCACGCCGCTCATGGCCATGCTTGCGACGGTCGAGGCCATGCAAGACGGTGTGTATCCCACCGACGACGAACACCTGGAGACAGTCGCATCCGAGACACGTCGTCTGGCCCGTCTGGTGCAGCAGATGCTCGACCTGTCGCGCATGGAAAACAGCACCGCGCCGCTCAACCTGGAGCCGGTGGATATGGTGCCGTTTGTGCGTTCGATTGTGAATGGCCAGGAGCGCCTGTTTGCCGACCGCGACCTGCGCTTGCGCTTTGCAGATGAGACACAGGGCCACGATGACGTTGTCGAGGCGGATCCCGACATGATCACGCAATGCGTCATCAACCTCTTGAGTAACGCCATGCGCTATACCCCCGAGGGGGGTTGGGTCGTGGTGTCGGTGCTCAGCGACCGCAAGCACGTCGATATCGCGGTTTCGGATACGGGCATCGGTATCGCCAAGGATGATTTGTCGCGCATCTTCGGTCGTTTTTGGCGTGCCGACGCCAGTCGCGCCCGCGAGGCGGGTGGCCTGGGCGTGGGCCTCGCCGTGACCAAGCAGATTGTCGAGCGTCATCACGGCTACATATCCGTGGAGTCGGAGCTTGGAAAGGGTACGACTTTTACGATTCATCTGCCTCGCGAGCACACGGCGGACGCGGCATCTACTACAATGGAGCACTAGCTTTTCGCTATTCGGTGAAGGAGGGGTTTCGTCCCTGCCGCTCCGAGTTTGCGAAAACGTGCGGGAAAGAACCCGCATTACTGTCGTATTTTGGTAAGGAGTGACTCACGTGACAACGATGGAGCGTCGTCCGGATTCCCGTGGCAAGGTTCGTGATATCTATGATGCCGGTGAAAACCTGCTGATGGTCGCCACCGACCGCATTTCTGCGTTCGACTTTATTCTCCCCGACGAGATTCCGTTTAAGGGAGAGGTGCTCAACCGCATCTCGGCATTCTGGTTCGATAAGTTTGCCGACATCGTTCCCAATCACCTCGTCTCCATCGACCCGGCGGATTTCCCCGAGGAGTTTGCCGAGTATCGTGACTACCTCGCAGGCCGCGCCATGCTGGTCAAGAAGGCCCAGACGATTCCTGTCGAGTGCATCGTCCGCGGCTATCTGACCGGTTCGGGCAAGAAGACCTATGACGAGAACGGCACCGTCTGCGGCATTCAGCTGCCCGAGGGTCTGACCGAGGCCTCCAAGCTCCCCGAGCCGCTGTTCACGCCGTCCACGAAGGCCGAGATCGGCGACCACGACGAGAACATTTCGTTCGAGCGTTGCTGCGAGATCGTGGGTGAGGACATCGCCACGCAGATTCGCGACCTGTCCCTCAAGATCTACAAGGCCGCTGCCGAGTACGCCGCGACTCGAGGCATCATCATCGCCGACACCAAGTTCGAGTTCGGTGTCATCGATGGCAAGGTTACGCTGATCGACGAGTGCCTCACGCCCGACTCCAGCCGTTTCTGGCCCGCCGCCAGCTACGAGGAGGGCAAGATTCAGCCTAGCTACGACAAACAATTCGTCCGCAATTGGCTCAAAGCCAACTGGGATATGACGGGGGAGACCCCGCACCTGCCCGCCGAGGTCATCGATGGCACGTCCGAGCGCTATCGCGAGGCCTTCCAGATCATCACGGGCTCCCAGTTCACAAGCATGAAGGAGAACGCATAAGTGAGTACCCGTAGCGCCACGAACAAGCGCACGCAATCCCACGAAGTTACCGGGGTTGCGCGCAAGTCCGCCGCATCTGCTAAACCCGCCCGCCAGGCAGCGAGCTCCGTTCGCGTCGTGCCGGCATCATCCAAGGCACGCCGCAAGGAGCTCGAGAAGGGCGAAAACCTGGAAGGTCTTTCCAAGGAGGAAAAGCGCGCCCGCAAGGCCAAACAGCGCGCCCGCGAGGATCGTATCTATACGGTGTCGAATATCCTCCTTAAGCAGGATGAGGACTACACCAAGCGCCGCCGTATCTGGTGGGCCGTGCTCGCCATCGGCATGGTGCTCGTCGTGGCAATTTGGGCTTCGCTCTACTTCGCTCCCGGCGGCACGGTGTCCAGTCCTGTTCAGATGGTCGGCATCGTTTTGTCCTATGTCATCATCCTGGGTGACTTTATCTACGACTTCGTTCGTATTCGTCCCTTGCGCAACATGTACCGCGCGCAGGCCGAGGGCATGTCCGAGAACAAGCTCAACGCTCTTATCGAGCGCGCAGCTGCCGAGGAGGACAAGAAGGCCTCCAAGAAGAAGTAGCGTTTGCATACATACTTATCGCTAAGATATAAGGCGCGTCGTTTTTGCGGCGCGCCTTTTTACTGTTCTATAGATAGATGGAGTGGCACATGATTCGAGCTGCCCTGACGGTTGAAGAAGCTCTGGAGGGCATGAAGGCCCTGGAGCCCAAGATTAAAAACTACGCGCGTTTGGTTGTCCGCAAGGGCGTAGACGTCAAGCCCGGCGAGGAGGTTGTCGTTCAGTCTCCAGTCGAGTGCGCACCCTTTGCCCGCGTGGTGGTCGCGGAGGCTTATGCCGCCGGCGCTGGCCACGTGACGGTCATTTGGGCCGATGATGCCGTGACAAGGCTTGCGTACGAGCATGTCGATAAAAGCTATTTTGAGCAGACGCCCGAGTGGAAGCGCCTGCAGTTGGATTCCCTGGCCCAGGACGGTGCCTGCTTTATCTTTATCGAGGGTGCGGACCCTGCAGCTCTCAAGGGTATCGACCCCGCCAAGCCCGCCGCGGCTTCCAAGGCAAGGAACACGCAGTGCAAGGTCTTCCGCCGTGGACTGGACTACAACATCAACCCGTGGTGCATCGCCGGCGCGCCGGTCGTGGCTTGGGCGCGCGAGGTGTTCCCGGGAGACGCCGATGAGGTTGCAATCTATAAGCTGTGGAATGCAATTCTGCACACCGCTCGTGCCGATGGCCAGGACCCGGAGAGCGACTGGGAGCTTCATGACGCGGCGTTCGAAAAGAACTTGCGCTTCCTGAACGACAATCGTTTCGACTACCTGCATTACACCGCGGCAAATGGAACCGATCTGACCATTGGCATGACGAAAGGTCACGAGTGGGCCGGCGGCAAGGGCGAGACGCCCGATGGGCACCCCTTCTTCCCCAACATTCCCACCGAGGAAGTATTCACCTCGCCCGATCGCATGCGCGCTGACGGTATCGTGTACTCGGCCATGCCGCTCATCCACCACGGCAATAAAGTCGACGATTTTTGGATTAAGTTCGAGGGCGGCCGCGTGGTGGACTACGACGCCCGCGTGGGCAAGGCAACGCTTGCGAGCATTATTGACACCGATGAAGGTGCCGCTCATCTGGGTGAGGTCGCGCTCATTTCCAAGAACACGCCGATCCGCGAAAGTGGCGTTCTGTTCTATGACACGCTCTATGACGAGAACGCCAGCTGCCACCTTGCGCTGGGCGTCGGCTTTCCCGAGTGCATCGAGGGCGGGTATGACATGTCCAAGGAGGAGCTCTTGGAGCATGGCGTTAACGTCTCGAGCACGCACGTCGATTTTATGATCGGTACGGACGACATCGATATTACGGGCATTACGCCTGATGGACGTGAAGTTGTGATTTTCCAGAACGGCCAATGGAGTTGGGAATAGTCCCAGACCGTGGTACAATGCCACCCGCGGGCCGTTAGCTCAGCTGGCAGAGCAGGGGACTTTTAATCCCAAGGTCCAGGGTTCGAACCCCTGACGGCCCACCATAGAATAGAAAAGCGACTGGCGGATGCCGGCCGCTTTTTTGTTGCCTAGGCATGGGTTCGAACCCGTCGGGGCGCGGAGCTGAGTAAACGCGTGAGCGTTTGCCAGCGCAGCGCGCAAGGCGCGAAGCGCCGCAGCGGCCGCCTGCGGAGCAGGCTGAACCCCTGACGGCCCACCCAAAGAAAGGTAAAAGAAATGAAAACAGATAGATACGGAATTAGCGGCAGCACATTAAAGATAATAGCGGCCATCTCGATGGTTCTCGATCATGTAAGCAGGATCGTCCTGACCAATGGAATCATGACTCACGCATCGTACAATCAGATATCAGACGAACAGTGGGCGATTCTAAGCGAGGCTTCGGATGTGCTTCATGTTCTTGGCAGAATTGCATTTCCCTTATTTTGCTTTTTGATAGTTGAGGGATTTTTACATACTCATGACATAAAGAAGTACCTGCGAAATATGCTTGTCTTCGCAATCATTGCGGAGCCCATATACGATTTCGTTCAAACCGGGCAGCTATTTGACCTTCGGCAACAAAATGTTATGTATGAGCTCCTGCTTTCCTTGGTTTTTTTGATTATTCTGGAAAAGATACAAAGTTTTTCAAAATGGAAGAGGCACATTGCAGAAATTGCTCTGATTGTTTTGACAGCACTGGCAGCTGAATACACTAAGCTGGATGGCGGTGTGTATGGCATTCTACTTGTGGCTGCATTCTATTTATTCCATGACAGCAAAGCTAAGATGTTCTTTGCTGCAGTATGTGCAGTGCTCCTTTCGTCATGCCATATAATTGGCGGCGGATTTGAGTTCACTACAGCTAATATTTTTAATCCTGATGTTGCTGCCGCGATAATTTCGTTGTTGCTTATCAATCTTTATAATGGCAAGCGAGGACTGAAGCTGAAATATTTCTTCTACATTTTCTATCCGGCACATCTTGCACTGCTTTATGGTGTCTCACTTATTGTTTTGAACTGTCTTTAAAAGCTCTCAAACAAGTCTCTGAAAGCAGAAACAAATTGACCCTAAGACTGCTTGTGAATTACCGGAAGACCTGAGAGATGCGAGGATAGGCAACGAGGGCTGCAGAAAGATGCTACTCAGTTCTCTGGCGGATTGCATGAATCTGTATGAGGATCACTTACACACACTCATTAATAACAGTGATAAACACGGCAGATCCTCAAAACATGGGACTGCGGAGGTCGAA
Organism: uncultured Collinsella sp.; assembly: GCA_958447445.1. Lineage (GTDB taxonomy): Bacteria > Actinomycetota > Coriobacteriia > Coriobacteriales > Coriobacteriaceae > Collinsella. The sequence continues at coordinate 14,415 of CAUDAE010000034.1, forward strand.
CGATGCTTCGACAACATGAATGGCAGCGAGAAAGTGAGTTCGGAAACATCCTTTAGATGCTCCACCATAGAACAGAAAGCGATCGACTCCGGTTGATCGCTTTTTTGTTGCCGGTGCATGGGTTCGAACCCGAACTTCTCTATATATAAGAACGCTTGGCGAACAAAACCTGCCTTTTACCGACGGGAAACAAATGGTTGATGGTTTTGGAGTAAAGTGGCGCTCCAGAGGTGACCGATGTCTTAACACCTATAAACCAGCTGGTCATCGCCAATATCAGAAGCTGCTGCTTCGAATACGGCCTCAGTGAAACAACTGAGGGTTCTATTCATTTGTGAACAAAATATGGAGTGCGGGATTCCCGCCCCCGGGGCCCCTCCG
>CAUDAE010000035.1 GCA_958447445.1 uncultured Collinsella sp.
CGCCGAATGCTCGCCATCGAAATTTATCGATGGCCTATTTCAGACTGTAATGGGGCATACGGGCCGATCAGCCCCAACTTTCCCAAGCCCTAAAAAGGGGCCGGAGGAGACGCGGGCGGCGTCGGGGCGAAAACGGTTTCACCAGAGTTTGGTCTACATTTGGTCTATTTCCGTGGTCTACGGAGCCGAAAAAGAGAAACAGGCCAAGCGTTCTAAGCTCTTGACCTGCTGTTTTGCGTGGAGCGGGCAACGGGACTCGAACCCGCGAGTGTCAGCTTGGGAAGCTGATGCCTTACCACTTGGCGATGCCCGCATATGTGGGGGATAGTATAACGCGGTTGTCTTGTTCGACACAAGAGTGGCGATGCTTGTTTTAGCTGTGGAGATTCGTTTGAAAATCGCGTCAATTGTGGAGATGAGGACCTTTAACCTCCTGTTCTCCTTATCTTCTACCTGCGCTTTTGCTTGATTGTTGTATTTGAGCTCAATTTGTCAGGAATTGGGCAAGCTTTTGGTCAGGCTCCGGTACTTACCCGCATGAACCTCGGGGGTAGCCTCATCCTACGCGTCGCAACCTCCCCATGCGGCGCACGAGGGATAAGGAGCAGCCATGTCCAACGCACCCACGCACTCTGTCCACAGCGCAATCGCAACAGGTCCGCTGCTCCTGCTCCTCTTCCTGCTTTTCGGCTGCCTGACACCGGGAGCCGCATTTGCCGTCGATGGCTACGGTCAGCTCGGCTTCCGCACTATTAGCGATGATTGTGGGCCCTTCTTCATCGGCAAGTATGAAGCTCAAGACGCCTCGATTGCCTACTGCATGAACCAGGAGCGCCCCGGCCCCACCAAGCCGGGCGGCCCATGGCTCAACTTTGATCAAGGCTGGGTGTGGCTCGACGACGAGTTCGCGGCAATCGTTTGTCACGGATATCCTACCGCCACGTCGTTTGGCGGTTACCATCTTTCACCCGATCGCGCCCGCGCCGCAACCCAGCTTGCCGTATGGATGCTCAACGGCACTACCCATGTCGACGGCACCTACTCCTACACAACCGCTCAGGGTAAAACCAAGAGCGGACACTTTACCGCCGACAATGAAGTCGTGGCGGCTGCGCGGTGGCTCCACGACAGCGCAAAATCAGGAAGCATCGAAGCCGCTCCGCACCGCGCGCGACGCTATCTAGGGGCCGTATCGGGCGGCAGCAAACGTCAAGACATGCTCTATGTACTGCCGGCGGTCTCTGTTTCCTTCCAAAAGCAGTCTGCTAACACCGTTATTACCAGCGGAAACAATACCTATCAGTTTACCGGGGCAACATTCGATATTTTTGAGAGCGCCAGCGGCGCGCGTGTCGGCACCATCAAGATGGACAGCAACGGTCGAGCGCAAGCAACACTTCTGCCCAACACGGCATACTACCTAGTTGAAACGAAGGCGCCGGCCGGCTATGTCCCCCGTCACGATCGTATTGCCTTTACCACGGGGAATGACGGCGGGCGGGTCGCCATTGATGAACAGCCCGGCACCATCAATCTGCGTATCGTAAAACTCGATGCCGCGACGAATGCCGGCCCCCAGGCGGGATCTTCACTCGCAGGAGCAGAGTTCACGTGTGTGTCGCAATCAACCCCTGGATGGGCTCAAATTCTCACGACTGACGAAAGCGGTCGGGCTACCCTCGTCGATGTCCCCTTAGGAACCTTTACCATCTACGAATCAAAAGCCCCCGAGGGCTACCTGCCATCCAACGACAGCTGGACCTATACCGTTGGAGCCGACCAGCTCGGCGATTCAGGCGTAGTCGAGATCGAATCTCGCATTTCCGATATCCCCATTGCGTTTAACCTTGAGATTTCCAAATTCAAGGATTACGGCAATAGCGACCAATCCGGCCTGGAGCAGCCGGCGGGTGGTGTTGTCTTTGAAGTTGTCAGCAACAGCTCTCAGCAGGTTGTTGGCACATTGACCACAAACATCTATGGCTTTGCCTCCACCAAAGATCAGCCCGAAGCATGGTTCGGCACAGGCAAGCGACCCGCCGGTGTCCACGGAGCCGTTCCATACGACCGTGCCGGCTACACGATTCGCGAGGTTCCGGAAACCGTCCCCGAGGGTTTTAAACGTGCAGGGGAATGGACCGTCGGGGCCAATCAGATTTCCAACGGCGCCGAGCTTCAATATATCGTGGACAACCACGCTCTGTCGACGCATCTCCAGATTGTAAAACGCGATGCCCAAACAGGCGCTTCTGTTCCACTAGCCGGATTCACCTTCCAACTCCTCGACAGCAATCACGAACCTGTCTCACAAACTTGCTGGTATCCAGCACATAACGTAATGGACACCTTTACGACTGACGCGACCGGGACCGTCACACTGCCAGAATCGCTCGTGCCGGGCACCTATTATGTACGCGAAACCTCGGCCAAAGAGCCCTATCTTGTCGGCGAAGAGATCGAGGTAAACATACCCGCCGACATGAACCTAACCCCCGTTGCAATCGCCTCGTATTATGACCACGCCGCGACCGGAAACATCAGGATCGTTAAAACCGATGCCATAGACGGCAGCAGCCTCGCGGGCGCCGTCTTTGAGATCCGTGCCTCGAGTGATATCGAGCGCCCCGACGGTAGCATTGCCGCGCTCGACGGTGAGACTGTCGCTACCGTCACGACGGATGAAACTGGAGAAGCACGCGCGGACAACCTCCCGCTGGGACTTGGCACCGCACGCTACGAGGTTGTCGAGACTCAAGCGCCGGCAGGCTTCTTGCTCGATCGGACAACCCATATTGTCGACCTTACTTATGCCGACCAGAAAACACCCGTTGTAGAAGCACGGCTTAACGTATCCGACGATTACACCAAGGTTGATATCTCCAAGGTCGATGCAAGCGGTGAGCAGGAAGTGGAAGGCGCACAACTCAACTTATATGGTCCCGATAAAACCGAAATAGACTCCTGGACCTCATCCGACAAGCCACACCGCGTCGAACATCTTGCACCCGGCACCTACTCGTTGCGCGAAATGATGTCTCCGCGGACCTATGACCTTGCCGAGGAAATAACGTTTGAAATAAAGGATACGGGAGAAGTCCAATCCGTCGCGATGAAGGATGCGCCCATCGAGATCAAGGGACAGGTCGACAAGCGTCAGGAACTTGTCCAACCTATCGAAAAGGGCCTGTTGGCTAACGGCGATGGTAAAAACCGCGCCACGACGCAAACCAATAGTGATGGGCTTTTCTCCTATACCATCGATGCTCGAAACGATTCCGCTACTTGGGTTGATGAGTTTACGATTACCGATGATCTTGAGTGCGCCAAAGACGGCACGGCGAGATTCATCTCAATCGAAACCCCCGTCGCCATCGGCGACCTCAACGGTCTGTGCAACGTATGGTATCGCACGACGCCGTTGGACTCGACAGACGTCGATGAGCCGGCAAACGCGACACTTGACGATGGGCACGAAAATCCTTGGCTTGAGTCCGACGAAGTAAAAGAGAGCCTGGGTGAGAACTGTCGCCTCGTCGATTACGACGGTTGGCACCTCTGGAAGGCGGATATCTCGACCACGGAATCCACCACACTCGAGGCGAAAGAACTCGACCTTGCATCCAATACCGTCGTAACGGGCATTCGAATTGAATACGGTGCGGTAGCCGCCGACTTTACGACTCGAAGCGATGCGGATTCTTGGACCCACGATGATCTCAAAGATGAACACGACGACCTTGACGATGCAAACGCAATCCTTGGCACAGACGCTCGGGGCGCAGTCGTGCATATGCAGGCAACATCGGCTTATACGCCCCAAACTGCACTCACCAACAGCGCACGCGTCGATCTTTGCCGCAACGGCGGTGGCGATAAACTTGAGTCACATGACGAGGACCGTGTCATTCAACGCTGTACCCTACCGCAGGACCTACCGGCAACAGGATCAGTTCCCATCGCCGCTTGCATCACCGCGCTCCTGACCTCGGGTGCCGCAGCCCTATGGTTCGCTCGCCTTAGGTCGATCCCAAAGAAGCGCTAGCGCGATGAAAAAGCGGGCGAGCCAGTCCCCCGGCTCACCCGCTTTCAATCATTTAAATCGCCGTATCTACTCTGAAGACGAAGATCCACCATCAACGATTGCTTGCTCGGACTCAGGAATCCCATCGGCACCCGTGCTCTGTTCTTGCTCCACCTCTTCGCTGATTGCGGAGGCGGGGGTCGAGCCCTTCGCACCCACGATGTAGGCGGCCCCAAATCCTAACGCAATGGCAATCAAGGTCAAAATCACGTAGACAGGCCAATGGCGCTTAATATACGAAAACACGTTGACTCCTTAGAGCTCCGCCTACGAACGGCGGATAACCTCGGTAACGACCTCGGATACCGTGGCAATGTTCGTCGGGTTGACATTGTGGGGCAGGTCGTCCTCGGTACGAGCGCAAGCCAGACGTGTGCCGTCCACACCGGCGATGGTGAGGGCTCGGCGGCTCGCCTCGAGCGCGGCGTAGGCATCGGTCTTGGCATAGGGCATCTCGAGCGCGCCACAATCGACATGGAACGACTTGCAGACCTTGCTGACCAGGTTCATGATGCGGCGATCGCCCTTGAGCAGCTGTTGTTCGCCCTCGACCGTCACAACCGAAAGCCTACCGGCGCCGACGGATTCAAGATTGATAAAGAATACGCCGCGGAGCTTATCGCGATGCGAAGCCAAGAAGGCCTTCATGCCGGCGCCATCACAATCCGAGGCGCCCGTTGCCACAAACCAGATATCGTGACCGAGCAGCTCATCATCGCCCATAGAGGCGACAGCCGAGAGCATATCTTCGGAAGAAGCGCCATCGGAAGACGTAGCGCCGCCCTTCCAGCCATCGTTATCGTCCTCGAAGTTATCCCACGAACCGATACCGCGACCGGATTTCTTGGCATCGTAATCGTCTTCGACGCCCAGCCAGTCACTCATGCTGTCCTGCTCGTTTTTCTTTTTACGACCGAACAGGCCACCCAGGCCGCGCTTACGAGACTTGGGTGCCGCCGGGGCGGGAGCCGAAATGGTCTCGATCGGCTGCGCGCCCGACGCAACGGGCATAGGAGGCGCAACGGGTGCCGATGTGGGTTCGGGACCTTGGGCGGTAGCAAAGGGGTCGTTGACCTGGGCAGAGGGGTCGGGAAGGTCGAACAGCGACGTGCGAGACGCAACGTTTGCCTGCTTCATAGACGGCAGCGACGGATCGGGGACCGAAGCCAGCGGAGACGAGGAAGGTGCAGGCGACGGTGCCGACGCCGGATCGGGAACATTCATCTGCGGGCGCGGCGATGCCTGGGAGGAAATCTGGGCCATAAGGGAATCGACCGTTTCGTCCTGGGTGGGAGCAACATTGGCAACCGTGGCACCGGAACCACTCGGGGTCGGCATGGTGAAAATCTGCGTGGAATAAGGCCTCGACTCATCCGTCTCGGGAGTCTCGGAAACCGCAGGCACTTCCTCCTGCTCGACCTCGGTCGAATCATCTTGCTCGGCTGCCGCGTATTGCTCTTCGTCAGAGTTGGCCTCGACGGGCTCGTCCTCGGCGGCATCTTGGATTTCGGCAGCATCAATGGGCTCGTCATCGTCCACCGCGTCGCCCTGTTCATCGGAAACAGGAAGGGGCTCAGCAATCGCGGTGCCCTGCTTTTCAAACGTTATCGTGGAATCGAACTTCGCGGCATCAAACGACATGGTGCTATCGACGTGCTGCTGAGCCTCGAAAGACGTTGTTGCCTCAACAACATCCGCGGACGTCGGTTGCTGGGACTCAAAGGACGTTGTAGCTTCGGCGGCGTCGACGGGCACGGACTGCACAGCCTCGTTCTGCTCGAACTCTTGCGCCGCGAGCTCACGTGCCGCCTCGGCTGCCTGCTGCTGAGCGATAGCCTCCTGCTCGGCAGCCTCGCGTGCGGCAGCGCGCTTCTCCTCGAAATCGTCGACAAATTTCTTGCCCTTTGCAAGCGCACCCTTAAAGAAGTTGGAAGCGCTGGCGCCAATCGAAGAGAACGCGGATGCAATATCGGCATGGGGCGTTGCCGCGGGAATCTCGGCCGAGAAATCAGTATCGCTCTCGTAAGACACGCGCCTCGGCTGTTCAACGTAATCGTCGTCAGACTCGTCCGCAACGTCTTGCGCCGGCGCGGCGGGAGCCAAAATGTCCAGTCCTGCCGCGGGATCGATCGCGGACACCGCCTCGGACTCGGCAACGGCAGCGGTAACCGCGGCAGACTCATCATCCGCAGTGACAACGGGCGCAGGCTCGGGCTCAAACGTCGGCTCCTCGCCCTCCTCGTAATCGAGCGTGCAGGACTCGGGAAGCATTCCGAGCGCACGGATGGCATCCGAACCAAAGCGGATGTTGCCGGCGGCGTTGCGATAGAGCTTGGGCTCGGGCTCGACCGCGGCAGGTTCCTCCGCCGACTCGGCAGCGGGAACCTCGTCATTGAACTCTTCGGCCTGGACAGCCTGATTCTGATCCTCGGGCACGATAGCGCCGATCAGCGTCTCGTCGGCAGATGCACCCTCAAAGCCCTCGATCTGCTCGTCGAAAGCCTCACCCTGTTCGGGCTCGGTCTGAGCGTCGGGAGCAATCGGCTGACCGAACTCGTCCTCGGCGTAGGTAGGCTCTTCGTACTCGATGGTGTTGCCGTAGTCGTTTTGCTGCTGGGCCGCGGCATACTCCGCCGCTGCACGCGCCATTTCCTCGGCACGACGCTTCTGCTCCCCAAAATAGGTATCGAACGGAACATCGTCGGGAAACTCGTTTTCGCCCTGGAAGGGAGCAACGTTGTCCATAACGCCGAGCATAGCGGCGACAGAAGACTTGTTGCACACCGCGCCGGACGTATAGGGAAGAATATGGCGGTTAGAGATGATGTTTGCCGCGTTGGCAAGTGCAACGAGGGAAGCGAGGATCGCGACAATCCACAGCAGAACCTTGAGCGCGCCGGGGAGCGGCAGGATACGCAGGATGGCAACGGCAGCGGGGGCAACCGTGGCAACGGGCAACAGCTTGGCGATGAGCGCACGATACGAAGCATAAGGCTCGCGGGCGAGCAGCTCGGCACGGGGAGAGTCGTAGTGTGCGACAACGACCACCGGGCGGTTACGCGGGGACGCGAGCGGGCCCGAGGCCTTGTGGTAGGCGATGACATTTTGGCTCACGCCCGTCTTGCCCAGACGCGAAACCACGGGGTGGCCCGTGCGCTCGAGCACGTAAAGAACGGCGCCGACAATAGCCAGCAAGGTGCCGACCAAGCCGATACCGCCGCCGATGCCCATCAGCAGGGCGCCGGCAAACGCAAGAATACCGGTAACGGCAAATGCCAACCTACTGGGCGCCGGGGCATTGAACTCCTGAACCTCGGGATCAAAGCCGTGGTTGCGGAAGATCTGAGCGATATCCTCGGCAGCCAAGCGCTCTTCTTCGCTGCATGCCGGCGTAATGCCGGTGTTCTGCAGCAGGTGGTTAATATAGTTCTGGGTGTTCGCCATGTGCGCTCCACATCCATAATCCGACAAATAGGCCCAATGCATGCACATTAGAACCGTATATAGTCGAAAGTATACCCCGAGCGAGCGCAAACGACCGAATTCGGGCCATCTTAACGCCCCGAGCGGACAAGGATATAGCCTAATCTCCATATCGGACTAAAATCATGGCAGCAAACCACCTTCTCATGCGAGGACTCTATGACGGCAAGCGACACGACCGAGACAATTAAAAAGGGGAATTCGGAGCCCAGTTTCGATAAAACGGCTCAGCGCATCCTCAATCTTTTCTTTGTGCTCAATAGCTCCCCCGAACCGCTGACGACCGAGCAGATCGTCTTGGATTCTGACCTGGGATATGGCTCGGGCAATATCGACTCGGATAAGCGCAAGTTTCGGCGCGATCGTGACAAACTGCTCGAGCGTGGCATCTTAATCAAGGAGGTTCGCCCCGCCGGTGCGCAGGAGACCGAGGAAAGCTCGTGGACAATCGACCGCGAGCACACGTTTGCGGCAGGCGGCCTCATCACCGCAGACGACGCCGATATCCTGCTCAACGCCATCGACCAGACACTAGCGGCCGGCTCTTCCACCTTTGCCGCGCCGCTTGCCGACATTCGCTCCAAAATTGCCTACCTCACCGGCATGTCTGCGGTGGACGAAGCACCGATCCGCCGCTCTCCCACCGTCGATGCGGTATGGAGCGCCTTTGCCGAGCGATGCGCGCTGCGATTTTTATATCAGAACGGACGCGGCGAGCAGAAAGAACGTACCGTCTGCGTCTACGGCATGTTCGAGCGCGAGGGCGTGGCGTACTTCTGCGGCCTCGACAACGTCACCGACGACATCAGGACATTCCGCTGCGACCGTATCGTACGCGCTTGGCGTCCTTCGAAGGCCTACGTCATCCCCGCGAACTTCAATCTCAACGACTATCTGTTCTTTGAATTCGATTTTGCCGACCGACCGCCCGTTGCAGCCACGTTCTCGTTCGCCCCTCAGACGCAAATCGATATGATCAACGGCCTCACGCGTGGGCGAGGTGAGCTCGCACACACCGATGCAGGATGGACCTGGACCGTTGACGTGCGCGACCTTGAAGCCGCTGCCTCATTTTGCATGGCCCACGCCATGGACGGCATGAGGCCCGTGGCCCCCAAATCGCTCAAACAGGCGTGGAACCACCTCATTGAAAGGACGGTGCACGAGCATGCCCGTGCGTAAACTCACCAGCGAGCAGAGGCTCTCGCGCGCCATCGACATCATGGAGGCCCTCTACGCCGCCGGCGAGAGCGGCATGACACGAACCGAGATTTGCAGTCGATTTGACATCACGGGGGTGTCGCTCGACGAGATTCTCGAGATCGTCTCGACGCTCGCGGACCGAGAATCGGGCGCGCGCATCATCTGCAAATGCCGCGGCGAGCGTGTGGTCCTCACCGGTGACGCCGGTCGTGTGCTACCGCTGCGCCTGAGTGCCGCCGAGGGCGCTGTGCTCAACCACGAACTTGAATCGTTGGGGATCGATCCCCAGGCGGCAGCTCGGATTCGACATGCCCTTCTACCCGAAGAGCTTGGCTATAACCAGCGCGTCTTTGACACCGTCAACCACGGGTCGCACTGGCAGCAGCTGAGCTGCGCCATTCAGGACGGCGTTCGCTGCCGTATCTCGTATCGCTCGATGGACGATGCACGGCCACGCGAGCGTCTGGTCGACCCCTTGCGCATTACGGCAAACGGCGACCAAACATACCTGATTGCCTGGGACATCGCGGTCGATGAGCAGCGCACCTATCGCATGGATAAAATCGAGGGACTCGCCTTGACGGAAGACTCCGTCGTGCCTCACGCACCGGACGTCGCATCCCTCCACGATTCCCTTGCCCGGACGCAGCGTAGTGCAAAGCTCTTGATGCCATTCGATATGGCGGAGCATCTGGACTGGGCCGGCATCACCCTAATCGAGCGCAGCGGAGCAGACATGGCAACGGTAACCGTGCATTACGGCTCCGAGCGTTGGCTACTGAGCCAGATAATTGCAGCGGGCGGAGCCATCCACATCTTGGATGACCCCGCCCTGTCAAAGCGTCTGTGCGATATGGCAAAAACCCTCGTCTGTCCGCTTTAGCGCCGCCGCTCGTGGCGTGCGCGCCACAGTTGCAGATAGTGCCCGATCTGCGCCGATTCGATGCGCTGGTAGGAGCTCGTGGGCAGCGACGTTAAGAACTTCTTTCCGTAGCCCTTCGTCACCAGGCGCGGGTCGGCCAGAATCAGCACGCCGCAATCGGTCGACGAGCGGATAAGGCGGCCGGCCGCCTGCTTGACCTCGAGCACCGCCTCGGGCAGCGAATAGCGCGCCCAAGCGCGGTCTTCGCGCAGGTTGCGCTCGCACGAGAGCGGGTCCGTAGGGCTCGAGAACGGCAGTTTGGGAATGATGACGCAGCGCAGCGTCTCGCCGCTGGCGTCGAATCCCTCCCAAAAGGCCTTAAGAGCAAAAAGCGACGAGGTCGGCTCGTTGATAAACCGGTCGCGCAGGCGACGAGGAGATGAGTTGCGCTGCTGGCAGTTGAGCTCCAGGCCCGCACGGGCCATCTTGGGCTCAACGCGGGCGTACAGGTCTTCCATGTCGCGCCGATTGGTGAACAGTGTGAGCACCGATCCGCCCATGGCAAGATGGGCGTCGACCAGCACGCGCTCGAGCGCCGTAAGATAGCTCTCACGATCGCGCGGATCGGGGATATCGCCCGCAACGACTACAGCCATGTTCGAATCGAAGTCGTAGCTCGAGTCCAAGTGCAACGATGAGGATGTTGAAGCACCGATGCGATCGAGGCCGACCGCGTGGTTAAAGTGTTCAAAGCTTTTGGACACTGTCATGGTCGCCGAGGCAAAGATAGCCGTGTGAACCTCGGGCAGCCACTCGGTTGCCAAGGCCTCGCCAATGTCGATGCGCTCTGCGGTCATTGACTCTCCGCCGGCGCGCAACCTGCGATTGACCTGCAGCGAATACACGTAGTGTTCATCGGTGCCATCAATGATGAGTTTGAGGTTCTCGGCCAGCTCGTGCAGGCGGCGCGAGATATCACCCAGGTCGACAACAACCTCGGGCTTGTCGGCGGCGACGGCTTGCACCAGCGCATCGACGCTCTTGTCAGCTTGTTCCAATGCGTCGATGGCAGTGTAGGCCGACTGTAAGAAATCATGCCAGTCGTCAGATTCGCGCAACTCGGGGCCAATCCATAGATTGGCATTGTCATAACCCCCACGGGCACGACGGCCGAGCTCGCGAACGCCATCGAACACGTCGGCGATTGCCATGCTCGCGCGCGCAACCGTCGACGTCGCCTTGGCAGTAAGGCCCAGATAGAGCGTAGAGCCCTCAGAGGTTGCCAAATCACGGGAGACCTGGCTTAGCGCACCGGTGCTCGAGCCACCCAGGCGCTCAAACAGAACGCGTGATTCGTCCGCCGACACCACGCGCGCCCACTGACGGCGCGCCTCGCGCTCGATAGAATGGGCCTCGTCGATTACCCAATGACGAATCGGAGGCAAAATCCTGCCCTCGGCCGCAACGTTACGGAACAGCAGGGAATGGTTGGTGACCACCACATCGGCATGCGCCGCACGACGGCGAGCGCCGTGGACCAAACATTTATCAGGGAAAAACGGGCAGAGGCGACGAGCACACTCGCGCGAGGCCGTCGTAAAGTCGGGGCGGTTGACGCTGCGCCACCGAATGCCAAGTGAGTCGAGGTCGCCATCGGCTGATTGGCAAACGTACGCCATAATGACCGCGACCGCCGTGAGCGTGTCCGCCGGATCGCGCTTGGTGGTAATCTCGACCTGGCCGCGGCTCATGCGCTCAAGCTTGCGCAGGCACGGATAGTGGTCATACCCCTTGAGAGCGCAAAATGACAGACCACCTTCCAGTTGCTCGGCAAGTTTTGGAAGCTCATGGTACATGAGCTGGTCGGCTAGATTGTTCGATTTGGTCGCAATACCAACCGTGATGTTGTTACGGCGTGCTGCCTCGGCAAAAGGCACCAGATAGGCCATCGATTTGCCGACGCCTGTGCCCGCCTCAATTACACGATGAGTGCCCGTGACCAGCGCATCGCGGACCTCGAGCGCCATCGCGATCTGCTCATCACGCGGCTCGTAGGTGGGATACATGCGATTGACCAGGCCACCCGGCGCATAGTCCGCCTCAATCTCTTCACGACTCGGCATCTTGAGGACCGGCAGTTCGTCGGCGTCCACCCGATCGTCGGCGCGATCGGCCTTGAGAACGTCAGCACGAGCGGCGCTGAGAGAGAAGATAGAACCAGGGTTCTGCCCTGCCAAGAATGAGAAGATAGGACGATAGGACCAAGGCACGTCCGGATGCATGTCGGCTAGGCGCGCCATGAGGCCCTGGGGCAAGTCGGTGAGCGCCACGAGCAACACGCGCCATACGCCACACAGGGCGTCGACGTCGGCATTGGCACGGTGTGATACCGAGTCACAGCCAAACAGATCGGCCATAAAAGACAGCTTGTGCGAGGCCAGGCGCGGAAGCGCGATGCGCGACAGCGCCAGCGAATCAATCCAAATATCGCTCACGTTGACGCCGCCTTTGACCGACTCGATAAACGAGCGGTCGAACGTGGCGTTATGTGCGATCACCGGGCAACCACCGACAAAATCGGCGAGAGCGGCGACGGCCTCAACGGCCGACGGGGCATCTGCCACATCGGCATTTGTAATGCTCGTGAGCTCGGTAATCTCGGCGGGAATCAGCTGCTTGGGATGCACGAAGGTATCGAAACGGTCGACGATCTCGCGGCCCGAAAGACGGGCCGCCGAGATCTCGATCAGCTCGTTGTCCTGCACCGAGAGACCTGTGGTCTCGGTATCGAGGACAATTACATCTTCCTCGATGAGGCCGAAGGACTGCGTTTTGGCGCGTTCGGCAAGCGTGGCATAGGAGTCGATGACAAACTGCGGCGTTCCTGACGAAACCGCGTCCTCGATTAGCATGCAATGCCCGCTCGACGAAGGCCCATACGGATCAGGCTGTCACAGACCTGCGGGAACGTCATGTCGTCGGTGTGGCGGATCTCATCCGGATACAGCGACGTATCGGTCATGCCGGGAATGGTATTAGTCTCGAGGATAACGGGGCCGTCCTCGCTCACGATAAAATCGCTGCGCGAGATACCCAGGCAACCGAGGGCCTTGTGAGCGGCGCAGGCAAGCTCCTGAGCGCGAGCATAATTCTCGGGTGAAATCTGCGCCGGAATGCGATGGATGTCCGTAGGGTCGACATACTTCACGTCCAGATCGTAGAACTCGCAGTCCTCGGGCTTACGAATCTCGACAATCGGCAGAGCGCGCACGTCATCTTCGCCGTATACGCCGACGGTGATCTCGGTACCCTCGATGCACTTCTCGACCAGCACTTTGTCGCCGTACTCAAACGCCTTGGCGATTGCCGCGGGCAGCTCGGAGGGCTCATGGACCAGGGAAATGCCATAGCTGGAACCGTTGACGGCCGGCTTCACAAAGCAGCGCTCGCCACAAACCTCGACGATATGATCGATATCGACTTCATCGCCCACCTCGAGCGCAAGGCCGGGGGCAACAGGAATGCCCGCCTTGGCGTACAGGAGCTTAGAGACCTCCTTGTCGGCACCGCAGGCGCTGGCAAGCACGCCCGAGGCCGTGTAGGGGATACCCAGGGTCTCCATGGCGCCCTGCATGGCGCCATCCTCGCCGCCGGCACCGTGCATGGCGATAAACGCCACGTCAAAGCCGCCGGTCGCCATGGTTACCATAAAATCATCGGCGGCCGTGTCGAGCAGCTCCACCGAAGTGTAGCCGGCCTCCTTCAAGGCAACCACGACGTTCTTTCCCGAATTGAGCGAGATCTCGCGCTCAGCGGAATGACCGCCCGCCAAAACCGCTACGTGCATGTTCTCTAGGCTTTTACCCGGCATGGGCAGACTCCTCCTCTATAATTTCTGCAGCTGATACCATATTGTAGCGATACCCTCTACGTTTCCCCAAAATCGAAAGGCTTCCATGAATCCCAGGACTAAATCTCAGGACATTCGCGACTTGAGCCAAAACGATATTCGCGAGCTCGTGGCCGAACTTGGCCAGCCCGCCTTCCGCGCGAAGCAGCTCATCGAATGGGTCTTTGAGAAGAACGTTTGTTCGTTTGACGATATGACCAACCTTCCCAAGGCTTTCCGCGAGCAGCTTAAAGAGGCTTTTGCCTTTGACACGCCGACTGAACTAACCAAGCAGGTTTCCAAAGATGGCTCTCGTAAGTATCTGCTCGAGTACCACGACGGCGTTTCCGTCGAGACTGTCGGTATGCCCCGTCGTAACAAGCTTTCCGTCTGCGTTTCCACCCAGGCTGGCTGTGGCATGGGCTGCGCCTTTTGCGCTACCGGTCTCAACGGCCTCAAGCGCTCTCTGACCGCTCAAGAGATCGTCGACCAGGTACTTCATGTATCCAACGACTTTGGCGAGCGTGCCACGAGCGTCGTCTTCATGGGCCAGGGCGAGCCGTTTGCCAACTACGACGAGGTTCTCAAGGCGCTGCGAATCCTCAACGACCCCGATGGCATCGGTATCGGCGCTCGTCACCTCACCGTCTCTACCAGCGGCGTTATTCCCGGTATTCGCAAATTTGCCGATATCCCCGAGCAGTTCACGCTTGCCGTTTCCCTGCATTCCGCCATCCAGTCGACGCGCAACAAGCTCATGCCCGGTGTTAAGAAGTACACACTGCTTCGCCTTCACGAGGCGCTTCAGCTCTACACCGAGAAGACTGGCCGCCGCCCGACCTATGAGTATGCCATGATCGAAGGCGTCAACGATACGAATCCCGAGATGCAGGCGCTCTGCGACTTCTGCGAGGGAACGCTGTGCCACGTTAACCTTATTCAGCTTAACGACATTGAGGGTAGCCCGCTCAAGCCGTCGCCGATTCATAAGGTTGAGGATCTTCAGCGTCGTCTTGAGTCCCGTG
>CAUDAE010000036.1 GCA_958447445.1 uncultured Collinsella sp.
GTGGGACCTCTTTGTGGCCTCCACCAACTACAAGCCCATCCCGGCCCAGTCCCTCTCGGTCTCCAAGGCCTTCTATGGCCTGTCCGACGAGAAGGCGCTCAAGCTCGTGGCCGAGACCCGTACCGCCAAGGACACCGACGCCGCGGCCAAAAAGTGGGCCGAGGCTCAGGAGCGCCTCTATGAGATCGCCGTCATCGAGCCGCTTTGCCACTATGCTTCCATCACGGGCACCCAGGCAGACGTCGAGGACGTCGAGGTGCTCGACGGCGCCATCGTTTGGAATGCCAAGCGTCCGGAGTAATGCAATAGATGGCGTGGCGGCCGGAGGGGTCTGGTCCCCTGTGGCCGCCACGCCCTGTCCACGTTCAGAGGGGAAATAGACGCCTCGCATGTTGAAGTACACGCTCAAACGTATAGGCGCGATGGTTCCGGTGATGCTCATCATCTCGGTCGTCGTGTTTTTGATTATCTATCTCACACCGGGTGACCCGGCCTCTTCGATGCTCGGCATGGAGGCTTCGGCCGACCAGATCGAGCGCGTCAACGATAGTCTGGGACTCAACGAGCCGCTGCCGCAGCGCTACGTTGAGTGGATGGGCGGCGTGCTTACCGGCGACCTGGGCGATTCGTATTTTATGCGCCAGCCCGTCACGCAGGCGATTGCCGAGCACTTTGGCCCCACGCTATCGCTCGCGCTTCTAGCACAGCTCATCGCGCTGTTGATTGCGCTGCCCTGCGGCGTCGTCGCTGCCCTCAAACATGGGTCGCGCACCGACGCGGTCTTGCGCGTCGTTGCTCTTTTGGGCGTGGCGATACCCGGCTTTTTGATGGCGCTCATGCTTATGTGGCTGTTTGCCGTCACGTTGCGTGTGTTCCCGGTCGCCGGCTATGCGCCGCTATCGAAGGGCTGGTTCAGCCATTTACGCTATCTTGCATTGCCGGCCATATCGCTTGGATTCGTGCAGGCGGCCCTGCTCATGCGCATGACCCGTTCGAGCGTTATCGAGGCCATGCAGCTCGACTGCGTCAAGACGGCGCGTGCCAAGGGCGTCTCCGAGGTTCGCGTGGTGCTGGCCCATGCCCTGCGCAACGCGGCGCTGCCGATTCTCACCTCGGTCGGCTATTCTTTTGGCGCTCTGATTACGGGCGCCGTGGTGACTGAGGCCATTTTTAACATCCCCGGTTTGGGCCAGCTGGTCACGAGCTCTATCGAGCGTCGCGACTATCCGGTGATTCAGGGCGTGCTGCTGGTCATCGCCTTGTTGAATTCGGTGATCAATCTGGCCGTCGACCTTGCCTACGGCGCTTTTGACCCGCGCGCTCGCAAATGGGGCGATGCATGATGACAAACTTTAAGAAGGCTCTTGCCAACAAGGGGTTTGTGGTCGGCGGCTGCATTTTCCTGGTGATTGCGCTGATCGCGCTCGTCGGTCCGCTGGTGTGGACGGTTAATCCCAATGCGCAGGAGATGACGTTGCGACTTTCGGCACCTTCGCCCGCGCATCCCTTTGGCTGCGATGACTTTGGCCGCGACCTGCTTGCCCGCGTCATCGCGGGCGCGCGCGTGTCGCTTGGCGTTGGCATTGCCGTCACGCTCGCGACGAGTGCGCTCGGCTTGGTGATCGGCGCCTATGCGTGCTACAACGAGAGGCTCGATCATATTCTCATGCGCATCTGCGACGGCCTTATGTCCATTCCGGGCGTGCTGCTGGCCATCGCGCTCATGGCCATGATGGGCGCCTCGGTCTGGAACGTCATCATCGCGCTCTCCATCGTCTATACGCCCAGCATGGCGCGCATCGTGCGCTCGCGTGCGATGGTGGTCAAGGAGGAGCCCTTTGTGGAGGCCCTGCGCGTGCAGGGCGCCTCGACCGCGCGCATCGTGTGGCTGCATATCGTGCCCAACGTTATGGCACCCTTCCTGGTGCAGGCGACCTTTGTCTTTGCCGAGGCCGTGCTCTCGGAGGCCGCCCTCTCGTTTCTGGGCCTGGGTATCAAGGCACCCGACGCCAGCTGGGGAAACATCCTGCAGGCAGGCAAGAACGTGATGCGCAAAGCCTGGTGGATGATCTTCTTCCCGGCTATCGCCATCGTCGCGAGCGTGCTTTCGCTGAACCTTGCCGGCGACGGCCTGCGCGACGCCCTCGACCCCAAGACCAAGGAGGACTAGCCCATGGCTCAGCATCTTTTGGACGTGCGCGACCTCTGCATCTCGTTTGTGGGCCGCGATGGCAACGCGCTGGAAGCCGTCAACAAACTCAACCTACATATCGATGCCGGCGAGATCGTTGGTGTTGTCGGCGAGTCCGGCTGCGGTAAGTCGGTGTTTGCCCAGAGTGTCATGCGCCTATTGGAGCATGAACAGAAGATGGCCTATGAGGGCCAGATTGTGTTTGATGGCGAGGACCTGCTCGCGCGCCCGCTCAAGCGCATGCGCGAGGTGCGCGGCTGCGATATCGCCATGATTTTCCAGGATCCTTTGAGCTCGCTTAACCCCGTCATGACGGTTGGGGCCCAGGTCGTCGAGGCGGTGAGGGCCCACCGTAAGGTGAGCCGACGCGAAGCCCGCAACGAGGCTCTATCGCTGTTGGAGCGTGTGGGAATTCGAGATGCCGCGGCTCGCTTCGACATGTATCCGGGCGATTTTAGCGGCGGTATGCGCCAGCGCGTGATGATTGCCATGGCGCTCGCCGGGCACCCACGCCTGCTTATCGCCGACGAGCCCACTACGGCACTCGACACGACGACTCAAAAACAGATTTTGGATCTCCTGCGCGAACTCAACAGTTCCGAGGGCATGGCGGTGCTTTTTATCAGCCATGATTTGGGTGTCGTCACGAGCATCTGCTCGCGCGTACACGTCATGTATCTGGGCCAAATCGTAGAAGAGATCGACGCCTGCGGCCTTATGGAGCGCCCGAGCCACCCGTATGCCCAGGGGCTCATCGCGAGCATTCCGCCGCTCGAACGCGAGCGCGTTGACACGCTGGCGGATATTCCGGGCACAGTGCCGCCGCTTACGGCAATACCCTGTGGATGCCGCTTTGCGCCTCGTTGCGCCCGGGCGGACGAGCGTTGCCGCGCGCAGGAGCCTCCGCTGGTTGCCGTGAATGCGTGTGACCGGTCTAAATGCTGGCTTGTCGAGAAAGGGGAGTGCCATGGCTGTTGATAGCGAAGCCCTGCTTAGGGTCTCACATCTGACTAAAGCGTATCCCATGCCGGGCTCAGGTTTTAAGTGTCAGGCCTTTACCGCCGTGGACGATCTGTCGTTTGAGATCGCGCCGGGCGAGGTCTATGGCCTGGTTGGCGAATCCGGATCGGGCAAGTCGACGACTGGACGCTTGATCTGTGGTCTCGAGCGTGCGGATTCCGGCTCGATTGTCTATCGCGGGCACGACCTCGCCACGATGTCGGAGCGCGAACGCAAGCCGTTTCGCCGCGAGATCCAGCTGGTATTCCAGGATAGCTCTACGGCTTTTGACCCGCGCAACCGTGTCGGCCGTATTTTGGAGGAGCCGCTGATTATCGCCGGCGTGCGCGATGCGGATGAGCGTCATGGGCGCGCGCTCTCGGCCCTGGCCTCGGTCGGTCTTCTGGCAGAGCATTATGACCGCTATCCGCATGACCTTTCGGGGGGACAGCGTCAGCGACTCAATCTGGCACGGGCGCTTATTTGCGAGCCGCGCCTTGTGGTATGCGACGAGCCGGTCTCGGCGCTTGACGTGTCCGTTCAGGCCCAAGTGCTCAACTTGCTTCGCGACCTGCAGCGTACGACGGGTGTAGCGCTGCTGTTTATCACGCATGATATGCGTGTGGTTCGGCATATGTCCGACCGGATTGGCGTGCTCTACCACGGTCGTCTTGTCGAGGAAGGCGCGGCCGAGGACGTGATCGCGCACCCGAGCGATCCGTATACGCAGGAGCTTATCGACGCCATTCCCTAGAGGATGCTTCCTTTTGGGTATGGCGTGGGTTTGTTGTTTAATTGTCGGTATATCGGTGCAAGAGAGGGGAACTACTATGGCCGATATCGAGGAACAGCCGTTGCCGCGCACGTTTGAGGAGTTCAACGAGCAACGCAAGGCAGCGTTTATTCGCGTCAAGGATTATAAGCAGGCGGGTAATCGCCTGGTCGGCTTTTTGTGCAGCTATACGCCGCTCGAGATCATCGATGCCGCGGGCGCCGCAAGTGTCGCTCTGTGCGGTACGTCCGATGAGGTGATTCCCGAGGCCGAGAAGGTGCTGCCGGCAAACCTCTGCCCGCTCATCAAGTCGACGTACGGTTTTGCCTACTCGCAAAAGTGCCCGTTTACGTACTTTAGCGACATGATCATCGGCGAGACCACCTGCGACGGCAAGAAGAAGATGTACGAGCTACTCAACGAGCTCAAGCGCACGCACATTCTGCACCTGCCGCAGGGCCGCGACCGCGCCTACGAGCGCGAGGGCTGGTACGAGGAGTGCCGTCTGCTCAAGGAGGAGCTCGAGGGCTTCTACGGCATCACGATTACCGACGACGACCTGCGCGCTGCCGTCCGTCGTCGCAACCGCTTGCGTGCGGCTCAGCTCGACATGTTTGCGCTTCAGGCCAACCAGCCTGCGGTCATGAGCGGCGTCGACTTGATGAGCACCATGTTTGCCGGTACGTTCAGCTTTGATATCGAGGCCTATACGCAGCAGCTGGAGCAAAAGGTCGTCAAGCTGCGCGAGGCCTACGACGCGGGTGAGCGCCCGGTCGCGGCAGATGCCAAGCGCATCCTGATTACTGGCTGCCCGGTGGGTGGCGTAATCAACAAGATCGGTCGCACCATCGAGTCCAACGGCGGCGTGGTCGTGTGCATGGACGACTGCTCGGGAGAGCGCACGGCGGCCATGATGATCGACCCGGAGGCTCCCGACATCCTGCGTGCCATCGCCGACCGCTACCTGGATATCAACTGCTCGGTCATGACGCCCAACGACGGTCGTATGGAAAACACACTGGCCATGTGCGAGAAGTATCACGTCGATGGCGTGGTCGAAAACGTGCTCCAGGCCTGCCACACCTTTAACGTGGAGAGTGCGCGCATGCAGGAGGCTGTCGAGGGTGCGGGTATTCCGTATATGAAGATCGAGACCGACTACAGCAACGGTGACATGGGCCAGATCGAGACCCGCATCGCCGCCTTCATCGAAACCCTCTAGCTTCCTCAGGCACCGGATCTTGCCCCTCAAACCGTCGCTTGCGTACCCAAAGTACGCTGCGCTCCTCTTTCGGGGCAATCTCCGGCACCTGAGAAACCTAGAGCTAAGGCGCCTGAACGCGCCGCTACCTTTGATATTTAGATTGGAAGAGAGCCATGATAGGGATCGGGATCGATATCGGGTCTACGGCGGCTAAGGCCGCTGTGGTCGACGGGGAGGGTTCGGTGGCGTGGACGTGCGTGCAACCAACCGGGTTCTCCTCGGTCGATGCTTCCGAGCGGCTGCGCGAGGCACTGGTAGCGGCCGGCTATGACGTGACAGCCGACGACATTCGCGTGATCGCGACTGGCTACGGCCGTGTCGCCGTGCCCTATGCGCACAAGGTCGTGACTGAGATCACCTGTCACGGCGCCGGTGCCGTGCGCCTGTTTGGCAACCACGGCACCGTGATCGACGTGGGCGGCCAGGACACCAAGGTCATCCAACTTAAGGGTGGCCGCGTGGCCAAGTTTGCCATGAACGATAAGTGCGCCGCCGGCACGGGGCGCTTTTTGGAGATCATGGCCGACCGCCTAGGCATTTCCCAGCAGCAGATGGCCGACCTGGCGCGTTCCGGCGAGCCCACCAAGATATCCAGCATGTGCACGGTCTTTGCCGAAAGCGAGGTCATCAGCCTGATCGGTCGCGGTGAGCCGCGCGAGAACATTGCTCGTGGCGTGATCGACAGCGTGGTCTCGCGCGTGGCGACCATGGCCGGGCAGGCTGCGGGCGCCCCGTACTACCTGACCGGTGGCCTCTGCGAGAACGCCTACGTGGTGGAGCGGTTGGGCGAGCTACTGGGGTCGCCGGTGACCACCTCGCCCCAGGCTCGCTTTGCCGGGGCGATCGGCGCGGCTGTCCGCGCGCGGGCGCTGGTTTAAGGGGCCCTGTCGATGCGCATCCTCAACATCTCGGCACAAAAACCAGATAGCACCGGCAGCGGCACCTACCTTGCCGCGCTTGTGCGCGAGCAGATCGAGACGGGGCATCGCGCCGCCGTGCTTTGCGGCGCGGCACCGGGTGATACCCAAGGCGAGCTGGACCGGCGTGCTGCCGTGTTTACCGTGCCGTTCGAGTCGCCCGAGCTGCCGTTTCCCATCTGCGGTATGTCCGATGTCATGCCCTATACCTCCACACGCTATCGTGACCTGACGCCTTCGATGCTCAAGGCATTTGAGCGGGCATTTGCTGCTGCAATCGATCGGGCGGTGGCTGAGTTTCGGCCCGATCTGGTGCTTTGCCATCACCTGTATCTGGTGACCGCATTGGCGCGCGAGTGCGTCCGGGGCGTGCCGGTTTTTGCCGTGTGCCATTCGACCGATCTGCGCCAGCTGCGTTCGCATGCGCTCGAGCGCGATCGCATCGTAAGTGCGGTTCGTCGGCTCGATGCCGTCTTTGCGCTCCATGCTGAGCAGGCTGAGCAGATTGGCCTGGTGTGCGGCGTCGATGCCGATCGCATCCACGTGATTGGGACGGGCTACGACCATCGCGTCTTCTGCCGCGACGCAAGCGTGGCGAGGCGGCCGGGATCGCTTGTGTACGTGGGCAAGATTTGCTTTAAAAAGGGCGTCGAGTCGCTGGTTCGAGCCATGTCATTGCCGATTGACGATGGCGTCCGCCCATCTGGCTTGGTACTTGTGGGCGGCCGCGGGGACGATGCCGAGTACGCGCGTATCGAGCGCTTGACCGCGGCCTCGGATGTGCCGGTGACGCTGGCAGGGCGCCTGGATAGCGATGAACTCGTGCGTGCCTACCGCAGTTCCGACGTCTTTGTGCTGCCTTCGTTTTACGAGGGTCTGCCGCTCGTGACGATCGAGGCCCTCGCGTGCGGCTGCAAAGTTGTGGCGACCGATTTGCCCGGCGTTCGTCCCTGGATGGAGGCGATGCTTCCCGGTGCTCCCGTGACGTGGGTGGCGTCGCCGCGTATGACGGATGTCGACACGCCCGTGGCGGCCGACCTTCCGTTGTTTGAGCGCGCACTGGCAGATGCTATCGCGCAGGCGCTTGCGGCTCCGCCTTCGACGTTCGAGCCGTCGGCGGTCTCTTGGGAAGCGTGCCTAGGGCGTATACTTAACGTCGTTGATTTGTTGGAAGGGGGTTCGTATGGCTGACGATCAGATTAAGCTCACGTCTATGACTGCCGCGAGCGGTTGAGCCGCTAAGTTGGCCCCCGGAGCCCTCGCCCAGGTCCTGGGCGATTTACCCAATGTGCATAACGACAACTTGCTCGTGGGGTTCGATACCTCCGACGATGCGAGCGTCTTTCGCGTAGGGGAGAACTTGGGGCTCGTGCAGTCCATCGACTTCTTCCCGCCGATGGTCGACGACCCGTTTCTGTTTGGCCAGATCGCCGCGGCAAACTCGCTGTCGGACATCTACGCCATGGGCGGGCGGCCGAGCCATGCCATGAACTTGCTGTGCATCCCGAGCTGCCTGGGCGTTGAGGTTGCCGGGCGGATTTTGGCGGGTGGCGCCGACAAGTGCGTCGAGGCCGGCTGCACCATCGCGGGCGGCCACACCATCAACGACGACGAGCCCAAGTACGGCCTGTCCGTGAGCGGCTTTGTCGCGCTCGATCGCATGCTCGCCAATAGCGGTGCGCGCGTGGGCGATGCGTTGCTGCTGACCAAGGCGATCGGCTCGGGCATCATCACCACGGCCATTAAGGGCGAGCTCGTCGAGCAGGACGAGGCTAGCCCGATGTTTGACTCGATGCGCACCCTCAACGAGACCCCGATCCGTTTGGCCGAGGGGCTCGAACTTCATGGCTGCACCGACATTACGGGCTTTGGTCTGATCGGGCACGCGTGCGAGATGGCCGAGGGCTCGGGCGTGCAAATCGAGCTCGCGTCGGGGGCGGTGCCGCTCTTTGACCAGGTGCTCGACATGGCGCGTCTGGGCATTATCCCCGCGGGCTCCTACCGCAACCAGGACTTCTTTGGCCCGCGCGTGGCTGCCGACGAAGACCTGGAGCCGGGCATGTTGGATGCGCTGTACGATCCGCAGACGTCTGGTGGCCTGCTCATCGCGGCACCTGCTGCCGATGTGGATGAGCTTGTGCGCCGTCTGCATGCCGAGGGACGTATCGCCGCCGTCGTCGGTCGCGTGTGCGAGCCGGTGCCAGGCGGTCCTGCCGTTCGCGTTGTGCGCTCGTTGATATCGTAAAATCGGCCGCCCGCATTCTGGGGCGGTCACATTCGAAAGGAAAAACTATGTCTACCAAGATTGAAGTCAATGCCATGGGCGATGCCTGCCCGCTGCCCGTCGTCAAGACGCTTAAGGCACTCAAACAGCTTGATGGCGAGGGTGCCGTGGTGACCTCGGTCGATAACGAGACCGCCGTCAAGAACATTTCCAAGATGGCGCAGGAGAAGGGCTGCACGGCCTCGGTCGAGAAGGTTTCTGACGCCGAGTGGCACGTGACCGTGGCGACCTCTGGCGCCGTTGCCGTGGCCGATCCCGAGCAGGATGGCGCTGCCTTCTGTGATGCCAGCGCCGGCAAGGGCAAACTCGTCATTTCCGTCTACACCGATTGCATGGGCCGTGGCGACGACGAGCTGGGCCACAAGCTCATGAAGGCGTTTATCTTTGCCGTGACGCAGCAGGAGGAGTTGCCCGCGACCATGCTGTTCTACAACGGCGGTGCCAAGCTCACCGTCGAGGGCTCGCCGGTGCTCGATGACCTGAAGGGCCTGGCCGAGCAGGGTGTCGAGATTCTCACCTGCGGTACCTGCCTCGACCACTATGGCATTAAAGACCAGCTCGCGGTGGGCGAGGTCACCAACATGTACGTGATCGTGGAGAAGATGGAGCAGGCCGTGCGCGTCGTGCGTCCGTAGCGTATTGGTTGGAGTTGCCATGAGGGAGAAGCGCCCGGCGCTTGTCATCACGTTTCCCACCACGGCGGCCGCCATGGGTTGCGAGTCCCTGTGCGTCGCTCGCGGCCTTCCCGGGCGAACGATTCCCGTACCCGGGGAGGTCGCTGCTGGCTGCGGTCTGGCGTGGAAGGCGCTGCCCGCGGATGAGGAACTGCTGCGCGGCGAGCTTGCCGCGGCGGGCGTTCCCACCGAGGGCTTTACCGTGATCGATATGTGGGAGGTCGTGCGATGATCTACCTGGATAACGCGGCGACGACCATGCACAAGCCGCAGACGGTCATCGATGCCGTGACGCAGGCGATGTGCTCGCTCGGCAATGCCGGGCGCGGCGCCACGTCGGGTGCACTCGATGCGGCACGTACCATCCACGGCTGCCGCGCCAAGCTTGCGCGCTTGCTGGGCTGCCCGCGTGCTGACCATGTTTGTTTTACGCCCAACTCCACCGCGGCGCTCAACACCGCCATCAACGGGGCGGTGCGCCCCGGCGACCGCGTGGTCACGACGGTGCTCGAGCACAACTCGGTGCTACGTCCGCTCAACCGCTTGGCGGCAGAGCAGGGCGTGACCGTTGAGCATGCGGGCTGCGACGCGAACGGCGTGCTCGACTACGACGAGCTCGAGCGGCTGGTCACGCCGGGCACGCGTGCCGTGGTGGTGACGCACGCCTCCAATGTGACCGGCAACGCGGTCGACATTGCGCGCGTGGCGGCCATGGCCCATGCTGCCGGCGCGCTGGTGATCGTCGACGCCTCGCAGTCTGCCGGCGCGATGCATATCGATATGCAGGCCATGGGGCTCGACATTGTGTGCTTTACCGGCCATAAGGGGCTCATGGGACCTCAAGGCACCGGCGGCCTGGCCGTGGCGGAGGCTGTTGACGTGGCTCCGTGGGCCATGGGCGGCACGGGCGTGCACAGCTTCGATGCGTTGCAGCCGCTTGAGTGGCCCACGCGCCTCGAGGCGGGCACGCTCAACGGCCACGGCATCGCGGGCCTTTCTGCCGGTCTCGACTTTATCGAGGCGCAAGGCGGGGTCGAGGCGATCGCGGCGCATGAGCGAGCGCTGGCTGAGCGCTTTCTCGCTGGCGTGCGCGAGATTCCGGGGATTAAGCTCTACGGTGCGTTTGACCAGCCGACGCGCTCTGCGATTGTGTCGCTCAACGTGGGTGATATCGACTCTGCCGAGATCTCGGACGCGCTCATGCAAGGGTGGGGGATTGCGACGCGCCCCGGTGCCCATTGCGCTCCGCTCATGCACCGCGCGCTGGGGACCGAGCGCCAGGGCGTCGTCCGCTTCTCGTTTGGGTATTTCAACACGGACGAGGAAGTCGACACTGCGATTGACGCTTTGCGCGATTTAGCCTGCTAGAGCGTATATACTTGCGGGACGGGTGTTTTTGCCCGTCCCGTTTTTGTTTCGGCCCGAAAGGTGTGCCTATGGCCTCATCCGCACCGCGCGGTCTGCGCTCCGACCATGTCGTTACCGTCGGCATCGCCCTGTTCTCGATGCTCTTTGGCGCCGGTAACCTCATCATTCCGCCGTTGCTGGCGCTCCAGGCCGGCACGGCCACACCGCTTGCCATGGTTGGCTTTTTGATTGCCGCCATCGGCCTGCCCGTCATGGGCTTTATCGCCGTGGCGCTTGCCGGCACGGCGCGTGAGCTTGCCGGCCGCGTGCATCCCAAGTTTGGCGAGTTCTTCGTTGCGGCGGTCTATCTGGCCATCGGCCCGTGCCTTGCCATTCCGCGTACGAGCTCCACGGCGTTTGAGATGCTGGTACCGTTGCTGCCCGAGGGTGTTTCGCTCGGCACGGCACGTCTGGTTTTTGCCATCGGGTTCTTCGTAGTCGCGTTTGTGCTCACGTTGCGCCCCGGCGTCATCACGCGCGTGCTCGGCCGCATTACGGGCCCCGCGCTCATTGCGCTCATCGTGCTGGTCGTGGGTGCCGCCGTGATCTCGCCGCTGGGTCCCGCTGCCGCGCCTCAGGCTCCCTACGATGCAGGCGCTGCCGTGCAGGGCTTTTTGACCGGCTATCAGACCATGGACCTGCTCGCGTCGCTCGCCTTCGGCATCATCATCGGCGAGACCATCCACGAGCTGGGTGTTACCGATGACAAGCGCGTGGCCTTTGAGATTTCGCGTTCCGGTGTAATCGCCGGCGTGCTTATGGCCATCATCTACTGCGGCTTGGGCCTTGCCGGAATGCAGCTCGGCACCGTGATGTCCGACGCCACCAACGGCGCCGCCATCCTTGCCCGTTCTGCCTCCATGCACTTTGGCCTTGCCGGCACGGTCGTGGTCTTCGCCATCTTCTTCCTCGCCTGCATGAACGTGTGCATCGGCCTCATCAGCTGCTGCTCGCGCTACTTCTGCGAGACGTATGTGGTCGAAGGGGGAGCAGAGGCCTCCGAGGAGGCCATGCGCCGTCCCTTTGCGATTCTCGCCTTTGTGTTCGCGGCGTTTTCGTGTGTGCTCTCCAACGTGGGCCTCGACGTGATTCTTATGTTCTCGGTGCCCATGCTCAACGCCTTGTATCCCGTTGCCATCGTGCTGGTACTGATGGGCCTGGTGCACGGCTTTTGCGACGCTCATCCGCAGGTGTGGGTCTGGGTCGGCGGTGTGGTCGCGGTGCAGAGCGTGATCACCTCGGTCCGCGATGCGTTCTTTGCGGGCGCGTGGCTGCCGTTCGATGCGTTGCCGCTGGCAGATATCGGTGCTGCGTGGGCACCGGTTGCTGTGGTGGCATTTGTGATCGGTCTGCTCCATAGTCGTTTTGTCGCACATTCGAGGAGCTAAGGCATCAATGCTTGCACAGGCGGGGAGTCTCCCCTATAATTTCCTTCGCTTTGGGACACGCAAGGTTTAGACCTTAGCTGCTCAACACCTTCGGGACGTGGCGCAGTTTGGTAGCGCGCCTGCTTTGGGAGCAGGATGTCGCAGGTTCAAATCCTGTCGTCCCGACCATATCTTGCGGGCGTAGTTCAATGGTAGAACCCCAGCCTTCCAAGCTGATGACGCGGGTTCGATTCCCGTCGCCCGCTCCATAAGATAGATGAATGGCTCTGATTCCTTTTGGGACCAGAGCCATTTTCATATACATGCCGGGGACCCCACATCCCCTCCTAAGTTGCGGTGAAATACGGACTGTTTTCCGGCTTTTATGGCCCATGTAGTCCGTATTTCACCGCAACTATTTGTAAGGTTGGATTTTGATGCCGTTGGGAGGGTCGTAGCGACCGTCTACCGAGAGTGGAATTATTTTTTGAAGCTCTGACCTGCGACGTCAAGCTTTTGGTCAGCTTTTGGCAAGGCCTGCGGACGGAAGCATGCGATAGCGTAATGGTATTCTCTCCGCCGTGATGGTTATGGGGTTGGCCATGCTCGATAAAGGCAAACATTTTCCGCAGTCATATGCAAGAATGCTATTTTCGGCCGTTGGATTTCATCAAGATGGACAGCTGCTTATAACAATTGATCCTTGGGATGAACGCCGTGCGCGCGAGCTTATGCAGGAAGAGCTCATGCTTCGTCTTTACAACCATGTGTATGCGGATCCGGTCTATTGGAATAATCTTGGGGTTGAAGATCGCATCTTTCAGCTGGCATCCGCTATTGCGGTCGTTGAACCGGATGCTGTTTTTTGCGGATCGACGGCAGCGCTGCTCTACGGCATCGGCTCGGCGTATACGCTTCTGGATAAAGTGCAAGTACTGCTGCCACGGTCTACAAGGCGTGATACGTATGAGTTCGTTGAATACAAGCGCTGGCGGGCGGGCGAAGTGTGGCGGCTAGGTCTGTTTACACTGACGGATCCGTGTCGAACGGTTGTTGATATCGCTCGAACGAGCGCCTTTCGCTATGCGCTGGGCTATGTCGATGGCTTGGCCCGTGAGTACGATGTCGAACGCGAAGAACTGCGAGCATATGCGCAGGCAAATTGCCGAGGGTTGCATGGCATCGCGCGTGCTTTTGACGTTTTTGAGTATATGGACGGCAGGTCAGACAATGGCGGCGAGTCTGAGGCGAGAGCAGCGATGATTCTCGCTGGGATTGCGGCGCCCGAGCTTCAAGTTGAGATAACGCGACCGGGAAACGCTGGCTATTATCTAGCAGATTATGGCTGGCAGATGCCAGGCGGCTCATGGACGCTGGCAGAGCTGCATGGGCTAGGCAAGTTTGAAGACGAAGCTCAAAATGATCCAGAGCAGGCGGCGGCAAAAACGTATCGAGCGGCCCTCATGCGCGACGCGAACCTTCGCGCCATGGGCCACAACGTCATTCATTTCAAACTCTCGGACACCTACGACGTAGAATCGTTCGGTGCCATGATGCGCGGCTACGGCATTCCGACAACAAAACCCTACGCCGAATCCCGATAGCGAAATCGTTCGCGGTCCACCTTCAATAAGTTGCGGTGAAATACGGACTGTTGAGGCCTTTAAAGGCATGAAACAGTCCGTATTTCACCGCAACTTAGGAGGGGATGGGGTTAGCTGCGGGGGTGGTGGCGGAGCTTGTCGATGGCGGCGTCGGTACTGTGGCCGCGGGCGTCGGCGGCGGTTTGGCGCTTGCGACGGTAATCGATCATGCCTTGGATGATGGGCTTGCCAAAGCTCACGACATCATCGTTGTAGATGGCGGTTCGGGCTGCGAGGAGGCAGTCGGTAAAGTCCATATGGGTCTTGCCAAAGAGTTTGACGGCAAGGGCGACAACGGTGGGCTCGTCGACCATGACGTCATCGAGCAGCCTTTTCAAGGCCGCAGCAATCTCAACGCGGGGAACCTTATAGACGTCGCGCAGCGTGACCACGACGCGTGTGATGATTTCGGGGTAGACGCGAGCGGTGCGCGTGGCGATGACCTTGGCAGCGCGCGGTGACAGAACTTCGTCGTCGTCAAGCAGGTAGCGCAGGATGACGGTCTCGTCGATGATGGTGCTACTCATGGATATCTACTTCCTCGGGACCCAAAATCGAATCGTCGCTTTCTGTAGCAAGGTACTCAATCCAGGCATTGCGCTCCTCGGAGCGGCGATTGGGGTCCCCATATGCTTTGAGCGATCCATAGGCGGCGGTGCCGTCCTTTGAGCGCACGGCGACCGGTTGAAAGGGAAGCTTGCGCATCAAAATGCTCTGCGCGACAAATAGACGGACAGCCTCGGCGAGCGATGTGCCCATGGCGTCGTAGAGATGCTCGGCATGCTGCGTGTCTTCCTCGCGAATGCGCACCTGCAGGATGGCTCTTTTTTGAGTCGATGACATCACTGGCCCCCTTAATGAGCGTGCAATATAGTCGGTCAAATGCGGCATGTGCCGATACTTGAGCATCTTATAACGATTACTTTATTTCACTAAAGTTGATAACCATAAACACGAATAC
>CAUDAE010000037.1 GCA_958447445.1 uncultured Collinsella sp.
TCGTGATTACATCCTCGACACGAAATGTTGATACGGTAACGTTCGCGAACGGCGATCGCGGCATGAAAAAAACCCGCCGCATAAGCGACGGGTTTTACAACCTGGCTCCCCGGGTAGGACTCGAACCTACAACAGCGCGGTTAACAGCCGCGTGCTCTACCATTGAGCTACCGAGGAATAGGTGCGTGCTCTCAAGCAACGATGTTTATTATACGGACGAATCAGCTCAGGGCAAGAACTTTTTTAAGAAATTTTCCGACCTAATCATTGGGGACGTTCTTAAACGACTAGTCATTCAAGAACGTCCCCAACGACTACATGAAAGCGCCCTCAAGCGGATGTGCTTGAGGGCGCTTCTTGCTTGCGAGGTTAAGACTCAATATAGTCTTTCAGCTTGCTCGAACGGCTCGGGTGGCGGAGCTTGGCCAGGGTCTTGGACTCGATCTGGCGGATACGCTCGCGCGTGACGCCAAACTCGCGGCCGACTTCCTCGAGCGTACGGGGATGTCCGTCGACAAGGCCAAAGCGCAGCTCGATAACCTTGCGCTCACGATCGGCAAGCGAATCGAGCACCTGGGTGAGCTGCTCCTGCAGCATAGAGAAGCTGGCCGCATCGGGCGGAACGATAGCCTGGGAGTCCTCGATGAAGTCGCCCAGCTGGGAATCCTCTTCCTCGCCGATGGGGGTCTCGAGCGACACGGGCTCCTGCGAGATCTTCTGGATCTCGCGGACGCGGTCGGCGCTCATGTCCATCTCGGCACCGATCTCTTCGGGGGTCGGGTCGCGGCCCAGGTCCTGAAGCAGCTGACGCTGCACGCGGACGAGTTTGTTGATAGTCTCGACCATGTGCACGGGAATACGGATGGTACGGGCCTGGTCGGCGATAGCGCGCGTAATGGCCTGACGGATCCACCATGTGGCGTACGTGGAGAACTTAAAGCCCTTCTGGTAGTCGAACTTCTCGACGGCGCGGATCAGACCGAGGTTGCCCTCCTGAATCAGGTCCAGGAACAGCATGCCGCGACCGACATAGCGCTTGGCGATGGAGACGACCAGACGAAGGTTTGCGCTGATGAGCGCCTGCTTGGCTTCGAGGCCCACGTTCTCAATGCGCGTAAGACGACGCATCTCGGCACGCGTGAGTTCGAGCTCACCAGCATCGGCAGCCTCGAGCTTCTCGGTAGCCTCGAGACCGGCCTCGATCTTCATAGCCAGATCGACCTCTTCGGAGGCGGTCAGCAGGTCGACCTTACCGATCTCCTTAAGGTACATACGAACCGGGTCGCCGGTCAGCATCACCGTGGAGGCATCGATGCCGCGCACGCGCGAGCGCGAACGGGACGTACGCACGGTGCGCTTCTTCTTGCTCTTGGAAGAACCCATCTCAGCGTCGGCCTGACGGGCCATCTTGAGCTCGTGATCGTCGAGCGAGCCGGAATCGTGCTCGTCGTCGTCATCGAAATCGTCGGTATCGGTATCGGTATCGGTATCGTCATCGTCGACACCCATGGGGGCGTCGTCGTTACCGCTCGCGGAGATAATCTGGATGCCGCTGTTGCGCAGCGCGGAATACACCGCGGTGAGCTGCTCGTCAGAAACATCGATATCCTTCAGGGCGACCTGAATCTCGTCCTCGGTTACCGAAGTCCTGTTTGAGCCGTTGCCCATGAGCTTTGCAACGTAGGATTCCAGCCCAGTACCCGTGCTCTCAGTCTTTTTTGGCACAGATTCTCCCTTCATAGTCCACAGGACTCAATACTTTAGCACACACATTGACGTCTATACCCAAAAAGAAGACTGGATATAGGCGAGAATACGCTGGTTGACCACAACATCTAGGCTTGTTCGGTGCCCGCGGCCTCCAGGCCGATCAAACGGAACGGGTCCGCCACGCCGCCGATCGACTTTTGCAGTTCGCGTTGACGTTGCGAATCCTGCGCGGCCTGCACGGTCAGCGCGCGACGGGCCTCATCATCGAGTGAACGGTCCTGGCGCAGCTTGGCCTGTGCGGCACGCATGCGACGCTTGATGGTGTAGAGCTCAAGCGTATCAAGCATAAACACGATGTTCGTCTCGGTGGGGTGCTTGCTCGTCGCGGAGATGCGCCCGGCACTCACAAGCGTTGCCGCATCGGGACACACTGAGCGCGCCGCATCCATGCAGGCTGCAGGATCGGTTCCCGGCGGCGTTGCCAGAACGGCCCATGCAATGGACTCGTGACGCGGGTCAACCCACTCGATGGAGCAGATGCGGTCGGCATACGTGCGGAACAGGTCGGGGTAGCTCGTGAGCATCGTCAACAGCTCGCGCTCCCCTGCCAAGGACTTGCGTTCAAGATCGGTAAGAACCATCGGCGCCGCCGCAGCCGGTGCGCCCGAACCGTCAGCCACAGGCACAGCGCCCATACCATCAGGAACATCGATCGGCGGCAGGTCGTCGACGACCTCCACGGGCGCGGCACCGTAGGCATCGAGCGGGACGTAGTCGTACGGCTCTTCTTCGACCGGCGCGGACACCGGCGGCGTCGCGCCCGATGCCCAAGCACCGCGACCGGCATCGCGAGAACCCGACGCCCGACCGCCCGCGCTACCGGACCGCTCAGTCTGTGCCCGCTGGCGCTCATAGTTCTGCTCACGACGTCGTTCCGCATCCTCGCGCTTGGCGACATCGCGAAACACACGACCCGAGCTCGCGCGCACCGTCTCCAGATCCAAACCCAGCAGATCGGCAATCTGGATAAAGTACGTGTCGATCATATAGCTGTTGTGCAACGGATAGATAAGCGTCAGCGCATCTTCCAGCGCCTTAGCGCGACCACCCGGCGTGGTGATGTCACTCGACTCCTGCAGCGAACGGTAGACAAAGTCCATAAGCGGCTCGGCAGCGTCGATGCGCGTCTGCAGTGCCTCGCCACCATGTGCGGTGATGAACTCCATGGGGTCGTTGCCGTCGGGGAGCACCACGCAGCGCAGGTCCATGGAATCCTGCTCGATAAACTGAATCGCGCGACGGGCGGCCTTCTGGCCCGCTGCATCGCCGTCGAACATATACACGATGCGCTTGGCAAAGCGAGTGAGCGTCTTGACGTGATGCTCCGTGAGGGCGGTGCCCAGCGTGGCGACAACGTTTTTAATCCCCGCCTCCCAGCAGGCGATGCAATCGGTATAGCCCTCTACCACGATGGCGGTATCCTGCGCGACGATAAACTCCTTGGCCCAATTAAAGCCGTAGAGGTTTCGCTTTTTATGAAACACGCTCGTCTCGGCTGTGTTGAGATACTTAGGCTGGCCGTCGCCCATAATGCGACCGCCAAAGGCAATGTTGTGACCCTGCTCGTCAAAGATGGGGAACATCACGCGGTCGTAAAAGCGGTCGGCAAGCTGCCCGCGCCCGCGACTCACGGCAACGTTGGCGTCGATCATCTCCTGCGGGGTAAAACCCGCCTGGGACAGGTGCGACACCAGCGCGTTACGGCCCGGTGCAAAGCCCAGGCAGTAGCGGCGGCAGACGTCGCCGCCCATGCCGCGGCTGGCAAAGTACTCGCGCGGACGGCCGTCCTTACCGCGCATGAGCATGGTGTGGTAGAACTGGGCGGTCTCGGCGCACAGATCGTAGATGCGGGCACGCTTGGTGCCGCGCTCGCGGCGATCTCCGGTGTCATGCAGCTCAATACCCGCGCGATCGGCCAAGTAATGGATTGACTCGGGAAAGCTCAGGTTCTCGCGCTTCATGATATACGTGAAAACGTCGCCACCCTCGCCGCAACCAAAGCAATGCCACACCTGCGTAGCGGGGATAATGTGGAAGGACGGCGTCTTCTCGCCATGGAAGGGGCAGCATCCCCAAAACTCATGGCCGCGAGGCTTGAGCTCGACCGTTTCCTGCACGATGGCAACTAGGTCAGACGCAGCGCGTACCTGGTCTTTTTCCTCATCGCTAATCACGGATGCTCACCCCCTGATCGCCCAAGTTGTGACGAATATCCTCGATATTACCCTCGACGGTCGCGATCAACTCATCCAGCGAATCGAACACACGCGAGGGACGCAGCCAGCGCGTAAACGCCAGCGAAACGGAAGCGCCGTACAGGTCGCCCGTATAACCAATTAAATTAGCCTCGAGATGCGCAGATGCCGCATCGTCAGCATACGTTGGCGGCAGGCCGACGTTCACAGCAGCGGGCCACGCGGTGTCATCGACCAGCACCAGACCCTCATACACGCCATCGGCTGGCACCTGAATGCCGTCGGGAACCTGCAAGTTTGCCGTGGGAAAGCCCATGCCAGAACCCTCGTGACGGCCGCGAATAACACCGCCACGCACCATATACGGACGGCCGAGTAACCCAGCAGCAAGCTCCACATGGCCCTGTCCCAGCTCATGACGAATGCGGGTGGCGCAAATGGCCTCACCGCCCTCGCAAAGCAGGTCGTGACCATACACGTCAACGCCGTGCTCGGAACCCCAGGAGCGCATCTCGGCAACACCAGAAGCACCGCCACGACCCAGCCTAAAGTCACTGCCAACGCGAATCGATCGAATGTCGACCAGACGCGACACCAGCGAGAGAAAATCAACATGGTCAAGCGCCGCAACCTCAGGCGTAAAGGGAACGGCCACCACCGCATCGACCCCGGTTTGAGCCAAGGCATGCAGACGGTCGGCCGTCGTCATCAATTTTTGAGCGGGCGAAGGGCTCACCACAACGTCCGGGTCGGGATCGAAGGTAACCACGACCGCCTTACAGCCATGGGCACGGGCATCACGGACAAGCGCTTCGATGAGTTCCTGGTGTCCACGGTGAACGCCGTCGAACACGCCAATGGCGATTGAAGCGGCACCCAAGTGCTCACACTCATCAAACGTATCGGCAGCAACGATGCGAGCCTCGTCCGACTCGCCCGCGAAAAAGACACGCGCGAGCTCGCGAGCGGACAACATCATCGAACACCGCCGATTGCCTGCGGAAACACGTGCTCCATGACAAAGCGGCCGCCCTCAATGCGGGCGAGCGCCTTGAGTCCCCCATCGAGCACCAACGCAAACGGCGCCTTCGAGGAATCGAAATCGGCAAGCGCACGCTCAACGGGAATGCGTCGGCCGCAGAGCAGGTCGTCGGCAAGATTGCCCGGCAAGTCAACACGTGTGGCGCCCAGGGCCGCAATGGGATCCAGGGCAAAGCCAGCCGCGGACTCGGGAGAAAGCTCCTCGACCGCATGACAAGCGCCAATGGAAACAACACCGGAAGCCGTGCGGCGCAGCGCGGAAATATGCGCGGCGCTATCGCAAGCGCGGCCCAGGTCGCGAGCGAGCGCACGGATATAGGTGCCCTTGCTCACCGAGAACGCCACGGTCCACACACACGTATCACCTTCGCCGCCCACGGCGATCAGGTCGGCGGCATAGACCTCGACGGGGCGCGGAGATAGGTCCACCGCATTGCCCTCGCGAGCAGACTTGTAGGCGCGAACGCCATTGACCGAGATAGCAGAAAACGCCGGCGGCACCTGCATCTGCGGGCCCAGCATGGCGGCCAAGCGCTCACGAGCATAGGCAGGATCGCGGAGCTCGTTGGCAA
Organism: uncultured Collinsella sp.; assembly: GCA_958447445.1. GTDB lineage: Bacteria > Actinomycetota > Coriobacteriia > Coriobacteriales > Coriobacteriaceae > Collinsella. The sequence goes on from CAUDAE010000037.1 coordinate 5,579, forward strand.
CAGCCACCGTGCGGACCGCCTCGCCCTCCGCATCATCGGTATTGGTCTCGGCGCCAAACGAGATGTCGGCGACATAGCTTTTGGTATCGAGGGTTAGCATGCCCAGCAGACGAGTAGCCTGGCCCACGCCCACCACCATGACGCCGGATGCCATGGGGTCGAGCGTGCCGGCATGGCCGACGCGCCGCTCATGGAGGGCGCGTCGGCATTGCGAGACCACATCGTGGGACGTGCAGCCCACCGGCTTATCGACGGCGAGCAGCATATTCAGTTGAGAAGGCGTACGACGAGCCATGTACCATCCAAAAAGTTAAAGCTCGACGGTCACCGAAGCGGGATCCTCCCCCACCAGCTCGGCCAGCATGGGAAGTGCCACGGCGAGCGTCTCGCGAATTGTTCCGTTGTTGGAAAAGCCGGCGGCGGCATGATGCCCGCCACCGCCAAAGTTGGCAGCGATCTCGGACACATCGAGGTCACCCTTGGAGCGCAGGTTGCCGCGCACCTTGGTATCGCCGTCGATGCCCTTTAAGAACAGGCAGACCTCGACGCCCATCACCGAACGCACCACATCGACCAGACCGTCACATTCATCCGAGGTGACGCCGCAGGCCTCAAGGTCGCTCTGGAAGGCATAGCTATACGCCACGCGCCCGTGCGCGACCGTCTTGATACGGCCCATGACAATGGACTTGAGGTGCAAAAACTCGACGCGCATGCTCTGATAGACCTCGAGTGCGACACGAGCCGGATTGGCGCCATGCGCCACCAGGCGCGAAGCAGCATGGAACGCGGCGGCATCGGCGTTTTGGTACTGAAAACGGCCGGTATCGGTAACCAAGCCACACAGCAGGCAGGTCGCAACGCCATCACGTGCGACAATGCCGCAATTGTCCAAAAAGCGGTCGATGATCATGGCGCAGGCCGCGGCATCGACGCGCCTCAGGCTCAGCTCGGCAAACTCCTCGCGCGCCGGATGATGATCGAAGCACACCACATGCTTGGAGCGACGAAGCACCTCGGCGGAATTATTGAGGCGCTCGACGACCGGTACGTCCACCGAGATGAACAGGTCAGGATTGCCGGCGTACGCAGATGCCGGCACCAGGCGATCGGAGCCTTCCATAAAGCGGTAAATGCGAGGAACCGGGTCATCGTCTGCCAGCAGCAGCGCAATGTCCTTGTTGGGGAAAAACTTCATGAGCGAAAGGCCCAGACCCAATACGGAGCCCAAGGCATCGCCATCGGGAGAAGTATGTCCCGAAATCGCAATGGAGGACGCACCCTCGATGAGCTCGAGGATGCGTCGCTGAATATCTGCAGACTCGCACGAGGCGAGGTCGGCGGAATTAGTCATCTAAAGCTGCCTCCTGGGCGGCATCCGCTATCGGATAGCCGTCCTCGTCCTTTTCGATCGCAAGCGTGGCGGGAACGTTTTCCAGCGCACGCGTGATGCGCTCGGCCTCATCGGTCGAGCGATCGATGCGAAAATCGAGCTCGGGCGTGACACGCCAATCGAGCGAGCGAGCCAACAGGCTGCGAATACGGCCCTTGGCGCTTGCGAGCGCCTCCATGACCTCGTCGTAGCGGCTCGCATCGCACGACACGAACACGCGCGCGAAGGAACGGTCCACCGCGACCTCGACCGCGGTCAAAGTAACCAGGTCGAGACGCGGATCGGAAACCTCAAAGAGCAGGATATAACCGAGCTTCTCGCGAAGCTGCTCGCCCAGACGGCGGGTTGCCTGCGTTTGCTTCATAGCGCTACCCCCTACTCGGTACGGGCAACCTGGTCGATGCGGTAACCCTCGATCTGGTCGCCGGGCTTGATGTCCTGGAAGTTCTCCAGGCCAATGCCGCCCTCGGAACCGCTCTTGAGGCTCTTGGCCTCGTCCTTGTAGTGGCGCATCGAGGCGATCTTGCCGTTGAAGACCACGATACCGTCGCGCACCAGACGCACGGAATCGGTCGCGGCGATCTCGCCCTCTTCGACGCGGACACCGGCGGCGATACCGACTTTGGGCACCTTGAAGGTGTCCAGGACGGTCGCGGTACCCGTGGCGACCTCGACCTCGGTGGGCTTGAGCATGCCGATACGGGCGGCGTCGAGCTCCTCGAGGCACTTGTAGATGACGTCGTAGCAACGGATCTCGACGCCCTCGCGCTCGGCGGCGGAGCGGGCCTTACCGTCGGGACGGACGCCAAAGCCGATGATGATGGCGTTAGAGGCGTCGGCCAGGACGACGTCGGTCTCGTTGATGGCGCCAACGGCGGAGTGGATCGTGTTGATGCGAACCTCGGACTGATCCATCTTGTCGAGCGAGTCCTGAAGGGCCTCGATGGAACCCTGGACGTCGGCCTTGATGATCAGGTTGAGCTCCTTGACCTCGGCGTCGGCAATGGTCTCGAAGAGGTTCTCGAGCGTGACGTGCTTGACGCGGCTCTGCTCCTCGATACGGGCCTTGAGCGAACGCTCGTCGGCAAGGGCGCGAGCCTCGCGCTCGTCCTCGAACACGCGGAACTCGTCGCCGGCGTTGGGCACAGACTGCAGGCCCAAAATCTCGACGGCGTCGGAGGGACCGGCCTCGGTGACGGCGCGACCCTTGGGGTCGAGCATAGCACGGACGCGGCCGTAGGTAAGGCCGGCGACCAGCGTATCGCCCACGTGCAAGGTACCGCGGGTCACGAGCACGGTAGCGACCGAGCCGCGGCCCTTGTCGAGCTTGGCCTCGAGGACATTGCCGGAGGCAAAGGTGTCCGGGTTGGCCTTAAGCTCGAGCACGTCGGCCTGGAGCAGCACGGTCTCCAGAAGGTCATCGATACCGATCTTCTGCTTGGCCGAGATGTTGACGAACATGTTCTGTCCGCCCCACTCCTCGGGGATGACGCCGTACTCGGTGAGCTCCTGGCGCACGCGGTCGGGGTTGGCGCCCGGCTTATCGATCTTGTTGACGGCAACGACGATGGGTACGCCGGCGGCCTTGGCGTGGTTGATGGACTCGACCGTCTGGGGCATGACGCCGTCGTCGGCGGCGACGATCAGGATGACGATGTCGGTCACCTTGGCGCCACGGGCACGCATGGCCGTAAAGGTAGCGTGACCCGGGGTATCGATGAAGGTGATCTTGCGGTCGTTGATCATGACCTGCGAAGCGCCGATGGCCTGCGTAATGCCGCCCGCCTCGCCGGCAGCAACGCCGGTGTGACGGATGGCGTCGAGCAGCGACGTCTTGCCGTGGTCGACGTGGCCCATGACGGTGACGACCGGGGCACGCGGCTTAAGGTCGGCGGGATCGTCGTAGAACGAGAAGGTGTTCTCCTCCTCGGGGGTGATGATCTTGATCTGACGGCCCAGGTCGTCGGCAACGAGCTCGACGAGGTCGTCGGACATGGACTGCGTCATGGTGAGCGGCGTACCCAGCAGGAACAGGCGCTTAATGATGTCGTTGGCCGGAACGTCGAGCGCCTCGGCAAGCTCCTGGACGGTAACGCCCTGGGAGACCTTGATGGCGTCGAGGTCCTCGGGGTTCACGCCCTGGGCCAGCGCCTCCTCTATCTTGCGCTCCTCCTGAGCCTTGGCAGCCTCGCGCTCGCGCTTCTCCTTGCGCTTCTTGCGGCGACCGGTGGACTCACGAGAGGCCTCCTCGACGGCAGCACGAGCCTCCTCGAGCACCTTCTCGCGGCTGTACTCCTCGGCCTCGCGAGCCATGCGGCTGTAGTGGTCCTCTTCGTTGTTGTGACCGCCCTTGCGCTTCTTGCCCTTGCCCTGCTTATCGGGGTTGGGGAAGTCCATGCCGGCAGCGACGTTGTTGCTGGCGTTGGTGCGATGGCTGTGCGGACGGCTCTCGGAGGCGTTGCGCTCGGAGTTGTTGTCTGAGGCGTTGCGATCGTTACGACGGCCACCGCGGCGGTCGTTGTTGCCGCCACGACGGTTACCGCGCTCTGCGGCGCGCTCGGCCTTGGCCTTGTCCTCGGCGTCCTTCTTCTCCTTGAGCACGGTCTCCTGTGCGGCGATCTGGTCGAGCAGCGAACGGAAGCGCGAACCGGAGTCGGAAGCGGGAACGGCGCGGCGCTGGGCCTCGCGGGCAGCCTCCTCCTTCTCGCGAGCAAGGCGCTCCTGCTCGGCCTTCTTCTTGGCCTCGGCCTCGGCGCGGGCAGCCTCCTCGGCAGCCTGGGCTGCGGCAAACTGGCGGCGCTCCTCCTCGCGTGCCTTCTCGGCGGCGATGCGCTCGCGCTCGGCCTCGGCGGCGCGTGCGGCCTCCTCGGCAGCAGCTGCCTGCTCCTCGGCCTGCTTGGCGGCCTCGACTTCCTGAGCGCGGGCCTCGATCACCGAGGCGAGCTGCTTGCGGACCATGGCGACATAAGCGTCCTCCAAGGTGGAGGAAGCGGACTTAGCGGGAATCTTCATATCGGCGAGATGACCCATCAGTTCCTTGGAGGTCATGCCGAACTCTTTGGCCAGGGTGGACACACGGACTTTTGCCATATGACTTCACCTACCCTTTCTGGCACCTTGGGTGCCTAGAGACTGAACGAGCGTGGGAGACGCGCCGGGACCCGCCCGGCGCAACCGCGCGCTAGATCAGGTCCTCCGCATCATCGAAGGCGTCGGTGTCGTGGACACCGCAGAAACGGGAGCCGGGACGAGCCTGGTTGCGGCACTGGATGCCGTCCTCGGACACGTACTCGCAGCGGCGGACGTCCTCGTCCTCCTCGTCACCGATCAGGTCGGCGGCGGGCTCCTCGTGAACGGGAACGTTCTTGAGGATGTCGGCGGCAAGCGTCTCGGACTTGATGTCGATGTGCCAGCCGGTCAGGCGCGCGGCGAGGCGGGCGTTCTGGCCCTCCTTGCCGATGGCGAGGGACAGCTGGTCGTCGGGCACGATGACGCCGGCGTAGGCCTTCTCCTCGTCGATGAGGACGCGGGTGACCTTGGCGGGCGACAGGGCGTTGGCGACGTAGACGGCAGGATCGGCATCCCAAAGGATGACGTCGACGCGCTCGCCACGGAGCTCGCCCACGACAGCGCGAACACGGCTGCCCTTGGGGCCGACACAGGCGCCCACGGGATCCAGACGGTCGTCGAGCGAGTGGACGGCGACCTTGGAGCGCTGGCCGGGCTCGCGGGCGATCGACTTGATCTGGACGGTGCCCTCATAGATCTCGGGCACCTCCTGCTCAAACAGACGACGCATGAGCTCGGGGTGGGTACGGGAGATGACAATCGGCGGACGGCTGTGCTCGCCACGAACCGGCTGCAGGTTGGAGTTGGGGTCGCGAACGTCGATGATCACGGCCTTGATGTGCTGGTTATGCAGGTAGCGCTCGCCCATCGGACGCTCGTTGCGCTCGTTCTCGTAACGGCGCTGATCGAAGTGCGGCAGCTCGGCCTCGACGCCCTCGCGGATCTTGACGATCGTGAAGTCGGGCGTGGACTGCAGCACGGTACCGCTGATGAGGTCACCGATGCGGCCGGAGAACTCCTCGTAGATCTGCTCGCGGGCGGAATTGCGCACGATGGCGTTGATCTCGGCCTTGGCGTGCTGGGCGGCGATGCGGCTCGTGTTCTTGGGGGTGACGTCGATCTCCTCGAACTCGGTGAAGTTGCCTTCCTCGTCCATGGAATCGTCAATCGGCTCCAGACGGTAGACGTAGATCTTGCCGGTGGTGCGGTCGATGGTCACCTTGGCGCCCCACTCAAGATGCAGGATCTCGGCATAGCTCTTGGCAAGCGACTGCTCCAGGCGGTCGATCAGGTAGAGCTGGTCGATGTGCTTCTCCTGGCAAAGCTCCATCAGGGCGGACATCATGTCGGATGCTGCCATCTTACTTTCCTTCCTTCGCGGGCTTGAAGTCGTAGGTGGGCTTCAACTTGCACTTTTTAACATCAGAGAAATCGAGGGTGACGGACTCGCCGCCCTCGAGCTCGAGGGTCACGTTCGCCTCGGTGGCGGCGGCAATCTTGCCGGCGTACTTGCGACGGCCCTCGGTAGCGGTGGAGGTGAGCTCACAGTTCTCGCCCACAAAGCGGGCAAAGTCGCACGGGCGGCGCAGCGGGCGCGCCATGCCCGGGCTCGACACCTCGAGCGTATAGCTCGAAGAGATGGGGTCGAGCTCCTCAATCACATCGCCGACCCACTTGGTGTTGGCCGTGACATCGTTGAGCGACAGGCTCTGACCCTCGGCACCCTCGATACGCACGCGCACGCAGGGGGCCTTGGTGGCACCCACGAGCTCGACGTCGACGATGTCGACATCGTGCTGGGGAGCGACGGCCTCGAGCGCGTCGATGATCGCCTGCTCGGTCTTGGTCTTGACCATTGCGGCACCTCCATCCATACAAAAAAGAAGCGGGGCCGAAACCCCACTTCTTTCAATTACAACTTCATTTGCAAGCAAACTATACCAATAGCTGCGGAAACGTGCAAGCACAGTACGAACCTGCAGGTCAGCGTGCGCACAGCTTCTCCATAAGAATAGGACAATTGGCCGAAGGCAACTAGGCAGATACATGCAAAACGAGGGACGACCCAACCGGATCGCCCCTCGTCTTTTATGCGTCAGTTAAGCGCGCAGTGCTTACTTGACCACCAGGTTGACCAGCTTGCCGGGCACGCAGATGGCCTTGACGACTGTCTTGCCCTCGAGCCACTTGGCGACGGCGGCCTCGGCGGCAGCCTGCATATCCTCATTGGAGGCATCGCGGGCAACGTCGACGCGGCCGCGGACCTTGCCGAGCACCTGGACCACGATCTGCACCGTGTCCTCGATGGACTCGGCCAGGTCGAACTCGGGCCAGGCAGCGGTATAGGCGTTGCCCTCGCAGCCGAGCGCCTCGTGCCACAGCTCGTCGGCCCAGAACGGACAGATGGGGGCAAGGACGCTCACGATGTCCTTGGCCACGCCGTAGCACAGCGCCTTGTCGCGGGCGGTACCCTCGGTGGCGTTGAGGTAGGCGCTCGCCGCGTTGACGAGCTCCATGACGGCCGAGATGGCGGTGTTGAACTGGCCGCGATCGAAGTCCTCGGTGCACTTGGCGATGGTGCGGTGACGCTCGCGATAGAGCTTCATCGCAACCTCATCGAGCGCGGACTTGTCGAAGGCCACGTTGGCATCGCCGGACTGGACGAGCTGCCAAACGATACGCCAGGCGCGCTTGATGAAGCGGTTAGCGCCCTCGACGGCCTTGGGATCCCAGTCGAAGTCCTTCTCGGGCGGGGCGATAAACAGGATCGCCAGACGCATGGTGTCGGCACCGTAAGGCTCGATGACCGAGCTCGGGGGCACGACGTTGCCCTTGGACTTGGACATGGTGTCGCCGTTCTCGTCCTTGACCATGCCCTGGCACAGCAGGTTGGTGAAGGGCTCGTCCACGCTCAGCAGGCCCAGGTCGCGCAGTGCCTTGGTAAAGAAGCGGCTGTAGAGCAGGTGCAAAATAGCGTGCTCGATGCCGCCGATGTAGTTATCGACGGGCATCCAACGGTCGGCAGCCTCACGGGAGAAGGGCAGCTCAGTGTTGTGCGGATCGGTATAGCGCAGGTAATACCAGCTGGAGCAGGTAAAGGTGTCCATGGTATCGGTCTCGCGCTTGGCCGGGCGGCCGCAGACCGGGCAGGTGGTCTCGTAGAACTCCTTGCACTCGGCAAGGGTTTCGCCAGCGCCCAGGTCCAGGTTCTCGGGCAGCGTCACCGGCAGCTGATCCTCGGGCACGGGCACGATGCCGCAGTGCTCGCAGTGGATGGCCGGGATGGGGTTGCCCCAATAGCGCTGACGGGAAATGAGCCAGTCGCGCAGACGGAACTCGACCTTGCGACGACCACAGCCCATGGCCTCGAGGTCGGCCACGATCGCAGCCTCGCCCTCGGAGTGCTTGCCGCCGCGCATTCCGGTGTACTTGCCGGACTGGACGAGCGTGCCCTCGGCAGCGTGGGCGCAATCCCAGTCGACGGTCTCGGCATGGAAGGTATCGATGGTCTCGCCGCTGGCCTCGACGGCAGCGCGAACCTCATCGTCCAGGATGATCGGCACGATCGGCAGGTCGTACTTACGGGCAAACTCAAAGTCGCGCTGGTCGCCACAGGGAACGGCCATGACGGCACCGGTACCGTAGTCGGCAACGACATAATCGGCAACCCACACGGGGACCTTCTCGCCGTTGACGGGGTTTACCACATAGCGGCCCGTGAAGGCACCGTGCTTCTCGAGGGTGCCTTGGGCACGCTCGACGGCAGAGATATGCTTGGAGTCCTCGACGATCTTGGTGACGGCCTCCTCGTACTCCGTACCCTCGACGAGCTCGTGCAGGCCGGCGTACTCGGGAGCCAGGACAAAGAAGGAGACGCCAAAAAGGGTATCGGCACGCGTGGTGAAGACGGTGATCTTGCCCTCATCGCCCTCGATGGGCTCGCCATCCTGGTCGCACAGGGTAAAGTCGACCTCGGCGCCCTCGGAGCGACCAATCCAGTTAGCCTGCATCTGCTTGACGCGCTCGGGCCAGCCGGGGAGCTTCTCCAGATCGTCGAGCAGCTCCTGAGAGTACTCGGTGATCTTGTAGTACCACTGCTCAAGGTCGCGCTTCTCGGGCTCGGTGCCGCAGCGCCAGCACTTGCCCTCGGTGACCTGCTCGTTGGCCAGAACGGTCTTGCAGGTGGGGCACCAGTTGACCGGGTTCTTCTTGCGATAGACCAGGCCCTTTTCCCACATCTTCTCAAAGATCCACTGGCCCCAGCGGTAGTAGTCGGGGCTGCAGGTCTTGACCATGCGATCCAGATCATAGGAGAAACCCATGCGCTTCATCGTGGCGAGCGCCTGGTCCATGTTCTTATACGTCCAGGCGGCAGCCTGCGTGTAGTGCTTAATAGCG
>CAUDAE010000038.1 GCA_958447445.1 uncultured Collinsella sp.
TCCCGCCGGCGCCCAGTACGGCGACACCGTGAGCGTCAATAATTACGGCATGCCGCGCATTGGCGGTGGCGGTTCGCGTGGCCGCCTGGTCGTGCAACTGCGCGTGGTCGTTCCCACCAATCTTTCCAATAAGCAACGCGAGCTGCTCCGTGCTTTTGCCGATGAGATGGGCGATGACGTCGCTTCTGGTAAGAAGTCGGTGACCGACCGTATCAAGAGTGCCCTCGACGATATCCTCGATTAAGGAGCCCGCGTGCTCGCACCCCATATTTCCGTTGTCAACCTCGGCTGCCGCGTCAACCGGGTTGAGTCTGACCGTATCACTGCCGATCTTATGCGCCTGGGATTTGCTATTGTGGAGCCCCAGGATGCCGATCTGATCGTCATTAACACCTGTGCCGTTACGGGCGAGGCCGAGGCCAAGACCCGTAAGGCCGTCCGTCATGCGCTGGCCTATCCGGGCGAGCCTTACGTGGTCGTAACCGGCTGCGTCGTCAACCTGCATCCCGAGGAGTTGCTGGAGCTCTCCGATCGCGTGATCGCCGAGCCGTCCAAGATTGACGTCGCCGAGCGCGTCTGCGAGGTGCTGGGTGTCGAATCCGATAGCGTTCCCGCCTGCAGCGATGGCGAGGTGGTCGATGTGCTCGGTCGCTCTCGCCTGGGCGTGAAGATTCAGGACGGCTGCAACCATCGCTGCACCTATTGCATTGTGTGGAAGGCACGCGGCCCCGAGCGCTCCGTGCCCGTCGAGTCCGTGCTCGAGCAAGTTCGCGAGGCCCAGGAGGCCGGCGTGCCCGAGGTGGTGCTGACCGGTGTGAACCTGGGTGCCTACGATGGCAAGAGCGCGACCGACGAGCACGTCGAAATCGATGAGCTGCTCGAGGCCATCATGGAGCGCACGTCTATTCCGCATGTGCGCATTTCCTCGGTCGAGCCCATGGATATCTCCGAGCGCCTGCTTAAGGTTATGGCGCGCTACCCGCAGCGTATCGCCCCGTTTTTGCACCTGCCCGTGCAGTCCGGCTGCACGGCGACCCTGCGTCGCATGGGCCGTCCCTATAGCGCCGAGGCCTTTGAGGACACGGTGCGTATGATTCGCGCCAACTTGCCCCAGGCGTCCCTTTCGTGCGATGTCATCGTCGGTTTTCCCGGTGAGACGGACGAGGAGTTCGAGGAGTCGCTGGCGCTGTGCCGCCGTGTGGGTTTCTCGCGTATGCACGTGTTCCGCTACAGCAAGCGTCCCGGTACCCTTGCTGCCGACATGCCCGACCAGGTGCCGCCCGAGGTTATGGCCGAGCGCAGCCGCCGTATGCGGGCCGCTGCACAGGAGCTCGCTATTGCCGACGCTCGCCGTCGCGTGGGCACGGTCGAGCGTGCCGTGCTCGAGTATGGCGACAACCTGACGCTCGGCTCGTTCCATCATGCCCGTCTTGACGATACCTGTGGACTTACAGCCCCGTGCCTGCTCGATGTTGCTATCATCGGAGTCGATGATTCCGGCTTGGTCCATGCACGCAGGGAGGTTCATGGAAGCCTCGAAGATTAGACTTACCGTTCCCGAGGGGATTGATCCCTCGCGCGTTTTGGGCGCCGGCGACGGCGTCCTTCGTGCGCTCGAGAGCTTGGTTCGCGCTCATGTGGTCGCCCGTGGCGATAGCATCTCCGTGAGCGGCGACCCGGACGAGGTCGAACTCGTGGCGCGCTTTTTCGAGCACGCTTTTCGCGAGGCGGCCGCCGGGCGCACGCTGTCTGCCGACGATGTCTCTCGCTGCCTGGCCGTCTTGCGCGACGGTGAGCACGAGGCTACGTCGCTTCGCGATGACGTGCTGCTTTCGTATCGCGGCCGCGTCATTCGCCCCAAGACGCTCGGCCAAAAGCGCTATGTGGATGCCATCCGCACGCATACCATCACGTTTGGCCTGGGTCCTGCCGGCACCGGTAAGACCTATCTGGCCATGGCGCTCGCCGTTGCCGCGCTCAAGCGTCACGAGGTGGGCCGTCTGATCTTGACGCGTCCGGTTGTCGAGGCGGGGGAGAATCTGGGCTTTTTGCCCGGCACCCTCGAGGAAAAGATCGATCCCTACATGCGTCCGCTTTACGACGCCCTTTTTGACATGATGGATCGCGAGCGCACCGATGAGCTTATGGAGCGCGGCGTGATCGAGATCGCCCCGCTTGCCTACATGCGCGGCCGCACGCTGAGTGATGCCTTCGTGGTGCTCGACGAGGCGCAAAATACCACGCCCGAGCAGATGAAGATGTTCCTGACGCGCCTAGGCTTCAACTCCAAGTTCGTGATTACCGGCGACCTGAGCCAGCGTGACCTGGTGGGTCGTCGTGGTGGCTTGGCGGATGTCGAGAAGATTTTGGGCCGTGTCGATGATGTCGCATTTTCGCACCTCGAGCGTGCCGACGTGGTGCGCCATGCCTTGGTGGGACGTATCGTCGAGGCATACGATACTTATGATGATGTGCGCGAGAAGCGCGTACGTGACCGAAAGGAGTCCCGTTGAGTGTATTGATCAGCAACGATGCCGAGCTCGATACGCTGCTCGACGCGCAGGAGGTGGAGCACATCTGCGAGGTTGTGCTTGCCGCCGAGGGCGTTGAGCGTGAAGTCGAGATTTCCCTTTCGTATGTCGACGAGGACGAGATGCACGAGCTCAACCACGAGTGGCGCGGCATCGACCGCACCACCGATGTGCTCTCGTTTGAATGCGACTCGGCCTTTGACGAGGATATTCCCGCCGACGAGACGCTCGAGCTCGGCGATATCATCTTGGCCCCGCAGGTTATTGCCCGTCAGGCCCCCGGTTTTGGCAATAGCCCCGCTGACGAGTGTCGTCTGATGCTCGTACACGGCATGCTGCACCTGCTGGGCTATGACCATATCGAGGACGACGAGGCCGAGGTCATGGAGGCCCGCGAGGACGCCATCCTGCGCGATCTGGCGCTCGAGCGCGGCGAGGACCCCAAGCTAGTCCACGTCGGCCCCATCACCAACCATGCCCACGACTAGGAGCCGTCTATGATTCCCGGATCTAACAAGGACCATCCGTTCTTCTTAAAGTCGTTCTCCTATGCCATGGAGGGCTTCGTTACCGCCGTCAAGACCGAGCGCAACATTAAGGTCATGCTCGTGGCGGGCGTGTGTACCGTCATTGCCGGCTGCATCGTGGGGCTCGACATTGCCGAGTGGGCCACGATTATCATCTGCTGTGGCTTGGTGATTCATGGCGAGCTGTGTAACACCGCCATGGAGGCCATCGTCGACCTGGCGACCCAGGAGCTCCATCCGCTGGCCAAGCGTGCGAAGGACATTGCCGCCGCCTCTGTATACGTTCTTTCCATCACCGCCGCGATTGTGGGCTTGCTGGTATTTGCCCACGCGCTCGGCTTTATTTAGAAAGGGATTCCCATGTCCGACAATATGCAGCCTACCGATGAGATTTTGGACGACGAGTCCCTGGACGCGGTGGATACCGAGGAGCTCGAGGATGTCGAGGAGTTCGACCCGTTTGAGGGCATGAGCGACGAGGAGCTCGACGCCCTGTGCGACGAGGACGATAGCCTCGCGGGCTTTGGCGACGTTGAGCCCGGTTTCCGCAGCGGCTTCGTGGCCCTGGTCGGCCGCCCCAATGCCGGTAAGTCCACGCTGCTCAACGCCTGCTATGGCAAAAAGGTTGCCATCACCTCGCCGGTGGCCCAGACGACCCGCCGCCGCATGCGCGCCGTGGTCAATCGTCCCGGTTACCAGCTGGTCTTTGTCGATACCCCGGGTATTCACAAACCCAAGGATGGTTTGGGATCCGAGCTCAACAAGAGCGCGCTGTTCGAGCTGAACGATGTCGATGTCGTCGCGTTTTTGATTGATGCCACCAAGCCGATCGGCAGGGGAGACGCCTGGGTCGCTGATCGCGTCAAGAATGCCCGTTGCAAGAAGGTCCTGGTGCTCACCAAGGCCGATGAGGCCGATCCCGCCCAGGTTATGGAACAGCTCAAGGCCGCCCACGAGCTCATGGAGTATGACGACGAGATCGTGACGTCGTCGGTCAAGAACTTCAACGTCGATGCCTTTATCGAGACCGTTGCGCACTTTTTGCCCGAGGGTCCGCGTTGGTTCCCCGAGGACATGGGTACCGACGCTTCCGATGAGACGCTCGTTGCCGAGTTTGTGCGCGAGAAGGTCTTGCGCCGCACCCGTGATGAGATCCCGCACTCCGTGGGCGTGATCTGCGATGCGCTCGAGCAGACCAAGAAGGTGCTGCGCGTGCACGCCACCATTTACGTCGAGCGTGAGGGCCAAAAGGGCATCATCATTGGAAAGGGCGGCGAGATGATCAAACATATCGGCATCGACGCCCGTCGCGACCTTGAACGCATCTTTGGTACGCAGGTCTTTTTGGAGCTGGACGTGAAGGTCAAGGCCGGCTGGCGTGACGACGAGGCCCAGATTCGCCGCTTTGGCTATAACGCCGAGGACTAAGGGCGCGCGGCGCGCATGGCAGGCTCCCGGACATATCGTACGAAGGTGCTCGTCCTCGATAAGACGAAGCTCAAAGAGACGGACCTGATCCTGACGATGCTTGACGAGCGGGGTCGGCAGGTTCGTGCCGTGGCAAAGGGCGCCCGCAAACCCGGTGGACGCCTGGCTGCGCGCTGCGAGCTGTTCTGTACCGTCGATATGCTGCTCGCGCATGGACGGTCACTCGACGTGGTTTCCCAGGCCGAGCTTATGGAGGCTCCGCTCGGCGCTGCGCCCGATTACGAGACGACCTGCGCTGCAAGCGCGATCGCCGAGGTCGCGCGCGTATGCTCATTCGAGGACGCCGAGGACCCGTTTACCTTTGCCATCACGCAGCGGGCGCTCACGCTTGTCGGCAGCGGGCTCGACTCGGCACATATGGACCTGCTCGTGGCGGCCTTTGTCTTTAAACTGCTGTCGCACGTTGGCTACCGACCCGATTTTTCGGCATGCGTGCTGTGCGGAGACCCCATGCTGTCGTATTTTTCACCACGGGCCGGCGGGCTCATGTGCGGCTCGTGCGCGTCGAGCGTTCCGGGTGCCGAGCTGGTGTCGACCGGTGAGGTCGCGTGGCTACGCGCCCTCATGTCTATGACGTTCGATGCTCTCATGGTCGAGCGAATCGACCCGCATACGGCGGCGTTCTTGCTCGGGCTTTCGCATGTGTGGGCGGCGACGCACACCGATCAGCGCCTCCGTGCGATGGAATTCATGTTGGGTCGGTGATGATGCGCAGGCGCGGGCTGCTTGTGGTAACATACCGACCTGTTGGTACCTCGACCTTGGATGCTCGCTCCACCGGCGGCTTCCCAGTCCGAGGCGAATCGAGTCGCCCGCGGGCGACGTAAAACGAAAGGTGAAACAATGACTGTTTCCAAAGAGCGCAAGGCGGAGCTGACTGCTCAGTTCGGTAACACCCCGGTCGACACCGGCAACCCCAAGGTTCAGGTCGCCATCCTGACCGAGCGCATCAAGGAGCTGACCGAGCACATGAAGTCCCACCAGAAGGACTTCCACACTCGTCGTGGCCTGCTCATGCTCGTCGGCCGTCGTCGTCGTCTTCTCTCCTACATCAAGAAGAACGACATCGTCGAGTACCGTGAGCTCATCAAGGCTCTGGGCATCCGCGACAACATCCAGTAAGGATTTGTACATGCTAAGAGCGTCCTGCGCAGCGGGGCGCTCTTTTTGTGTAAGGGCGTGAACAATCACGCTCTGAAGCGTGGCGGGGGCAGGGGGCCCGCGTCACATGAGAAGCCCGCAGGCAAGGGGCCTGTGGGGTAAAGGAGAACAATGACACTCGTATCCAAGACCTTTGAGCTGTACGGCAAGACCTACACCTTTGAGTCGGGCGAGCTTGCCAAGCAGGCCACCGGCGCCTGCCTGGTCAAGCAGGGCGACACCACGATGCTCGACACCGTGGTCGTCTCCAAGGAGCGCAAGAACTACGACTTCTTCCCGCTGACCGTCGACTTCAACGAGAAGATGTACGCTGCCGGCCGCATCCCGGGTGGCTACCTCAAGCGTGAGGGCCGTCCCAGCGAGAAGGCCACGCTCACCGCGCGCATGATCGACCGTCCGATTCGCCCGAGCTTCCCGGACGGCTTCCGCAACGAGGTACACATCGTCGCTACCTCGCTCGTCGCCGACCAGGTCAACCCCTTCGACGTCATCAACGTCATGGGTGCTTCCCTGGCCATGACGCTCGGCGGCGTGCCCTTCGAGGGCCCGCTTGCCTGCGTGCGTATCGGCCGTAACGTGGAGACCGGCGAGTTTATCGTCAACCCCACCTACGAGGAGCGCGAGAACTCCGATCTGGACCTGGAGCTGGGCGGATCCGCCGACTTCATCTCGATGGTCGAGGCCGGCGCTGAGGAGATCTCCGAGGACGACATGCTCGCCGCCATGAAGTTTGGCCAGGAGGCCCTTGCTGCTTTCTGCCGGGCTCAGGACGAGTTCGTCGCCGAGTGGGAGCAGGTCAACGGCCCCATCGTCAAGAAGGACTACCCGCTCGACCAGCCCGTCGAGGAGGTCCAGGAGCGCATCTTCGCCCATTACGACGAGATGGCTGCCGCCCTGCGCGACGCCGACAAGCTTTCCCGTATCGGCAAAGTCGAGGCTCTGAAGGAGTCCATCCGTGCCGAGTTCACCGAGGAGGAGCAGGCCGCTTGGGAGCGCGAGATCCCCGTGGCGCTCAAAAAGCTCGAGAAGAAGGCCATGCGCACCATGGTCGTCGAGACCGGCGAGCGCGTCGACGGACGTGCCGCCGACGAGATCCGTCCCATCATGGTGAAGGACAACTACCTGCCGCTCGTTCACGGCTCCGGTTTGTTCCAGCGTGGCCAGACCCAGGTGCTTTCCGTCCTGTCGCTCGGCATGCTCAACGAGGGCCAGCGTCTGGATACCATCGAGCCCACCGAGGGCAAGCGCTACATGCACCACTACAACTTCCCGCCGTTCTGCACCGGCGAGACCGGCCGTATGGGCAGCCCCAAGCGCCGCGAGATCGGCCATGGCAACCTGGCCGAGCGCGCCCTGCTTCCGGTGCTCCCCGACGAGAACGAGTTCCCCTACGCCATCCGCGTGGTCTCCGAGGTCATGGAGTCCAATGGCTCCTCTTCGATGGCTTCGACCTGCGGTTCCACGCTCGCCCTTATGGACGGCGGCGTGCCCATTAAGCGCCCGGTCTCCGGTATCGCAATGGGCCTGATCCAGGAGGAGGGCAAGACCGTGGTCCTGTCCGACATCCAGGGTCTCGAGGACTTCCTGGGCGACATGGACTTTAAGGTCACCGGCACCACCGAGGGCATCACCGCCCTGCAGATGGACAACAAGGCCACCGGCCTCACCTTCGATATCCTGGCCCGCGCTCTGCAGCAGGCCAAGGAGGGTCGCGCCTTCATCCTGCAGAAGATGCTCGATGTTATCCCCGAGCCGCGCCACACTACGCGCAGCACCGCTCCGCGCATCGTTTCCATCCAGGTTCCGACCGACAAGATCCGCGACGTCATCGGTTCCGGCGGTAAGGTCATCCGCGGCATCCAGGACGAGACCGGCGCTTCGGTCGACATCCAGGAGGACGGCACCGTCTTTGTCGGCGGCACTGGCGAGTCCGTCGACCAGGCCGTCGAGCGCATTAAGCTCATCATCAAGGTTCCCGAGCCGGGCGAGGAGTACACCGGTCGCGTGGTCTCCATCCAGCCCTTCGGCGCCTTCGTGAACCTGCTGCCTGGCAAGGATGGCCTGCTCCACATCTCCCGCGTCGCCAAGGGCCGCGTGGAGAAGGTCGAGGACGTCCTCAACGTCGGCGACGAGGTCAAGGTCGTCGTCATCGAGGTCGACGATCGCGGTAAGATCTCGCTCGATCGTCTTGACAAGCCCGAGGCCCCGGCTCGCGCCGAGGGTGCCTCCGAGGGCGACGGCGAGCACTTCCAGCGCCGTGAGCGTCCGCGTCGCGAGCGCTCCGAGCGCAGCGACCGTCCGCGCCGTCCCGGCGACAACGGAGGCCGCAAGCCCCGCCGTCACCACGACGCCGAGTAACAGCTCCACATAAGCAGTTCAACAAGGGCGACTCCGCAATGGGGTCGCCCTTTTGCTTGCGCCCGGGAGGGGCGCATATGAAGTTTCCTGCTCTACAGTCCTGCGCAAGACGGAAAGCACATTAAGTGCTTTCCTTTGCGTGCGGAACTCGCGATAAACTTCATATGCGCCCCTCCCGGGCGCAAGCAAAAGGGCTGGTTAATGCCGCTCGCTATTTAGTTAGACAGTCTATTCAGTAGTCAGATTACAGATCTGTAGATAGCCGCAGCAGCATCTTCCCAGATAAAACCGACCAAAATAAACCTGTCTTTATTTGGCAGGTTTCCCGTGGGGCGGGCACTGATGAAGTTTATCGCGAGTTCCGCACGAACAGGAGGCCACTTAATGTGGCCTCCGTCGTGAGCAGGACTGTAGAGCAGGAAACTTCATCAGTGCCCGCCCCACGGGAAACCGGCGGGATAGACCGGTTCAGATGGGGCTTTGATGCATGGGTGGTCTGTTGATGGACAATTGGGTATGATGCTGTGGTTACTGCATCGACTCTGAGATGCATGTTTGTACGTTCCCGGCGGTCGGTTTGCCAGAAGCGCCCCGTCGGTTGTTCCAGACCCGTTTCGAAGAAAGGAAACCACACTAACCTATGGCAGCTAAAAAATCATCTCCCTTGAAGATCATTCCGCTCGGTGGCCTTGACGGCATCGGCAAGAACATGACGGTCTTCGAGTGCGGCGACGACATGGTGCTCGTCGACGCCGGTCTCATGTTCCCGGATGACTCCCAGCCCGGTATCGATCTGGTGCTTCCCGACTACACCTATGTTCTGGAGAACGAGGAGAAGCTCCGCGGCATCATCGTCACCCACGGCCACGAGGACCACACCGGTTCGCTTCCGTATCTGCTGCAGGACCTCAACAATAAGGTGCCCATCTTCTCGAGCAAGCTGACGCTTGGCTTTATCGAGGGCAAGCTTTCTGAGTTCCGCATCCGCGCACCCAAGTTCCGCGAGGTCAAGGGCGGCAGCCATGTCAACCTCGGCTGCATCTCGCTCGACTTCTTCTCGATGACGCACTCCATCCCCGGCGCTCTGGGCGTGTTCATTCGCACCAACCAGGGCACTGTTATGCACACCGGCGACTTTAAGCTCGACCAGACGCCCATCGACGGCGTCACGCCCGACTATGCCGCTATCAGCCGCTTTGCCAAGCAGGGCATCGACCTGCTGCTGTCCGACTCAACCAACGCCACGGTTCCTGGCTTTACCAAGTCTGAGGCCGAGGTTGGTCCCAACCTGCTGCACGCTATCAAGAACGCCCCGGGTCGCGTGTTCGTCGCGTCGTTCTCGAGCCATATCCATCGCCTGCAGCAGATCTGCGATGCCGCCCGCAAGTGCGGCCGTAAGGTCGTTGTGACCGGTCGCTCCATGCTCACCAACACCCGCGTCGCGCGCGAGCTGGGCTACCTCAACATCGACGATACCGATATCATCGATGCCTTCGATATCGATAACCTGCCCGACGACAAGATCGTCGTTATGTGCACCGGTTCGCAGGGCGAGCCGCTGTCGGCCTTGTCCCGCATGGCCAACGGTGAGCACAAGACGCTCTCCATCCACGAGGGCGATACCGTCATCCTTTCGGCAACTCCCGTTCCTGGCAACGAGAAGGCCGTCCAGCAGGTCGTCAACAGTCTGGCCAAGCTCGGCTGCGACGTGTGGGATAAGAACCGCGCTCTCGTTCACGTCTCCGGTCATGGTAGCCAGGAGGAACTCAAGCTCCTGATGGCCATGGCCAAGCCTACGTACTTTATGCCGGTTCACGGTGAGGCCGTGCATCTGCGCGCCCATGCCCAGCTGGCCCGCAAGATGGGCATCAAGGATGATCACATCTTTATCCTCGATAACGGCGATACGCTCGAGATGCGCGGCGGTATCGTCAAGCGCGGTACGCCCGTCGAGTCCGGCGTCGTCTACGTCGACGGCCTGCGTATCGGCGATACCGACCCCATCGTCTTGCGCGATCGTCAGAAGCTCGCTAATGACGGTATGGTTACCGCTGTTGCCATCGTCTCGCTCAAGCACAAGAAGATCGAGGCCATCGAGTTCTCGGGCCGCGGCGTCTCGTTTGCCATCGACGACCAGTTCTCCGAGGATGCCTCCGCGTCCATTATGAAGACGATCGAGAAGGGCAAGTTTAGCTTTACGAGCAGTGGCTCCGATGCCATTCGCAAGGCCGTGCGCGATTCGCTCTCCAACTTTATTTGGAGCCGTACGCGCACCCGTCCGATGATCATCCCGGTCGTCATGGAGGTTTAGTTTGGCGCGCGGATCTGCACAAAACGCCAAAGGCAATAAGGCCAATAACCAACCGGCATCTGCTAAGGGTGCCGGTTCCCATCTGCGTGCCAATAAGGGTCACGAGGCCGACTTCGACGATTTTGAGCCCTTGGTCGAGCCCTCGGCCAACCGCGATATCGCCGGCGTGGTCATCGCCGTTTTGGCGATTGCGTCCTTCATTGCCGTGATTTCGCCGGCGACCGCACCCGTTACGGCTGCGGTTGCCGGTTTCTACCACCTGGGCTTTGGTCTGGGCGCCTACGTGCTGCCGATCGTCATTTTGCTGTTTGCCGCCACGCTCTTTTTAGGTGATGACTCGCCGCTCAACATTCGCTCGGTCGCGGGCGGCGCCGTGGTCTTTATCGCCGTTGTCTCCATTCTTTCGCTGATGGTGCCGGGTACGAGCGACTCGTGTGACCTTATGTTCACGCCGCAAAATCTGTCCGCCTCGGGTGGCTACATCGGTGCGTTTATTGCGAGTGCGCTGCAGAATGCCCTGGGTAAGCCTATCGCGATGGTGGTCCTGTTGGGTCTGGCCGTCGTTGGTTTTGTCATCATCGGCTTTTCGGTGGGTGGCGTGCTGCGCTCTGCTCGCGACCGCGCGGCCGATTTTGCCGAGCGCCGTCGTGCCGATGTTAACGCGAGCCCGTGGGGTGACGACGAAGCCCTGTCGGTGCCCGGCGTTGCCCGTCCGCACCTGAGCATTCTTCGTCAAAAGGGCTCCGATGCTGCCGTGACCACGGTCATGGGCAACGATGTGGACCCGGTTTTGGACGATGACGACGAGGACGAGAATCCGTTTGTCGACGTGTCCGAGTCGGTTGAGGCTGAGCGCGCTAAGACGACGCTGCTGCCGCGCCGCCATGCCAAGAAGGGCAAGGCTGCGCCTAAGCTCAATACAAGTGAGCCCGACCCGTCTTGGTCCGATAGCGAGATTGAGCTCACCGAGGGCGATGACGAGGATGACGAGGCTCCGATTGAGACCGCAAAGACAACTTTGCTGCCGCGCCGCCATGCAAAGCGCGACCAGGTAACCGGTCAGCTTTCGATGGAAGACGACCCCGATAAGATCGATGAGTCCGAGCCGCCGTTTGCCGTGAATCCTGTTTCGGCAGCACCTCAGATCCCCGACTTCTTGAAGCATCCCAAGGTTGCCGATGCGTCTGCCTCGAGTGCTGTCGAATCGGCTGCGGCTAGCGATGGGGGAGCGGACGGCGGCGCCGCAGATAACGAGGGCGAAGAAGAGGACGGCCTCAAGCTTCCGCCGCTCGAGATCCTGCACGCCAACCCGCAGTCGGCGTCCGCCGCGTCTTCGGACAAGGAGCTGGAGCAGATTGTCGGCTTGCAGACCGATAAGCCGCTCAAGCCTTGCTTGAGTTTGGCCGCAGTGCCCGCGTGGTCGGCTGGATCGCCGGCCCCACGGTTACGACCTTTAAGCTTCAGCCCGGCGAGGGCGAGCGCGTGAGTAAGATTTCGAGCCTTGAGGACGATATCGCGCTTTCGCTCGCTGCCCAGTCGGTGCGTATCTTTGCCCCGATCCCCGGCACCTCGCTCGTGGGCATCGAGATTCCCAACCGCAAGCGCCAGAACGTCAACCTGGGCGACGTTCTGCCCTATGTGAAGGGCGGTCCGCTCGAGCTAGCCATTGGTCGCGATGCCGAGGGCACGCCGGTTGTCGCCGATCTCGCCAAGATGCCCCACCTGCTTATTGCCGGTACCACGGGTTCCGGTAAGTCGGTCATGATCAACTCCATCATCACGACCCTGCTCATGCGCGCCCTTCCCGAGGATGTTCGCCTGATCATGGTCGACCCCAAGCGCGTCGAGCTTGCGGGCTATAACGGTCTGCCGCATCTCTATGTGCCCGTGGTGACCGAGCCCAAGCAGGCCGCGAGCGCTCTGCAATGGGCCGTGTCCGAGATGGCGCGTCGCCTGACGGTCTTCGCGCCTCTCAACGTGCGCAACATCTCGACCTACAACGAAACGCAGGCCGCCGGCGAGTTTGAGCATTACGATAACCCGCCGCAAAAGATGCCCTACCTGGTCATCATCATCGACGAGCTTTCGGACCTGATGATGGTCGCCGGCAAGGACGTGGAGGCCTCGATTGTGCGTATTGCGCAGCTGGGCCGTGCCGCCGGCATTCATCTTATCGTGGCCACGCAGCGCCCCAGTTCCAACGTAGTGACGGGCCTTATCAAGGCCAACATCACCAACCGCATCGCCTTTAATGTCGCCACGGGCATCGACTCGCGCGTCATCATCGACCAGATGGGTGCCGAAAAGCTCACCGGTTTGGGCGACATGCTGTTCTCCAAGGTCGACTGGGGCAAGCCTCGCCGTATTCAGGGCTGCTTTGTCTCGGACGATGAAATCAACGAGATTGTCGAGTTCGTCAAGTCGCAGAGCGAGCCTGACTACCACGAGGAGATCCTGTCTGCCGTGGCGCCCGCTTCCATGTCCATGGCGGGTGGCGGCGGCATTGTCCGTACCGGAGTCGCCGAGCCGCAAGACGATGATCCGCTCATTTGGGAAGCCGCCCATATTGTGGTGGAATCGCAGCTTGGCTCCACATCTGGCCTGCAACGTCGTCTGAAGGTTGGCTATGCGCGTGCCGGGCGTATTATGGATATGCTGGAAGAAAAGGGTGTAGTCGGCCCGCCCGACGGTTCCAAGCCGCGCGAGGTCCTGTTGGACGAGGAGGGGCTTCCCGCGCTGGAGTCTGTCGACGCCGAGCTCGCACGCGACGATCGTGAGTTCGCCGGATTCTGATAGCTGTACGCGTTCGGGATCTTCTGCTTGAGCAGCGTCGCCGAATGGGCCTTTCCATTCAGCAAGTCGCCAACACCATCAAAATCAGGCCTCAGATCATCGAGTTTTTCGAGACCGGTAACTTTGCTTCGATGCCGCCGCGCGGCTATGCGCAGGGCATGATTTCGAGCTATGCCCGCTTTTTGGGCCTCAATCCGCGCGAGGTCGTCAATGCCTACTTTGACGACCTGATGGCATACGAACGCGAGACGTCGCAGCGGGGCGGTCGTTTTCAGGACGCCGCCGGTTACGTCAATTCGCGTTCCTCGGTCGATAACGGGCGCTTCCTGATGGTTCAGGGCGGTCGTTCGACCCGCTATGGACAGCGTCCTCAGCAGGCCGGTTATATTACCGAGACGGGTTCGGGTGAGGAGATTCGCTCACAGCGTAACCGGTTCCGCAGTACGCCGATGCCCGAGGACCGTGCGCTTCCCGCTGCCCGCGGCGTGGCGCGTGACCCTCGTGCCGGCTACGGCGACGGCGGCTATTCCGATCGCGGTTACCGTGGTGCCTCCACCGGACGCTCTCGCGGTGGCTATGCGGATGCCGATACCACGCAGGTGACGCCGCGTCTTCGCTCTCAATCACAGCCGTATGGCCAGCGCTCTTCGGCTCCGCGCTCGGGCCAGCGTGGCTATCAAGGCCGCGGTGAACTTGCGCCCCGCTCGGGTCAGCGCAGCCTTCAGAGCCAGGGCGGCTATCGCGGCCGTCCCGATAGCAATCGTGATCGTATGCCTCAGGGAGGCGGTCGCAGCAGTTCCAGTCGTGGACGCGGCGGATCACGTACTCCTCAAAGCAACGGGCTCGATCCGCGTATCGTCTACGCCGGCATCGGTGCCGTGGTATTGCTGCTGATTGTGCTCATCGTGGTGCTTCTGCGCGGCTGCGCATCTTCGGCGCCCGAGAACACGCCCGAGACGCCCGCTGCCACCAAGACGACGACCAAGAAGTCTTCTAAGAAGACCGAAACGGTCGACGAGGACGAAGACACCGATGAGGCTACGGATGAGTCGGCTGATTCGGACGCTACCAAGACGACGGCCAAGAAGGAAGAGAACGAGGTCACGAAGGTCAAAGTCTCCGTTGCCAAGGGAAAGACCGCGTGGATTGAGGTCAAGGTCGACGGCAAGTCGGTCTATGGCGCCCTGGCGACTGGCCCCTTTGAGCAGG
>CAUDAE010000039.1 GCA_958447445.1 uncultured Collinsella sp.
CCATATTGAAAAGTTACAAGCGCTCTTCGGTTGCACCCGCGATGAACTTGTTGGCGAGGAAAACGGTTTGGCCGTAAAGCTCGCAAATAAAAGAATCGTCACCGACGAAGACCCTGCTATCCACGAAATGGAGGGCGCATTTCCCGTCATCGATATCGAATCGCAAAAGCGCCGCATCACGCACAGCCAACAAAATGCTTGCGCGCCTGTAGACGTAGCCAAGCGTCACCCACATAGCGTTTTCGTTAAAATCAAAGGTGACGAAATGTCCCGCATTTACCCTCCCGGCAGCTTACTACTTGTCGATACCACCGCAAAGCCTTGGAACGGCTGTGCTGTATTGGCGCTCGCAGACGGTAAAACACCGGTAATTAGGCGATTTGCAGAAGGAAACGACATGATTGTGCTGTCGTCCCATTCATATGCAACAGCAAGTCCGGATCTGATGTTTAACAAACGGAGGATTAGAATCATAGGAGTCGTCGTTTGGTATCAAGCGAGCCACGATCACACGCTTAATTAAATCGACTTTCCCAAAAACGACCGTACCGCACAGACAGCTCAAAGCCCCAGCCCAAAATGAACTACTTTTTGGACGCTTTGCGCTCGTCGCGGATGCGGGCGCGGTCCATGGCCGCCTCGACAGCCGAGAAGCGGCAACCACAGTAGTTCTGCCGATACATGCCCAGCTCGCGCGAACGACGCGTGGCCTCGGGGTAATACGGACGAAAATCGCGAATCACCGGAGTGAGACCGCGGGCGGCAGCCAGACGCTCCAACACATCATTGCAGGTTTCGAACAACTGATACGGCGAGACGGCGAGCGTCGTGCCCACAAACTCAAACCCGCGCTCCTGGGCCACGCGGCACGCCTCGGCCAAGCGCAGGGCATAGCACGCGCGACAGCGACGAGGCCGATCGGCACCCAGCGGCGCCACGCCGGTCTCCCAGCGATCGCGGTCCTCCCCTGCCTCGATGAGCTCGATGTCGCCATCGGCACACCACCGGCGCAGCTCGTCCAAGCGGCGCTGCCATTCATCGCGCGGTTGAATATTAGGGTTGGTCCAGCAAATCGTGGGCTCAAACCCCTCCTCGCGCAGCAGGCGAACCGGCTCAAGCGAGCATGGTGCACAGCACGCATGCAGCAACAACGACTTCATCGACATCTCCTCACCCAAAAAAGCGAACGCCAAAGGACGTGTCCTCGCAGGCGACAATGCAGCGGTCGCGCAAAATGGTCCGCACGTAATACCAGTCGCCCACACAGCCCGACAAATGCAAGCCGGCCGCCAGGTAGCACAGCAGCGGATAGCCCGAAAACGCAAAGCCCAAGGCAAACGCCGCCGTCAAAACAACCGTCGGCGCCAGGCAAATGACCATGTACCGCCGGCGCGAATACACAACGCCCTCGGCGCAGGCATAGATCATGCATGTCTCGAGGTTCGCCCCAAAGGTCACGCGCGCACCGGCGGGCGCAAACAGCTTAAAGAACACCGCATGCACCAGCTCATGCACGGCAAATGACGCCGCCGAAACCGCAGCCAAGCCGACTATCCAGCCCAAGACCGTGGTCCAGCCGCCCGCGTCAGCCGCATCCAGGTCCGCGGGGCCACCCAGCAGCATAAACACCGGCACCAGGCACACGGCAAATGCGCCAAGCACGGCCATCCCCCACACAAAGCAGGCGTGCAGAAAATCCTCGTCCTCAAACGCATGTATGTTGGAAATCTCATTCATAGCATCTTAGGATAGCGCCCCTGCCACGTACCCGTCCGCATGTGCGATAATGTCGAACGATATGCACGAATTGATCACCGCGCCGCCGAGCCTCGCGCCCGGCCGTGCTCTCACCATATGCGAAGGAGTCCCATGGCATCCAAATACTCCATGAACGACCGTCCCAGCTGGCCTCGCCGCGCCATCGTTACCGCCGGCGAGCCCTACGGTAACAAGGGCCTTCACTTTGGCCACGTTGGCGGCGTCTTTGTCCCGGCCGACTTCTTCGCCCGCTTCCTGCGCGACCGTCTGGGCCGCGAGAACGTCATCTTCACCTCGGGCACCGACTGCTACGGCTCGCCCATCATGGAGAGCTACCGCAAGCTCAAGGAGAACGAGGGCTACGACAAGTCCATTAGCGAGTACGTCGAGTCCAACCACTCCCGCCAGGCCGCGACCCTCAACAACTACAACATCAGCTGCGATATCTATGGCGGCTCGGGCCTTGAGCCGGCTGCCCAGATCCACAACGAGGTGACCGCCGAGATTATCGAGCGTCTGCACGAGCAGGGCACCATCTCCAAGCGCTCCACGCTGCAGTTCTACGACGCCAAGGCCGGCACGTTCCTCAACGGTCGCCAAGTCATCGGCCGCTGCCCCATCCAAGGTTGCAAGTCCGAGAAGGCTTATGCCGACGAGTGCGACCTGGGTCACCAGTTTGAGCCCGAGGAGCTCATCGCGCCCAAGAGTCAGCTCACTGGCGAGGTGCCCGAGCTGCGTCCGGTCGACAACCTCTACTTCGACCTGCCCGCCTATCTCGACTTTATGAAGACCTACACCGCCAAGCTCGCCCAGAACCCGCAGGTTCGCTCCGTGGTCTCCAAGACCATGGAGGAGTGGCTGCTGCCGGCACAGCTCTACATCCAGAACAAGTTCCGCGAGGCCTTCGATGCCGTCGAGGACCAGCTCCCCGAGCACACCGTGCTGGAGCCTGAGGGCAACAAGAGCAGCTTTACCGTCACCTTCCCCAGCTGGAAGGAACGCGACGACGCCCACGCGGTGCTCGCCAACGGCGGCGTGCGCTTCCGCAGCGGCAAGGCGCTCGTGCCCTTCCGCATCACCGGCAACATCGACTGGGGCGTTCCGGTGCCCGAGGTCGACGGCGTTTCCGACGTCACCTGCTGGTGCTGGCCCGAGAGCCTGTGGGCGCCCATCAGCTACACTCGCACCGTGCTCGCACGCGATGCCAAGGCTGCCGGCGTGACCGAGGGCGTCGCCGCCCAGGATGCCGCCCTTATGGGCGAGCCCGCCGCCGATTCCACGCAGGTCCCCGCGCCCACCTACCAGCACAGCTCGCTCGACTGGCGCGACTGGTGGTGCTCTGACGACGCTCAGATCTACCAGTTCATCGGTCAGGACAACATCTATTTCTACTGCATCGCGCAGACCGCCATGTGGGAGGCCCTGGGTTGGGACCTCACGCAGAGCACCGTCAGCGCCTGCTACCACCTGCTCTACATGGGCAAAAAGGCGAGCTCGTCCTCGCAGACGCCTCCCCCGCCGGCAGACGACCTGCTCAACCACTACACCTGCGAGCAGATGCGTGCACATTGGCTGTCGCTCGGCCTGTCCGAGAAGCCGGTGAGCTTTAGTCCCAAGGCATACGACACGCGCGTGACCGGCAAGGACAAGGACGGCAACGAGGTGCGTGCCTGCGACGACAAGCGCATCATCGATCCGGCCCTTAAGGAGAGCGCCCTTTTGACCGGCGTCTTCAACCGCTTGGCCCGCAGCTGCTTCTACGGCGTCGCCATCAAGGAGGGCGACGAGAGCCCCTATCGCAACGGTTGCATCCCCGCCGGTGCAGCCTCTGCTGCCGTGGTCGAAGCCGCCGAGCAGGCCGCCCTTGCCTTTGAGCAGGCCATGTACAAGTTCGAGACGCACCGCGCGCTCGCCGTGTGCGACGACTACCTGCGTGCCGCCAACAAGCGCTGGAGCGACGCCTCCAAGGCTGCCAACAAGCTCGAGGGCGAGCCGGCAAACGCCGCCATGACGCAGGCCCTGGTCGACGCCTTTACCGAGCTGCGCGTGGCGACCGTGCTCATGCACGGCATCGTCCCGGCCGGCTGCGAGCTCATCTGCGAGTACTTCGACGTCGATCCGGTCGCCTTCTTTAGCTGGGATAACATCTTTGCCTCCACGGACGAGTTTGTGGAGAGCCTGGGCGAGAAGCCCGGCGAGCACCGTGTGAAGCCGCTGCCCCCGCGCTTCGACTTCTTCAGCAAGCACGAGAGCCAGTACTAAAACAACACTCGACATGTAATGGAATGGGAAGGAAAGACGGATGTCCAAGCCGCGTCGTCGTAAGCAGAAAAAGCAGGTCAAGCCCGAGCTCAAGCTTAGGCAGTTTGCTGCCACCGAGCTTTCCGACCAGCTTGCCGCCCAACACTCCGCCGCCGACCTGCCGCGCTTTATGGTAGACACGGTCGCCGGCGCCTATGCGCCCGCCGATGCCGAGCTCATGATCGAGGGCTTCGGCGCCGCGGCCACACGCCCGGTCACGCTGCGCGCCAACACGCTCAAGGCGACCGCCGAGGACATCGCTGCGGCGCTCGGTGCCGCCGGCATCGCCCACAACCCCGTCGCCTGGTACCCAGACGCCTTTATCCTGCCCGAGGCCCAGGTTTCCGATCTGTGGGATCTCGACATCTACCGCGACGGCAAGATCTACTTGCAAAGTCTGTCGTCCATGATGCCGCCTTTGGTGTTGGGCGCCCAGGAAGGCGAGGACATCCTGGACATGTGCGCAGCCCCTGGCGGCAAGACGACACAGATCGCCGCCCTCACCCAGGGCCAGGCACACCTCACCGCCTGCGAGATGAGCATTCCCCGCGCCGAGAAGCTCGAAGCCAACCTCCACCGCCAAGGCGCAAAAAACGTGCCCGTCATGCGCATCGATGCACGCGAGCTCGACGAGTTCTTCCGCTTTGACCGCATCCTGCTCGACGCCCCCTGCACCGGCACGGGCACCGTCATCAGCGGCAACGAGAAAAGCCTGCGCGGGCTCACCGAGCAGCTGCTTTGCAAGTGCGCCCGCTCGCAGCGCGCGCTTCTGGACCGCGCCATGGGTGCCCTCAAACCGGGCGGCACGCTCGTCTATTCGACTTGTTCGATCTTGCCGCAGGAAAACGAGGACGCCCTGCAAGAGGTCCTCGACAAGCATATGGACTGCGAACTTATCCCCCTCGACGGCACGCCGAGCGAAAGTGAAACGCGCCGTGCTCAGGAAGCTGGCGAAGAGCCACGCATCGAGTGCAACGCCCTCACCGAGGCCATCGCCGCCGGCCACGTCTCGTCCGTCGCCAACGGTATGCCCGGCACGCTGACCATTCCGCCTAGCCGCGACTTTGAGGGCTTCTACATTGCCCTAATCCGAAAACGCAGCTAGCGCACGGATCCAAAACTCAACAAGCTATCTCTGTGCGCGTTTGCCCTGCTGGTCGCGATGCTGTTTAAGCATCGCGCGCTCCTTGCGTTCGGCCCCTTTGCCCTTAATGGCCGTGACCACAAAGTAGATGACCGCGGCGGCTACGATTGCGCCCACGCATAGGCCAATCGAGCCCAACATTGCCGAAAATTCCATACCGCGTCACCTCTCTTTTAAACGGGACTTTCAAGATAGCACCTCGATACCCGCCACCACAGCTCCTTCACGTTCGCCGGCCCTTCGGTCTAACGGATGGCGCGGCGGGGAAAAATCAACTCGTCAAACGATTTAGCATTCGCAATTCCGGCTGCATCGCGCCGGCCATCATCACATAGAATCGAGCCTCCATGGATACCCTCAACGATCTAAATGAGCGCGTCGACGCCTTCGTCGGCACCAGCTCCTTCGACACGCCTGCGGCGGCAAACGACCAAGCTCCCATCGATGTGCCCGCCGAGGTGCACGAGGACATCGTCGCCTCGGTCGATTTTTCCGAGGTCGAGCTCGCAGACGAGTTCACCGAGCCCCAAGTAGCCGTCACGCCCAACGGCCTGCTCCCTATGGAGCCCCAGCCCATCGACGGACGCCTGCGCAAGGCTGCCCTTCGCATGCCCGACGAGATCGAGGAGGCCAGCGGCTTCACACTCTTTGGCCGACGCATCAAGTCGCTCATTTACACCACCGATGTCGCGGTTATCCGCAACTCCAACGCCGACGCCGTCTTTGCGGTCTACCCTTTCACGCCGCAGCCCGCCATTACGCAAGCGCTGCTGACCGTCGCCGAGTGCCCGGTCTTTGTAGGCGTGGGTGGCGGAACTACGACCGGTAAGCGCTCCGTGCAGATGGCAGCCGTCTCCGAGATGCAGGGCGCGGCGGGCTGCGTGGTCAACTCCCCCGCTACTTCCCAGATCGTCGAGCACATCACCAACATCGCCGACATCACCGTCATCGCCACGGTCGTTCGCTGCGACGACGATGCCCACGCCAAGGTGCGCGCTGGAGCCAAGATTCTCAACATCGCCGCCGGCAAGAACACGCCCCAGGTCCTACGCGAGCTGCGCGAGCACTATCCCAACCTGCCGCTTATCGCGCCGGGCGGCAAGACGCCCGAGAGCATTCGCGAGACCATCGTCGCGGGCGCCAACGCCATCATCTGGACGCCGCCTTCGGCCCAGCAGCTACAGACCGACATGATGCAGCGTTATCGCAAGATGAAGGAAGACGCCACACCTGTCATCTCGCGCGACGACGTGCCCATTATCGACCAGGTCGCCGCCGCCGAGGTCAGCCAAGTCGAGAACATGAATCCCGATGTGCCGATTCCCGACGAAGTCATCGAGCGCGTCGCTTCGATCCACGAGCGCGTCGAGGAGCATCGCGCCAACCGCGGCCTCAAGCCGTCACTGCACGGCTTTTTCTTCCGCGGAAAGAAACGCTAGCCGCAACAGCAAGGCCCGCCCCACAAACGTGAGGCGGGCCGTTTTCGTTTGAGCAATCATGCAGCGACGTGATGGGGCAAATTAATCCACGCGCTTGTCGCCCATAAAGAAGAGCGCCACCGTACCAGGTCCGGTATGCGAGCCAATCAGAGTACCGATGTCATTGATCTCAATCTTGCCTTTAAGCTGCGGAACCTGTTCCTCAATCAGCGCCGCGACCGCCTCGGCATCCTCGCGGCACGCCGACTGCGACATGATGCACTTACCCGAATAATCCGCACCGTCCTGTACGTGTGCCATCATGGTCTTAGCCATCTCGGAAATCGCGCGCTTCTTAGTGCGAATCTTCTCACGTGGCGACAGCTTACCTTCGCAATCGACCGTCATAAGCGGGCAAATCTTAAGCGCCGTGCCGATGATCGCGCTCGCGGCCGAAATGCGACCGCCGCGCAGGTAGCTCGACAGATCGGTCGAGAAGAACCAGTGGTGCAGGTTGAGCTTGTGCTCCTCGATCCAGGCAGCCGTCTCGTCGAGTGAAGCCCCGCTATCGCGCACATCGGCGGCATATTCCAACAACAGGCCAAAGCCCGAAGACGCCGCCAGCGAATCGATGACGCGCACCTTGCCGCCCTGGGGATAGCGATCCGCAAGCATCTGCGCCGCAACGCAGGCCGATCCATACGTGCCCGAAATACCCGA
Organism: uncultured Collinsella sp.; assembly: GCA_958447445.1. Classification (GTDB taxonomy): domain Bacteria; phylum Actinomycetota; class Coriobacteriia; order Coriobacteriales; family Coriobacteriaceae; genus Collinsella. The sequence goes on from CAUDAE010000039.1 coordinate 7,342, forward strand.
CGACAACGTCAGGTGCAGCACGTCTTTACCCTCAGCAACAAACGGCTCCCAAAACTCCTCGTACTCACCCACGCTCACCTGAGACGTCTTGGGCATGGCGCCCGCGGCAATCTGGGCAAAAAACTTGTCCGGCGTAATCGACTGATACAGATCGTCCGTATAGACAACATCGTCGATCTCGTAATGAAAACACACGACAGGGATATTGCGCGACGCAAAGAACTCACGGGTTCGGTCGGCGGCGGATTCACAGGTCAGGACAAAATCACTCATATGAGGCTCCTTACTCATTGCTGCGCAAATTATCGCACAGTGAGCCTACATGCGGTACATATGTCCACTATTTACCAAATCGAACCAAAAATAGTGAACATCTTTACCACCATCGTCTCCACCGGCCCCACGCATAAATATCTGAGAAAACACCCTCTGTCGTCTCCACCCAACCACCATATCTACCTCAACTAAATCGATTTACCAAACCGTTCAGCCGACAATTCAGCCGCTGGCGCAAAATCGAAACAAAAGCGGCGCATACTGATAAACGTTTGACGCTGTTTATCAGTTTTACCAGCCCCATCGGAAGGTGTTTCATGGTCGCATTCGATCGCAATCCGCAAGACTTTAAGTATCTGCGCCTGCTGTCGAGACAGTTTCCCACCGAGCAATCCGCGTTTACCGAGATCATCAATCTCTCGGCCATCCTCAACCTACCCAAAGGCACCGAGCATTTTATGAGCGACGTGCATGGCGAGTACGAAGCCTTTATGCACATCCTCAACAACTGCTCGGGCGTCGTGCGCGAACATGTCGACGAGATTTTTGGCGACACGCTCACCTTTGACGAAAAGGGCGAGCTGTGTACGCTCATCTACTACCCGCACGAGAAGATCGAGCTGGTCCGCAGCCAGCGCGAGGACTCGCCCACCTGGTACAAGACGATGCTTGACCAGCTCATCATGGTTGCCCGCTCGCTTTCAAGCCGCTACACGCGCTCCAAGGTGCGTAAGGCCATCCCGCGCGACTACGCCTACATCATCGACGAGTTGTTGCACACGCACCCGGACGAGAACAACTATCGCGTGCGCTATCACGAGCGCATCGTGGAGTCCATCCTGGAGACCGCCAGCGCCGACGACTTTATCGAGTCGCTCGCCTCGCTCATCAAGCGCCTGGCCGTCGACCACCTGCACCTGGTGGGCGACATCTTCGACCGCGGCGGCGGCGCGGCCAAGATTATGGACCGTCTGCTCACCTACCATTCACTCGACATCCAGTGGGGCAACCACGACCTGCTGTGGATGGGCGCTGCGGCCGGTGAGCCTGCATGCATCGCCACGGTGCTGCGCAACAACCTGCGTTACGACAATTACGAGATCCTCGAGAACGACTACGGCATCTCGCTGCGTGAGCTTGTCGCCTTTGCCGATGCCACCTACACCGCCGGTGAGTCCATCACCCCGCTGATCAAGGCCATCAACGTGCTGCTCTTTAAGCTCGAGGGCCAGATTATCCAGCGCCACCCCGAGTTCGATATGACCGACCGCCTGTTACTCGACAAGATCGATCACGACACCGGCACGGTCACGCTCGCCGACGGCAGCGTGTGGCCGCTCACGACCAACGACTTCCCCACCGTCGACCCGGCGGACCCCTATACGCTCACGCCCGAGGAGCAGCACATCATCGACAAGCTCGTGTCCGAGTTTGTCACCGCCGATCACCTGCATCGCCATATCGATTTCCTCTACACCCACGGCTCGATGTACAAGGTCGCCAACGGCAACCTGCTGTTCCATGGCTGCGTGCCGCTCAACGAAGACGGCACCTTTAGCAGCATGAACTGCCTGGGCACCTGGCACGCTGGCCGCGATTATCTCGATTTTTGCGACCGCATCGCCCGCCGCGCCTGGCGCGTGAGCGACCGCGACGCTCTCGACTGGATGTGGTACCTGTGGATTGGCTTTAACTCGCCCGCCAGCGGACGCCTGGTGCGTACCTTTGAGCGCGCCTATATCGCCGACAAGAGCACCTGGGTCGAGCCGATGGACCCGTACTTTACACTTACCAAGTCACCCTCGGTCTGCGATGATATCATGCGCGAGTTTGGCGTCGCGCCCATGGCATGCTCGCCGACCGGCCACATCATCAACGGCCACACGCCCGTTAAAACCACCAAGGGCGAGCAGCCCATCCGCGCCGAGGGCAAGCTGCTGGTCATCGATGGCGGCTTCTGCCGCGCTTACCATCCCAAGACGGGCATCGCCGGCTATACGCTCATCTCGAGCTCGCGCGGCTGCCGCCTCAAGTCGCACCGGGCCTTTACGACGGTTGCCGAGGCACTCACGCGCAACGTGGACATCGAAAGCGAGACCAACCGTTTTGACCAAGCGGACCGTCGCCGCATGGTGAGCGACACCGATACTGGCGCCAAGATCCGCAGCCAAATCCAAGACCTGCGTCAGCTGCTCGATGCATATAGAAACGGTGCTATCGAGGAGCGCGCCTAGCACCACCCGCGGGGATTGGCTAAACTTGCTGAGTTTGTCATCCCCGCGGCGCTTCGGCGCCAGCTTAAGGCAGGTACCATGCAAAAGCTCCTTGCGCAGATCATGAAATTTGGCATCGTCGGTGTCATTGCCACGGTTATCGACTTTGGCATTATGAATCTGCTCCACTACGGTCTCGGCCTCAACATCCTAATCGCCAACACCAGCGGCTTTATCATCTCACTCATCTTTAACTACCTCGCAAGCATGAAGTACGTGTTTGCGCACAAGGAAGGCATGAGCCGCCGCCGCGAGTTCATTATCTTTGTCGTGCTGTCCGTGATCGGCCTGGCACTCAACGACGGTATCGTGCTGACACTCAACGCCGGTCTGGAGCTCGAGGCCAATATCGCCAAGATTTGTGCCACCGCGCTTGTCATGGTCTACAACTTTGTGACCCGAAAAATCTTCCTGGAGGGCGACGAGACAAAATAGCTCGAAACCCCTGCAGCATTACGGCGCCCACGGACGACGCGCACTCAGCGCAGTATCGTCCGTGGGTGTCGCTCGTTTACGGGCAAATTTTCAACGTTTGCGGATTAGCTCTTGAAAATTTGGCGAGTTCATATAGTTCTTGGCAAAGACCTTACGTTTCCCTTGTAAAAGCTCTAAAGTATCCTCTGCTCGATTCATCAACGCATTGGATGTGATTACGTGCGCAAGGCGCTGGCACAACCTCATACCAAGCAGTTCCTCAAGTTTGCTGTCGTGGGTCTTATCTCCTTTGGCATCGACTGGGGCATGCTCATTGCGCTCGTCGAGCTGTTCCACCTCGACTTTTTGATGAGCACCACGGCTTCGTTTATCACGTCCGTCGTGGTCAACTACTGGCTCAGCATGAAGTACGTGTTCGACCACCGCGAAGGCATGAGCCGCAAGCGCGAGTTCACGATCTTCACCATCCTGTCGGTGATCGGCCTGGGCCTCAACGACCTGTACATGTTTGTGGGCGTCACGTTTTTGAGCATCGGCTACCAGGCCATGAAGGCCATCGCCACGTTCCTCGTCACCTGGTACAACTACTTCAGCCGCCGCTTCTTCCTCGAGGGCGCACGGTCGTAGTCGATTCCCTATTTGCTTGAATGTATAACCGGTTGGAATTCCCGTTCCAACCGGTTTTTTGTTTGCCGAGAGACCCGGCGACCCAGTCCCATTCGCATGAAAAACGGGCGGTCCGGATGTTGGTCCGAACCGCCCGTCTGGCGCGCTATGTCGAGGCCTCTAGCCCGTTACGTAATACCAAACGACGTTGTCGCCATTGGAGAGAACGTAGTTACTGCAGGCCGTCATGGGCGTTGTGCCGTTGACGGAGTACATCCAGCCGCTCGTGCCGCCGTACTGTTTCTCGGCCAAACCACCAATCGCAGAAACATACGTGCCGTACGATGAGCCGTGTGCGTTGACAGAAAGGCCCAGCGCGCACAGGGCATCGTAAACGGTGGCGCCTTCGTTAAAGGTAAAGGTACCGCCAGAGGACACGGGATTGCCCACAGCGCTCGATGTGACCGAAACCGTCACCGTAACGTAGTTGGACTCCTGTGAGCCGCTTTGGCTGCCCGAGGAGGCGTTTCCACCATTAGAGGATGAGGCTCCATCAGACGACTGGCCACCGCCCGAAGAAGCACCGCCAGACGCATTGGAAGTATCACCGGCTCCCGTATTTTGGGCAGCGGATTTATCGCCAGACTTCTTGCCGCCCCGGTCCTCGGACTTCTTGCTATCCGAGTTTTTGTCCGATTCCTTGTTTGAAGACTCGGAATCGTCCTTGGCGTCGTTCGAACCCTTGGGCTCGTCTTTTGCATCATTCGAAGATTTGGAATCCTTGGAACTGGCCTCGCCCGAAGTCGTAGTCGAGCCAAACCCCTTGGTGTCCTTGGCGACGACGCTCTCCCCCGTCACGGTCTGAACGATCCAGTCGATGGACCAGGCGCCGCTCTCGGAAGGATGGACGAAGCCCAGCGAGACGACGATCAGAATGGTGCACGCGGCAGCAAGAACGCCAAGGAGCGCCTTGCGACGAGAGGCGGACGCCGCCGAAGCGGCGCCCTGCTGCTTTGCATCGTCGAACTGAATGAACGAGGAATCTGGTTGCTTGGGGTCAGCGTCCTTGGATTTATTGGACACAGCCCTCACCTACCGACGTTTGGTGAACACGAACACGCCGACGATGGCGAGTCCGATGACGCCGGCGGCAACGCCAACAATGGCGAGCGGATTGGTGCCAGTCTCCTGCTCGGAAGCACTAGAGGACTTCTTAGCAGTGGTCGTGGAAACAGCACCCGTATCGGACTTGGAATCGGACTTCTTGTCGGACTTCTTGTCGGACTTGCTGTCCTTCTTGTCAGACTTCTTGTCAGACTTCTTCTCGTCCTTCTTATCGGACTTATCGGAGTCCTTCTTGTCGGACTTGTTGTCCTTGGTCTCGGTCTTGGTCGACACCGTCGTCTTGGTCGTCGGCTTATAACCCGGGGCGACAGCGCCGCCCTTCGAGCCGGAGCCGGAACCCGTGCCAGTGCCAGCGCCAGTGCCGGAACCAGTACCGGTACCAGAACCGCCGCCGCCATTCGAACCAGCGCCGCCATTACCGCCAGGGTTAACGGCATTCTTGGTCCACTTGGCATACAGCGTCAGATCGGCCGTCACCGGCGTGCTAAAGCCATACGCCTGCGTGCAAGCCTCATCGGTATACCAACCGCCGAAAGTGTAGCCATCGCGCGTCGGATCGGCCGGCTTGACCAGCTTGCCATCGGCCGTAGCAACAAACTTAGTGTCGCAAGCAGACCCGCCGTTGGAGTTAAAGGCAACCGTCCAAGACTCGACAGCTTCAAGTTTAAACAGCGTGCCCGAATCATTAATGTAGTGGAGATTGCCAGAAGCATCGGCAATGACCGGAGAGTCACAGTACTGGTAATGGCCAGCCGCATCATAAATCTGCGTCGCCTCTGCATCGCCGAGCGTATAGCGATACACGCCACCACCAGCAGAGTAGTTGACGTAATCCTTGCTATCCGCGCTGTTAACGGTGAAGTACACATAGGTCTTGCCGCCCTGAACACTCACCAGCGGAGTAGCAGCAATACCGTTGAGGCCAGCCGGCAGCGCCTTGCCGTCGGCAGCAGCGACCATCGTGGTCTTACCCATCTTCAGGTTATAGAGAACCAGAGCAGAGCCAGTAGCCGTCTGTCCGCCGACAATCAGATTGTCACCAGACACCGCAGGGGCGCTCAGATTATTCGTAAGGCCCAGATCAACCGTCTTCTGTTCACTCAGCACGCCCTTCGCCGAAAGCGAAATCACATGGAGCTTTCCGTCGTGCGTCATCTGATAGAAGGTCGAGCCATTGGACGGATCGGCGACGCAGCCAGCGTTCGCAAGGGCGCCGAGCTTCATGGTCGAAACGACATCACCCGTTGCCTTATCAATGCACTTAAGCGTACCTGCGCTCGTAGGAACGATGGCATACTTATCCGTCAAAGCCGCACCAGTCCAGTAATAGCCCTCGGCAGGGTCGATGTTCTGCCAAGAAACTTCGCCCGTGGCAATCTTAATGCGCGCAAAGGAGCCGTTGCCGTAGGTCGCGTTGTAATTCTCGTCATACGAAATATCGACCGAGCCTACATAGACGTACTCGCCGTCCGAAACGACGGTGCAGGAGCTCTGCGTCAAGTCCGTCAAACCAGGCGTCAGCCACTTGCAGATCAGCTTGTCTGCAGTAATCGCCTGGACCGCACCGCCGTTGAGCGGAACGATGATAAGGCCATTGGTATAGATCGGACGAGAGGTATAGCTCACCTTGGAGGCAAGCGGCGCAGAGGCAGCCTTTTTGCCCGTGGACGAATCGATCTTAATGAGCTCGTTCTCGGTCGCGATGTACACAAAGCCGTTAGCAATGACAGGCTCGCTGCAGTTGGCATACTGCTGACCAGACTCGGCCTTCCAATCGAAGGCCCACTTAAGACCGGCGGCCTGCGCAGGCGTCTTGGCATCCGTTACGGTCGAACCGTTGCCACTGTTGCCGTAGCCGGCCCACTCGGCATCCCAATCAGGAGTCGTCGCGCTCGGATCCACGACAATCTTGTCGGGATCGGGCATGGGCGAATTAT
>CAUDAE010000040.1 GCA_958447445.1 uncultured Collinsella sp.
TCCCCGAAAAGACCAGCACGCTCGCCAGATAGCGCCTATACCCCATCTGCTCTGCCGCGTCGATGCGAAGCAGACGATAGACGCCACGCTCCACAGGAGCAATCACAGGCGACAGGAACGTATGCTCACCATCCATGATATGGGCCATGAACCGACCGAGCGGAACGGCCAAGACGACGAGCACGGCAAAGTACAAGATGTACTGAATCGCAGCATCCATAGTTTACGAATCACTCCTCATCAGAATGTAGATGTAATAGATAAAGAGTCCAATGCAGACGACTCCGATGATGGGACTGAGGATGTCCATTTACCGCCCCTTTCACGCGCGGTCCGATGTCTCGGACGCCTGCTCTCGCAAGCGTCTGGGGACAGTAAACGCTTCTAGGGATTAAAGAGGCGTGAGGGCCGGGGCTCACGTCCTTAAGATGCCGTAAAGATGCAGGTAGAAAGCACTATTGCGGCTGCAGTGCGCCTATACTCGACCACGCGAGCATACAGTGGCGTCCTCACCGCGTATGCACGCATGGACAACGCTTCAGAAAGGCTACGCTATGCAGCGCGACGCATCGGACACTCGCGTCAATCCAGACCTCATCCTCAAGGCAATTGAGAAAGACGAGGTCGCCGATGACGCTCGAACCAGCCGGGGACACCTCAAGATTTTCTTTGGCTACGCTGCCGGCGCAGGCAAAACCTATGCGATGCTTCAAGCCGCCCACGCCGCCAAGCGGCGAGGTGTTGACGTCGTCGCAGGGTACATTGAGCCGCACGAACGTCCGGCAACTGCCCATCTTGCACAAGGGCTTGAGAAAGTGCCCTGTAAACTCATCGAGCACAACGGCATTGCGCTCAGCGAGTTCGATCTAGATGCGGCTATCGAACGCGCCCCTCAGCTCATCCTCGTCGACGAGCTCGCCCATACGAATGCGCCGGGGTCTCGCCACGACAAACGCTATCGAGACGTCGAGGAACTTCTACATGCGGGCATCGACGTCTATACGACCGTGAACGTTCAGCATATCGAGAGCCTAAACGACATGGTTGCATCCATCACCGGCGTTGTCGTGAGCGAACGAATCCCCGACCGTATCTTCGATGATGCCGACCAGGTCGAGCTCGTCGACATAGAGCCCGAAGACCTACTTGAGCGCCTTCGCGCCGGCCTCGTCTACCGTCCCGCGCAAGCCGCCCGAGCGCAACAGCATTTTTTTACCGTCGAGAACCTCACCGCACTCCGAGAAATCGCGCTGCGCCGCTGCGCCGATCGCACCGGCCACCTCACAGACGCCGCACGCGTGCTGGGAAACCGTGACTACTACACCAGGGAGCGTATCTTAGTCTGTGTCTCCCCGGCGCCGACCAATCCCCGCATCGTCCGTGCCGCCGCGCGCATGGCGAAAGCGTTTCGCAGCGAGCTCGTCGCCCTGTTCGTAGAGAGCCCGCACACGCAAGCCATGAGCGATAATGAGCGTACCAAGCTTGCAGCCAATATCGCCCTAGCCGAGCAGCTCGGAGCACATATGGAAACCGTCTATGGCGACGACATCGCGTTTCAGATCTCCGAGTTCGCGCGCCTGTCGGGTATTTCGAAGATCGTCATGGGGCGCACGGGCGAGCGCAGCAGCGTCCGTCAGGCCCTCTTTGGCCGCAAATCTCTCGTAGAACAGCTCATAACATTCGCCCCGAACCTCGACATTTACATCATTCCAGACCAGTCGGCTCCGCCCTCCCGGCCCAAAGGACGCCGCCGTACGCTCGCCCTGCAGCCGCCCAACAGCCGAAACGTGCTTCGCACGCTGGCCCTCTCTCTTGTCGCCACGGCGATCGGCACGGCTTTCCGCCATCTGGGATTTGCCGATTCCAGCATCATATCCCTCTATATCCTCACGGCCCTGCTGACCGCCGTCACCACGACGGGGCGTATCTGCACGATCGTATCGAGCGTGCTCTCTGTAGTGCTTTACAACTTCTGCTTCGTCACGCCTCTGTTTTCGCTCGCCAGCTACGACCGAAGCTATCTGGTCACGTTCGGCATCATGTTCGCTACCGCTATGGTCGCCGGCGAGTTAACTGCGCGCATCGCCGACAACGCCCGTACCTCCGCCGAGAACGCATTCAAAACGCGCGTACTCCTCGAAACGAACCAGCTCTTGCAGCAAGCCCATAGCGCGGAGGAGTGCGCCCGCGTCGCCATGAACCAACTCATCAAACTGCTAAAACTCGACGTGGTCTTCTACACCGCCGAACACGGCACGCTCGGCAAAGCGCTCTATGAGTCCGCTGGCACCGAAAACCGATCCGCGTCGCTGCTCACCGACTACGAGCGCGCCGTTGCAACCTGGACCTACACCAACAACAAGCGCGCGGGCGCAAGCACGCGGACCCTGCCTGAGGCACACTGTCTCTACCTCGCGGTTCGCACCGGCGACAAGGTATTCGGTGTCATCGGCATCGCCCTGGAGGGGCGCGAGATCGAAGCCTTCGAGCATTCGATCGTCCTATCTATCGTAGGTGAATGCGCCTTGGCGCTCGAAAGCGACCGGGCGGCGCAAGAGCGCGAAGAGGCTGCGGTCTTGGCGAAAAACGAGCAGCTGCGCGCCAACCTTTTGCGCTCCATCGGCCACGATTTGAGGACACCCCTCACGGCTATATCCGGATCTGCGGCAATCCTTCGGAAGAGCGACGAGAAGCTCAGCCTCGAACAACGCTGCGATCTTGCCGATGCCATCTACGACGACTCCCTCTGGCTTATCGATACCGTGGAGAACCTCCTCGCCATCACACGCGTCGAGGACGGCACCATTCGCCTCAACTTAACATCCGAGCTCATCGACGAGGTCATCGAGGCCGCCCTCAGCCATGTCGCCCAAGCATCGCATGGACGTGCCGTCACCATCGAGCACACTGACGACATCCTGCTGGTACGCATCGACGTCCATCTCATCATGCAGGTGCTTACGAATCTCATCATGAACGCCTTCAAATACACGCCCGAGGACTCGACTGTCACCATCAGTGCATGTCGCGAGGGCGCGTTCGTCGTGGTGGACGTCGCAGACGATGGGCCGGGTGTGGCAGACTGCGACAAGCCTCATATCTTTGAGCGCTTCTTCACCTCAAGCAATACGCGGCCCGTGGATTCGCGTCGAAGCATCGGCCTTGGCCTGTCGCTCTGCCGCTCCATCGTGGAGGCGCATGGCGGCGTCATCGAAGTTCGCGACAACCACCCCCATGGGGCTGTCTTCCGTTTTACCCTGCCCGCCGAGGAGATCGAGATTCATGAATAATGCCGCTAAGCCACGCATCCTCCTGGTCGAAGATGACCTGACCGTTCAAAACCTCGTTTCGACCGCGCTTGACCTCCACGGCTATGTCGTGAGCAAGGTTTGCAACGGCCAGGCCGCCATCATGGATGCGGTGTCGCACGGCCCCAGCCTCATCATGCTCGACCTCGGCCTTCCCGACATTGACGGTATCGAGGTCATCACGAAAATCCGAAGCTGGTCGGCAGTCCCCATTATCGTCATTTCGGCGCGCACCGAAGATTCCGACAAGATTGCAGCACTTGACGCAGGGGCAGACGACTACCTCACCAAGCCCTTTTCTGTGGATGAGTTGCTCGCGCGCGTCCGTGCGAATTTGAGGCGCTCCTCGATGGCGTCGAGCGAGTCGACAGAAGCGAGCACGTTTGACAACGGTCCGCTGCATATCGACTACGCCGCGGGATACGCGACGAAAGACGGACGCGAGCTCTCGCTCACCCCAACCGAGTACAAATTGCTCGTCCTTCTGGCGAAAAACGTCGACAAGGTGCTCACCCACACCTTCATCACCCGCGAGATATGGGGCACGAGCTGGGACAGCGATTTGGCGAGCCTGCGCGTGTTCATGCGCACCCTGCGCAAGAAGATCGAGGCAGACCCCTCTCACCCCAAGATGATTCAGACGCACATGGGTGTCGGGTACCGCATGCAGCGTCTCTAGCCCACCTCACAAAAAAAGTTGCGGTGGAATACGGAGTAGATAAGGCTTTTGACAGCCAAAACAGTCCGTATTTCACCGCAACTGATGGATGGAATGTGTTAGAGGCCCAGGTAGCTGGTCATGCCTTCGACGGCGAGTTTGGCGCCGGCTACAGCATGGACCACGGTGAGCGGGCCGTTGACCACGTCGCCGGCGGCAAAGACACCGGGCACGGTAGTCATACCGTACTCGTCGACCGAAAGAAGGCCGCGATGATCGGTCTCCAGACCGCCCGTCGTAAGCACAAGCTTGTCCTTGGGCACCTGCGAAGCCGCGATCACAACTGTGTCGGCGGACACATGGTCGAGCTCTTCCTCATAGCCCACCACGTTGTTGTCCTCGTCAAAGATAGCCGTCTCGAACACTGGACCGTTATCGTCGATGGCGCAGATCGCCTTGCCGCACACAATCTCGGCACCGTCAAGCTCGGTCAGCTCCACCTCGTCATCGATGGCCGAGATATGGCGCGAGCGTGCATACACAGTGACCTTGCGAGCACCCGAACGCAGCGCCGTGCGGGCCACATCCATGGCCACATTACCGGCACCGATGACCGCCACGTTCTGCCCGATCGCCACGCTCGAGGGATCGACCAGGTAATCGATGCCAAAAAGCACGTTGCCGCGCGACTCGCCGGGAATGCCCAGTTTGCGGGCACGCCAGGTACCGGTACCGACAAAGACCGCGTCGTAGCCGTCACGTAGCAGGTCATCGATGTGCAGTGCGCCGCCGATGGTGGTCGAGGGGCGCACGCGCACGCCAAGCGAGCACATCACGTGACGGTACTTTTGCACGAGCGCACGGGGCAGGCGGAACTCGGGGATACCGTACTCCAGCACACCGCCGACCTCGGGGCGCTGCTCAAATACCGTGACGGCACAGCCCAGCTGGGCCATCTTAATGGCCACGGTAATACCGGCAGGACCGGAACCGACCACAGCAACCTGTTTGCCGCACGACGGCGCGGGCGTCCACTCCTTACGGTCCAAATACGCTGTCGAGATATAGTGCTCGATGCTCGAAAAATGCACGGGTGTGCCCTTGCGGCCCTGGATGCAAGCACCCTCGCACTGGCCCGAATGGTTGCACACCATGGAGCAGACCGCGCTCATGGGATTGTTCTGGAACAGCAGCTCGCCTGCCTCTTCTAGACGACGCTGTTTGAACAGGTCGATGACCTGCGGAATAGGCGTCTGAACCGGGCAGCCCTTAATCTGACAGAACGCCCTTTTACAACCCAGGCAACGATTCGCCTCTTCGACAATGTGGATAGCCACGCAACTCCCCTTTTTAATGCAATCCAATGGGGCGACGATAAAGACCCTTCACCGCCGCCCCCATACAGGTAATCTCAATCTGCCGACACGGCAAAAGCCAATGCTATAACTCGCGATGCGAAGCCCCGCAGCGAGCGGACATGTGCTCGAGTGTCGCCAGGCAGTCAGCCGCCGTCGCCGGCACGCTGTTCTCGACCACGCAGGGAATCCCAGGGCAGGCGGCGGCAGCCCAGGCCACCACGGGCTCAAAGTCATAGCGCCCCGTCTCGCCCACGCCGTGACACACCAGGCGCGAACCCGTACCGTCGCACCAACCGGCTTCGTCCTCGTTGTCGACGACCTCAAAATCCTTGGCGTGCAGCACGCGAATCTTGCTGCCGCATAAGTAGAGCATGCGCGCTGTGATTTCCTGCGCTTCGTCAACGACGCTGGGGTGCAGCAGCGACACTGGGTCATAGATCACGCCGAGCGACGGGCTCGAGACGCGCTCCAGCACCTCACGGCAGCGATCTGGCGTATTAACCGTCTCGTTCCAACCGGGCTCGATCAGTATTTGCCCACCCACGGCCTCGGCCCGATCGCAGACGCGTGCAAGCCCGTCTGCAAACGTATCGAGTGCCCCATCGGTCATGCGGTCGTCCGCGACGCGGTTCTGCGCATTGGGGCGACCGGTCTCGGTGCCAACCGGGCATCCGCCGAGCATCTGGGCAAAGTTCAAGCATGCCTCGTACTCGGCAAAGTTATCCATGAGCTGTTGGCGATCGGGCATCGCCAAATTCTTATAGCAGCCGAGCACGGCGACCGAAACGCCCGCCTCGTCGAGCACCGCACGCAAATGGTCGGCAAGCTCGCGGGTCAGGCCGCCTCGATCGATCCCCATCGATGCGTAGAGCACCTTGCTCGGCAGCTGAATGCACGAAAAGCCCAGCTCTCCCGCCATGCGAATGCGTTCCTCGACGGTCCCCCGCGGAAGGTCGTGCAAACGTACGCCCGGAGTAATAGCCCCCACGTTATTCACATCCCTTATGAGCGTTGATGCCCGGGGTGTATCCGCCAAACGGGTCCTCGATGGAGCACACGCCCGAGGGGGCGAGTGGATCGCGCTTACCGGCCAGCTTGTCGTGATGCATGGTCTCGATATAGGCAAGCACCAGCGGCGCCACGCCCTTCGCATCGTTTTTGACGATAGGCTCGCTCATGTAGTAATCAAACGTGCCCTCGCGGTGCGCGGTGTTTCCCAAGCCCGCAACCAGGCAGATGTTGTCGAGCGCCAGCTGCCCGTCATACTCGGACAGACAGGTCTCGCAGATGCCGTCGAAGGCGCGACGGCCGTACTGGTAGTAACGCTCGCCCAGCACGCCCAGACGCACGCCCTTCATGATGGCATTGGCAAAGATGGCGCTGCCCGACTCCTCCAGGTAGTTGGGGGCGATATTGGGCAGGTTGATGACCTGGTGCCACATGCCGGTCTTCTCGTCCTGATACGGCAGCATGGCGTCGATCAGGTCGTGGAACATCTTGCGGATCTCGTCCTTCTCGGCTGACATCGAAGGCGGCATAAGCTCCCAGGTGTCGATGAGCGCCATGGCAAACCAGCCCTCGGCGCGCAGCCAGAAGTTAGCCGAAAGACCGGTGACCGGGTCGCACCAGAACTGTTTGCGGCTCGCGTCGTAAGCGTGATAGTACAGACCGTTGAGGGGGTTGCGCATCAGGTCATGCACGACCTGGAACATATGGAAGCTGTCCGAGCAGGCACGACGGTTGTGGAAGCTCAGCTCGTACTGCATGTAGAACGGCTGTGCCATGTACATGCCATCGAGCCAAATCTGGTTGGGATAGACGGCCTTGTGCCAAAACACGCCCTCTTTGGTGCGCGGCTGGGTCTCGAGCTGGCGGTAGATGGTGTCCATGGCGGCACGGTACTTGGGCTTGCCCACCAGGTCATACAGCTTGTAGAGGGTCTTGCCCGCATTGACGTTATCGAGGTTGTACTCCTGCGGGTTGTAATGCTTGATGGTACCGTCGTCCTGGACAAAGAAATCGATGTAGTCATCGGCGAACGTCAGGTAGCGCTGCTCACCCGTAATCTCGTACAGCTCGATGAGCGCCTTGATCATGCAGCCGTCGATATAGTTCCAGGTGTTCTCCTTGCCGGCGCGAATCTTTTCGATATTCCAAGCCGGCGCCTGCGGCGTAGAGGTTTCGATCAACTGCTCGATATAACGGTCCAGGATTTGATTGCAACCCATTGCTGTCCCCTCTGACATAAACGATAGGTGAACGTTACCCCTAGTGTAACGCGAACGGGGAATATAGGGTGAACGTTAACCCTATATTCCCCGCAAACGGCAGACTTTTAGCGGCAAACGGCGGTGAGACCCGCGGCGATGCGATGCGCCAGGCGCTCATAGCCGGCAGGACTGTAATGCAGACCGTCCGGCATATAGAGCTCGCGGTGCTCCGGCAAAAACGGGCTGATGCCGCTTTGCGCATACAGGTCAATCACCGGAACGGAGTAACGGTCACAGACCTCCAGCATCGCTCGCACGTAGGCGTCTTGCGTCAGACCCAAATGGTTCGCCTCATCGCTTGCCGGGATATCCTTCTCGTGCTTACCACTCGTCTTGCATGGCGTCATAAACACGAGCTTTGCCTGAGGTGAGCGCGCCGTGATGGTTCGGATCAGATAGTCGAGTGCACCATAGAACTCGTGCACGTCCGTGCTGCCCAGCTCTCCAAGCGGCACGTTGCGGCTAAAGTCGTTAACGCCGCCAAAGACAACATAGACATCGGCCGCATCGTCGATGCCGTCCAGGCGCTCGACAAATGAATCGGTACGGTCGGCCTTGATGGCAATACGCGAACCCTTGATGCCAAAGTTCTCGACGACTGCACCTCCCAGCAACGCGCCCAAATGCGAGGTCCACGAGATGTCGTTGCCTCCCCCACCGCAGCCGTTGTCGCCCCAGGTCGTTGAATCGCCAAAGCAGCAAATGGTCGATTCACTCAAACTCTTCGTTTCCACAATCTTCTCCTCATCCGCCCATCGGCGGTCATACAGGAACGTACCGTTTATTCGCAGCATGCCGAGGGGCTATGCACGGGCGCATTCCGCAACGTGCGAATCGAGCCATTCGATATCCTCGGCAAGATGTGTCACGCCCAGATGGTGTTCACCCGGACATACCTCGTGCCGCAGGCCATCTCTGCGACCCAGCAACTTGTAGGCATCGCGCACGATCTCGAGCTGCTCGTCAACATTTTTCAGCCCGCGCGAACCGTTCAGATGATCCTCTTCGCAGCTTTGCACCAGCAGCGGATGCGGCGCGATGAGCGAGGCAATATCGCCCATGTCGAGTAAGCGCCAAAGTCCGGGTGTGTAGTTGCAGCTGCAATTGCCATTGAGATGCAGCAGCGAATCGTCGACACCGTACAGACAGCCCGAGACAAACGCCTTGCGCACACGCGAGTCGAGTGCGGCCAGGTACAACGTCATGTAGCCGCCACCCGAAAAACCAAAGCAACCCAGGTCATCCATGGCAATATCGCCGCGCGCCTCCAAGTAATCGATCAAGCGCATGTTGTCCCAGACGTTGAGGCCCGCGACCGTAAGACCCAGTGGCTCGGCCATACGTGCTTGATTCAGACACGTACCGCGCAGGTAGCTGTTCTCGTCATCGCCCTGACCCTTCCAGTCACGACGGTATCCCCAACCGCGCGCATCAGGGCAGACGGTCACGTAACCCATGCGTGCCAAACGCAGACCGTAGTCGTAATTGAACTTACGCACGGCATCATCGACAGCCGGCACGCCCGCAACACCGGCTACGCTTGCAGCACCCGCTCCCTGATGGCCATGCGGGCAGATATAACAGCGTTTGAGTCCCCGCTCATCAAGCTTAGGATGAGACGGTTCCAACAGGTAGAACGGCATCCAAACATCGCGCTCGACCTGCAACATCGCATGGGTGCGCACGATGCCGCCGGCAACCCGCACGCGGCTGAGCTCACGAATCTCAATCGGGGCGCGGTCCATAAGCGAAAGGCCCAAAACATCGCACAGGCGAGTCCTGGACGCAATCTTCCATGCCTCAAAATCTGCAGGAGTCTGGCCCGCAAATGCGGCAGAGCGCCCCTCGCGCTTCAGCCGGGCACGCAGCGCAGGCTCGTCTTCGCAGTACGTCTCGATGTGCACGGTGCGACCATTGGCAGATAGCCCAGCCGTCTCAACCGCATCACCGGTGCCTCCCTCGGGATCCCAGCCATCCCCACCGGCAAGCACCTGCTCGCGAGCGTACCCGGCGGCAGCCATCACATCGAGTTCATTCGCCCACGGCACCCAGCCGGTAGTATCACCCGCCGGCCCATGCAGAATCGCGCCAGCATACTGCACGCAGTTGTGCGCCGCCGGCTTATTCCAATCCCACCAGCCTTCGCGCTTGATATGTCGCCCCAGCCAGCAATCGATCAGCACAGTTTGCGCCCATTCGCGCCAAGGACGACCCAGGTAGACCGAATCCGGCGCCACGCCATCCGGAGCTGTAAACGAACAGCCGTGGAACACAAATCCGTACGGCTCGCCTTTAGGCGTGGAGGCTGCCGTTACATACCCGTTGACATCCATATCGCGATTGAGCGAGCGAATCTCGCACCCCTCAAAGTAGGCACGCGCGCCGCCAAAGATAAAGTCGACATCGCCCTCGATCCGGCAACGTCGAAAATACTGGCGCCCCACCCGGCGCGGCGCATACTGTTTGGGTCCTATAAACCCGCCCGGTTTGGCCTCATGCGGCGGCAGCGGACCCAAAAACAGTGTGTCCTGGTGCCCCTTAATGCAGCAGGCATCGACAACCAGACGGTCGCCATCGGCATACAGGGCAATCGCCTGACCGACCTCGCGCCCATCGCCCGCATCGTTTTCGATCGTGAGGTTCTCGAGCCGTACGTCGTCGGCATCGACCAAAACGGTATAGGTCCTAAACGTGCCAAGCGTGCCGTCGACGCCCGAGCCGTCCTCCGAAGGCATCTTGGCACCCAGGCTGCCCACGATACGCACGCTGTCGGCCGTCTCTCCCTCAATCGTCACATGCGAGCGATGAATCTCGACCCGCTCGCAATACTCGCCCGGCTCGATATGGATTGTCACCGGCCGTCCGTCATTCGGACAGGATTCGTCAATTGCCTCCAAGGCCTTAGAGATACTGTGATATGCCCCCGCACGCTCGGGCGAAACCTCAAAAAATCGTCTCTCACTCATCATCAGTCACCGCGTCCTTTCGTCGTAGACCGTCTACGTTGCAGTTTCGGCATATAAAAAGTTCGCGCAATGGGTCGGGAAGGCCCTGCCCATCGCGCGCCGCGACATACCGAATTTAATTGTTTAGGAGCAAACGCCTACGCACGGATAACCTTGTCGACGTTCTGGAGCTGCAGTTCCTCGCCGTCCTGGCCCTCGATCACCACATTTTGCAGATCGAGTACCTTGACGTTTTGCGCAATGATGCCCTGACACACCATGGGCTCAACGCCGCAGGCCATGGCCGGGACAAAGGGCTCGGCATCCGGCGCGAAGGTCACGTGGACATCCCGGAACGTCAGGCGCGTTACTTTACTCTCGGGCAGGCCCGTGATGTAGGCAGCGGCCGCGTGGCAGTTAGTGGCCTCGATATCGCAAAACGTCGTGGCACCAAAGCCGGGCGTGCGGTCGTCGACAGGCAGCGTCTCGCGAGACTGCACGTAATCGGTCTTGCCGTCCTTGTCGCAGAAGTAGAAGGAGTTGACCACGAAGGGCGTGAGCACCTCATCCATGCGAATGTGCTCAAAGGTAATGCCCTCGTTGACGGCATCCTTGCCGCGCCCGCGGCGGGTCTTGACGCGCAGGCCGCGGTCGGTGCGCTCAAAGAGGCACTTGCTCACGGTAAGGTCCTTGATGCCGCCGGCAGCCTCTGAACCCAGGACCACGGCGCCGTGACCATCGTGCATGTAGCAGTGAGAGATCAGCACGTCGTGCGTGGCGGGACGAAGCTCGGGCTCAATGCCCAGCTTGCCGCTCTTGATGGCGATGCAGTCGTCGCCCACCGAGAACTGACAGCCAAGGATGCGGACAAAGCCGCAGCTCTCGGGATCGAAACCGTCGGTGTTGTGGGAGTTCTTGGGGCCCTCGATGGACAGGCAGAGCGCATCGACGTGCTCGCACAGGATGGGGTGGATGTTCCACGCCGGGCTGTTGCGGACGGTGAAGCCGGCCAAGCTCACGTTTTGGCACTCGGACAGGAAAATCATGCGCGGGCGGGCGACCTCGCGGCCCTCCTCAGGACGGAAGATGTTCTTAAAGTCCTTGTTCCACCAGTTGTCCTCGGCAAAATCAGTCTGACCGTCGATCGCGCCGCGACCATAGATGCACACGTCGTGCACGCTCAGACCCGTAAAGGTAGAGCAGTATGTCGAGAAGCTCTCGCCCTCCCAGCGGCCCAGGGGCAGCATATCGGTGCCAGCATACCCAGCACCCTCGTCGCCCGTGACCGTACCGGGGATGTAGGCAAGCGCCGCACGATCGTGGCGAGCCAGCAGCACCGCTCCCTCGGCGAGCTCGATGTTGATATTGCTCTTAAGGAAGAGGGACTTGATACGATAGCTGCCGGCGGGAATCAGCACGCGCCCGTCCTTGGGACAGGCCATGATGGCAGCCTGGATGTTGGTGGTGTCATCATGCTCGGCATCGCCCTTGGCGCCACAGTCGCGAACGTTGATGGTAAAAGGCTCAGCCGGCGTGGTGACACCTACGCTCAGCTCACGCTCGCCACAAACAAAACGAACCAGGTTGCGCTTACCGGGGGTCAGGCCGTCGAGATAGGTCTCGACCGTATTCGTGGTACCGGCAGGCTCGTCGTTGACAAAGATCTCCCACGTATCGGCACAGGTAAAGTAGCCGCCGTCGTCAAGCTCGATCACGGCCGCGCGGGCGTTGCGCCAGATAACGTTCGTCTCCATGGATTTCTCCCTCAAAAAGATGCTCTAAAGGCAAATTGTACGCTGTTGAAAAAGGGCCGTGCCTGCCGGCGGAATTCCGGTGGCACGGCCCTGTGATTTGGACGATATGTCGGCCTTACTCGGCGGGGGTTACGCTACCGTCCTGGAAGCCAACGTTGTTGTGGGCAAAGCAGTCCTCGTACTTAAAGCCGGAGAGCTCCTCGCAAAGCGCCTTGACCTCGGGCTTGACGTCGGCCATCTTGCCGCCCTCCTTGACGCGGCGGATCTCGTCGCAAAGGACGTCGCACTGCTCCTTGTCGATCTTGATGCCGCGGGCAAGGACAGCCGCGAGCAGGAAGAAGCCGGCGCAGCCGATGAGCATGTAGCCGCAGATGTACAGAGGCACGGTGGCGGGCTGGGTCACGGCGTCGCTGTTGCCGGCGGTCTGAATGAAGCCGGAGGCAGCAAGGACGATGGCCCATGCGTTAACGGCGATAGCCTGGGCGATCTGCTGGCAGAGCTGCTGAGCGGAGCTGTAGATGCCCTCGCGACGACGCAGGGTGATGAGCTCATCGACATCGGGGATGTAGTTGAGCAGAACATCGGGCAGGTACTGGAAGCCGACGTAGAAGAACTTCCAGATGGCGAAGATGATGGGGTAGGCGATCATGGCGATGGCGACCGTGGAGGTGCCATTGATCTGACCAAAGGCGAAGTAGTTGTAGGCGATGATGCACGCAGCGCAACCGACGTTGGCCAGGTACCAAGACTTGTGGAAGCCCTTCTTGGCCATGAGAGCGACCCAGATGGCGGTGCAGACGATAGCGACGACCTTGCCAGGCATCTCCATCACGGACTCGTAGGACTTAGGAATCTGCAGGCAGTAGACGATGAAGAAGGACAGGCAGGCAGACCAGCAGGCAGCAGCGAGCTTCGTGGAGACCTGTGCGTACAGGACCTTGCGGAAGGACTTGTTGCGGAAGGTGGAGATTACGTCGATGAAGAACTTCTTGATACCCTCGCCGACGCTCTCGATCTTCTCCTGAGCGACCTCCTCGGGGGTGTGCTCCCACGTGGACAGGTACACACAAAGCAGCGAGATTGCCATGACCGAAGCGTTGATCGTAGCGATGATGAAGTAGCTGAACGGGTTGGTCTCGCCGAAGGTGCCAAAGCCGAAGCCCACAAGTGCAGCCATCAGGAAGCCGGCGGCGTTACCAAAGAGATGCTTGTAGCCGGTGAGGTACGTACGCTCCTTGAAGTCGTCGGTCATCTCGATGGTAAGCGGCGACAGGTTGGCGGTGCAGAACGTATACGCGACGTTGTAGATCAGGTACAGCACAAAGTAGTACGGGAAGCCAAACGGCGTAGCCACGAAGATGAGCGGCTCGGCGATCATCATCGGGATGGCCAGCAAGATCCAGAAACGACGACGACCAAAGATGCGGCCAATCTTGGTGGCATAGAAGTTATCGGCCACAAAGCCCATCAGCGGGCAAAGAATAGCGTTGACATAGATGGCAAACGAGCTGATCAGTGCAGCCTCGCCTGCGGACAGGCCACACTCCGTGGACAGGAACAGCACCATGTAGCTGTGCGTAAAGGTCAGGGCACCGGAATTGAGCATACCGCCCATACCAAAGCCCAAGCGCGTCCAGAATGTGATCTTACGCTTTTTTCCGATCTTATTAGTCATCGAGCTCCCTATCTTTTCTCGATT